>CALXYZ010000086.1 GCA_944393075.1 uncultured Anaerobiospirillum sp. | reverse complement strand
TCTTCTGGAGCGTTGTCGATCTGATCGAAAGCCATAGCAGAGCCGCCGAACTTCTCAGCTAACACCTTGGTTAAAGCTGCAGTTAAGGTGGTCTTACCGTGGTCAACGTGACCGATGGTGCCGACGTTTACGTGTGGCTTAGTACGGACAAACTTCTCTTTTGCCATCTTGAAATAAATCCTAGTAAACAGAACCGAAAAGCTCACAGATTGAAATGGAGCGGGCAGCGGGAATCGAACCCGTATCACAAGCTTGGAAGGCTTGGGTAATAACCATTATACGATGCCCGCACTGATAATCCGTGAACCTGTAACTACAAGAACCCAACTAACGTTGATCAAAGCTAGGTAGATAAGAGCCTTGATCTAAGGCAAGCCTTAAAGTTCCAGAGCTGCGTCATGGAAAACTTGAACCACAAATACAAAAACCACTGCGCATGCAATGTCGATCGAAGATTAACAAATGATATTAAGTGGGAATTCGTGATTGACAAGATAATGCAGTCAGAAAGAAAAGGTAGGAACATGGTGGAGGGGGATGGATTCGAACCATCGAAGGCAGAGCCGGCAGATTTACAGTCTGATCCCTTTGGCCACTCGGGAACCCCTCCACATTGGCAAGTCCGTTTTCTTTCGGACCAACCGCTTTCTGTTTAGGTAACGTCAGAAAGCGAATGCTATTCTACTGATGCGACCACACATTGGCAAGCATTTTTTAAAAAAATTTTTACCCACCCATCTATACACCCACTTTGCGCCCGATAAATATCAGCTTTTTTGGCACACACAAAAAAAAAACCGAGCTGTGCGTACAGCAAACGGGGGGCACAAGTTCAAACGCATCTAAAAGAGGCTGCTTAAGTATGACCATACAGGTGGTAATTCCTTATAGCACAAGGGCTAGAGGCTGATTTGTGCTGTACGCACAGCTCGACAGTTCGACTGCCAAGGAGACCCACCAACAAGGTTGCAATACCGCCACAACTGTCAGGAAAAGTATGAACTTCAAATATTTTTAGGGCCGCAAAAGCCCATAAAATGGAGCTTGCATACATTAAGTCGATTAAATGCTATTAAGGTCGATTTTATGAGATTACACCCCATATAACTTCGGTAAATTAGCACCATCGGCTGATGCTAATTCCTACATTCAAGCATCGACTGATACCACCACAACTAAATTATCTAAAGGTCAGGGGGTATCCCTTGGCCTTTATGTTCAGGTTCCAATTTAGTTTCGCGCAGCAACGCTGCTGAGTAATCTCTCTACAGTATACAAACAGGAGAGGGATGGATCGAAGTGAGCGGCGCAAATGGAGATTGAGGAATGTCTATCATCTATAACGAGCAAGATCGCAGCTTTACCTTACAAAACGGCCGCATCGCTTATGTGATGCAGCTTTTCCATGATGGCTACTTAGGCCACATGTACTTTGGCCGCGCTTTAAAGCACTTCAACTTACAGCGCGCTTTCTATCAAACTGAGCGCGAGGGTGCACCTAACCCAGAAGCCTTAGCTGATGCCCGTACTTTCTCTTTAGATGTTCTACCTCAAGAATACCCAACCTATGGCAGCGGTGATTACCGCATCCCTGCCTTAGAGGCTACCCTCTCCAACGGCACCACCACCTTAGACCTCCGCTACAAGTCCCACGAGATCTTCCAAGGCAAGAAGAGCCTTGCTGGCCTCCCTGCTACCTTTGCTTCTGACAAAGAGGCTACTACCTTGGAGATCACCATGCAGGAAGTTGGCGGTGAGTTAGAGGTTGTTCTCTCCTACACCATCTTTGATGATGTCGATGTCATCGCTCGTCACGCCACCATCAAGAACATCGGTTCTGGCACCGTCTATCTGCGCAAGGCTGCTTCTTTAAGCATTGACTTCCCAGAGGCTGACTTCGATCGCATTCACCTCTACGGCAAGCACGCTTTTGAGCGCAACATCGAGCGTACCCCATTAAACCACGGTATTGAGATCAGCTCTTCCACACGTGGCGCTACCTCTCACCAGCACCAGAACTTCTTAGCCTTATGCGCCCACAACGCCGATGAGTTCCAAGGAGAAGTCTACGCTTGCGGCTTAGTGTGGTCTGGTAACTACGAGGCTGCTACCGAAGTTAACTCCTTTGGCAATGTCCGTATGACCATGGGCATCAACGGCTTCGACTTCAAGTGGCAATTAAAGGCAGATGAGTCCTTCACCACCCCTGAGGCTGTGCTTGTTTACACTGCTGACGGCTTCAACGCTATGTCGCAGCACTTCCACACCTTAGTGCAAGAGCACTTAGTGCGCAGCCAGCACAAGGATCAGTTACGTCCAGTGTTAGTCAACAGCTGGGAAGCTGCTTACATGGACTTCACCGAGGACAGCATCGTGCGCTTTGCTGAGGATGCTGTGAAATTAGGTGCTGAGCTGATAGTGTTAGACGACGGTTGGTTCGGTGTCCGTGATAAGGATAACTGCAGCTTAGGTGATTGGACTGAGATCAACGCCAAGAAGCTGCCTAACGGCATCAAGGGCTTATGCGACCGCATCCACGGCTTAGGCTGCAAGTTTGGTTTATGGATTGAGCCAGAGATGGTCTCCCCTAACTCCAACCTATTCCGTTCTCACCCAGATTGGGCCTTAGGCGTTCCAAACCACATCAGACAACAACAACGCAACCAATACGTGCTCGACTTATCGCGTGCTGAAGTTCGCGACTATGTGGTTGACTCCATCTGCGAGGTCTTAGGTTCTGCTGACATCGACTACGTGAAGTGGGACATGAATCGTAACTTAACCGACATCGGTTCTGCCGCCTTTCCTGCTGAGCAGCAACAAGAGATCGTGACTCGCTTCGTCTTAGGTGTCTACGACATTATGGAGCGAATCACCTCTAAGTTCCCAAACATTCTCTTTGAGAGCTGCGCTGGTGGTGGCCGTCGCTTCGACTTAGGCATGCTGTACTACATGCCACAGGTGTGGACTTCCGACAACACCGATGAGGTCTGCCGTCAGAAGATCCAATACGGCACTTCCTTAGTGTTTCCACCAATCACCATGGGTTGCCACGTCAGTGCCTGCCCTAACCACCAAGTGGGCCGTTCTACCCCAATGTTAAGCCGCTTCATCTGCGCTATGTCTGGCAACTTCGGCTACGAGATGGATTTAGGCAAGCTCTCTGCTGAGGAGCAAGAAGAGGTCAAGAGCCACATCGCTCTGTACAAGGAGCTGCGTCCAACCATTCAACAGGGTAAGTTCTACCGCTTAATGTCCCCATGGGAGGGCACTCAAAACGAGACCGCTTGGCAGTTTGTCGCCAAGGATGGTAGCGAAGTGGTATTCATGTACTTCAAGAATCAGTGCTTACCTCAGGGCAACATCCGCAAGGTTCGTCTCACTGCTTTAGATGAGAACGCCACCTACAAGGTAACTCACCACTTATTCTCGCCATCTTTAGCTGCTAACGCTTTAGATTACCTGAGCAACTACAACTTAGAGGGCGATATCTTTGGAGGCGATGAGCTCATGCACTTCGGCATCAACATGGACAAGGTTGACCGCGACTTCGCTGGCCACCTCTTAGTATTCAAGAAGCAGTAATCGATCACAACCGATTCTCAAGTAACGACAAAACTCAACTTAGTTATGCGCCTCGCTTTATCGCGCTAAATCAGGCGAGGCGCGGCACTAACAGAATGATCTCAAAGGCAGCTGCGGCTGCTTTTTTAGTTTCTGTTACCAACAAAAGCTCAATGGCTACTACAGCAGGTCGGATGGCGATGAGTACTTATGGCGCTGTCTATAAGCTTTTGGAGTCACACCTGTGACCTCTTTGAAAACCTTACCAAAGTGCGATGAGTGACTAAACAAAAGCATAGTAGCGATGTCACCTATAGGTGTAGAGCTTTGCACCAAGAGCTTTTTAGCTTCCTCGATACGCTCTAAACGCAAACACTCCATGACTGTGGTATGGCAATCATCCTTGAGCACACGATCTAAGTAATCTGGGTTGACGTTTAGATCAGCGGCGATTTTGAGACGATCCACTTTGGTATAGAGGTAGCGCCTAATCACATCCATTGCTCTTTTGCTCAAAGAGCGTAAAGGGGATTTGGTGTTGGTTTTTTGTTTGAGATCATACACAAGACGCGAATAGATCACGCCGCTTTTGACCACTATGAGATCAATCTGCTCAACCTTAGTTGCACGCTCAATCGCCAGAATCAGGAAGTCTGCAATAGTGTAGGCTTGCTCGGCGCTTAAACCGCCCGCGATAGCAGCACGCGAGTTCAACACCACCGCACAGATAGCAATATTCTGTTTAGCGCGCATCGTGCTATAGCCAATCACGCCATTTTGGCCATTGCGGCGACGCAGTTGAGCAAAAACAAAGGTACGAGCATCACCGCGCGTGATGGCATCTAACGCTGCTAACTCATAAACATAGCTGCTATGAGGGCGTCCCTCTGGTACCACTTCGGCCCAGTCAGGCAAGATCTCTTTAATCTTGCTCAACTCAGACACCACCAAAGACTCGATACCACCGCCTTGCTGAAGCGTACTTAGCACCGCCTCGTCTTGAGGAAGGAGTTCTACCGCCGCACCAAAAACACGGCGCTCAATCCATGAGATACTCTCAAGCTGCACATTGACGGCATTGCGTCGTTCAGACAATACGGCAGAAGACTTACGCTCACGTTCACGTTCCCGCTCGCGCTCACGATGACCATCTCGCTCGCTATCTTGATCTTTGTCGCGCTCACGCTCAAGATCTTTCTCAACCTCAAGAGGCCCCACCACCAAGATAGAGCCATCAGCAAAAGCGAGTCCCCCTACTTTCTGTTGAGCGCTCAAAAGTAGCGGGCACGTCAGAGACTTAATTTGCTCTACGTAGCTAAACAGAATCTCAGGATTAGAGCGATGTAGATCAGGGCAGTTGTGAGGTACATGCTTAAAGAGCACAGCACCCTTGCTATCAAGCAGCAAAACCATGCACTTACTAATTCTATAAAGCCCCTCTAACAGAGGCTCAAACTGCACTTTCACCGCAAACTGTCCTCATATCAGCACCATGGCTCACATGTTTTCTAGCTCTAGGATTCACGTGGCTCATGTGACACCAGAACCACCGGTGTCACCGGTGTCACCAGTGCCACAAGCACCACAGGCGCCACCTATGCTACCTATAACCCAATGACACCAAAGCTCCACGCAATCTAACGCTTGTCACCAAACCACTGAATGCCCTTATCGCTACCCTTGTTTGGCTTAGACTTGCCGTTAGTATTGTTCTTAGCATTTCCACCTTGATGGTTTACAGCGCCTACCCCTAACTTTGATGGCTCATGGACGCCATGGAGATTAGCTAAGGCTTTGGCCATCGGCGACACCTTAATTGGCTCAATCGAAGGTACAGGGTGCTGTGCCTCAAAAGCGGCAGCAGCTGCCGCAGCCGCAGCTGCGCTCTTAGCCCCCAAGTCCAAGGTAAAGATGTTTTCGCCTACCTGAGTGCTTTTCACATGAGGAGCGCTCTTAGCTTCCTTTTTAGCAGCAGAAGCTGGAGCAGATTTCATGCTACCGCTACTGTTACTGCGGCCACAGCTATTGTTACTACTGCTCAAGCTTTGACTTTGGTCTTGGCCTTGGCTTTTGCTTTGGCTTTGGCCTAGGTTGTGACTCTTGTCAGCAGTAGCAGCGCCCGCTCCTGAAGACACATTGCTCTTAGGCATATCGGCTGTAGCGAGCTTAATACCGCTCGTATCGACCTTAACCTTAGTATTGCTGTGACCATAAGAAGACGCAGGATCACTAAAGGCCAAGCGGGCAAAGGAGGCACTACCAGAGCCCGTGGTCTTGTTAGAGTTTTGAAGTTGTGGCTTTGGCACATCGTGGAACATAAAGGTCATAGCCGAAGACTTGCCATAGGCAGAGCTCAAACCTGAGCCATTGTTCTTTGCTCCAAAGTTCTCCTCGTCGGTATGCATCAGCTGTGTTGCATACTCACGGTTCTTACCATCGCTATGCCAAGTTCCTTGAATCTCAGTGTTGTTGGTGTTTGGCAAATCACGGTCTTTACCCAGATAAGAGCTAGCAGGAGTTACTGGTACCTCAGCACCATTGCTGTTACTATCGCTGTCGCGGTTGTTGCTGTCTTGCTCGCTACTATCAGCACTACTGCTACTACCATCGTCACTCTCACCACCAGCATTGATCTCATCTAAGGAGATCTTTAAGGATGAATCGAGCTCAGAATGCTCCTCGCTATCCGTGGAGTCACTGATGGTATTAAAGCTGATACTAGCGCTCATGTCTGTAGAGCATGCGTTCTCATCTTGCAGCTCAAAGTGAGGTTCTTGCACGCCTACAACAGCGCCCGTTCCTGAATCTGCATTAAAGCTCAGCTCGCTACCCTCATCTTCAGTATTATGGACTGAAACCTCTGGGCCAGACTCAGCTGACATAGCAGTAGTATTCTCAGCTTTACTGTCATCAGTAGAAGCCGCAGCACCATCTGAGTCCGATGAAGTTACAGCCATAAACTCCATTGGAGAGGCTGGGCTTTGCTCTGGTAACTCAACACTATGGCTGTTGCTTAATACCGAGGCGTTATCACCACTCTCATAATCAGTAGCCGCGGCAGGTGCAACAGAATCATCTGCAACCTCCGCATCAGATGACTGCTCTTGCTCTTCAACAACGTCATCTTTCTCTAAAGAGAAAACAACCTTTGCTGCTGACGACTCGTTAGACTCCATATCAGCATCAGATGATGATGATTCGGATGATGATTCTGATTCCGAGTCGGTTTCAGCCTCTTCTTCAGCCTCAGATGTCTCGTCAGTTTGTTGCTGTTCCTCTACATCTGACTCTACATCATTTGCCACTTCAGCATCTGCGTCAGCTTCAACTTCAGCATTGTCTTCATCAGTAGAAGCTTCATCAAATTCAGCATCGACCTCTGACTCAGGCTCTGCTACTTCCTCTTCAGAACTATCAGATACCTCCAAATCCTCAGACTCGGTGTATTCGGTATCCTCATTTTCATACTCAGCTTCAGCTTCAACAGGCTCTGACTCAGGCTCATCCTCAGACTCAGAGTCGGCCTCATTACTATCTACTGGAGCTGCCTGCATTGAAACAAATCCACTTGAAATTTGTGGTGCACCTAAAACATGACTGCCCATCATAAAGCTAGGAATCACAGTCTTTACTGGGTTGAAGAGATCCTCGTTCTCAATAGACAAGAGGTTTTCTTGGCTTAAGTCTTGAGCCATCTTTTCTAAAAGCGCGGCTTTAAGACTGCCAGATAAGAGCTGATCACGCTCAAAGGAGTCAATGATGCTCTTGTAGTAATCCCCCAGATCGCTAACCGTAACTTGCTTGACATTGTTTTGGTTACCAAAGCCATTAAAGAGCTGGTTTAACTGGCGGATACGGCTATTGATCCTTACAGCCACCATGTCGCTTAAGAACTTATAACGAACCTTTTCCTCATAGCTAAGGCTATCGCGCTCTTTACGGGACTCATCGACCTCTGGCTCTGATTCGTCGGAATCGTCTGAATCAGATGACTCGTCTACCTCGTCTGATTCATCTAAAGACTCAGACTCCTCATCAGTAGACTCATCGTCTTGAAAATCTACTTCTGCGGACTCTTCTGTAACGCTTTCAGACTCTTCTTCAGTGGTCTCTTCAACAGTCTCTTCCGAGGTCTCTACTTCCTCAGCAGAGTCTTCAGTACCCTCGTCTACAGTCTCTGTATCCTCTGCAGCATCTACTTCCTCAGAGGTAGCAATAGTCTCAGTGGATTCAGACTCATCTTGAGTGTCTTCAGCTACTTCCTTTGACTCAGTAGCCACTGTCTCATCGTTAGTCTCTACCTCTTCAGCGGCATCTTCAGTCTTTGCAGAGGTATTTGTAGTAGCAGTAGCAGCAGTAGCAACGTCCTCTTGAGTACCAGCATCAGCGGCTTCAGATACATCCTCAGTGGCTACAGCCTCCGCGCCAACCTCGACATCATTAGACGTCTTAGCTGTCTCTACCGAATCTGTGGAATTTGTGGAATCTTTGGTATCCAAAGTAACAGCTGGCTCTGCAACTGCTTCAGTATCAGTAGACTCTTCCTTAGAGGCCTCGCCCTCAGCTTCAGTAGTAGCGTCACCAGACTCCGTGGTTTCTACGACCTCTGGGGCTGCAACTGCTTCTTGCTCTGTGGACACTGCTGTGTCTGTAGACTCTACGCTTTCTGAAGTGGTGGAAGTCTCTTGAGTAGAGTCACTATCTGCCTCATCAGAGCTACTATCATCCTCCACTACAGCAAAGGACACTGGCTCACTTGCAGGAGCTACAGACTCTGCATTATCTTCGGAGACAGATATGTCCTCAGTCTCAGTAGAGCTATCGGTATCAGTAGTATCTGCCACCTCAAAAGACACTGACTCAATAGCAGGAGCCTCTTGGATATCTTCCGTCTTAGAAGACACTTCGTCGGCATTATCCACTACAGTCTCTGCTTCCACGGAAGCAGCAATATCTTGTGTGGTTTCAGTCTTAGAATCTGGTTCCGTGCTAGAAACAGTCTCAGTAGCATCAGTAGTAGCAGCAGCAGTAGCAGTAGCATCCATTGAAGCTGGAGCATATGCTACATTGCTATCGCCGCTATTGCTCTCCTCATCCATAGGCTCATTGGCTGCAGCTAAGGTAAAGAGCACGTCAGCGACCGATGGCACAACCTCATCTTGAGGCTTATAAACCGACTCATCTATCGGCTCTTTGCTTTCTTGAGTTGCATCAGCCGAGTTAGTGGTAGCCGTAGCAGTAGCTGTAGTAGTAGTAGTAGCAGCAGCAGAAACATCAGGATCTGTACTGCTAATAATGGCTGTAGAGTCGGACATCTTTTGTCCAACTACAAAGTCACTTTTAGCATATGGGCGCTCTGGGTTATAGCTGCGCACAATGGAGGTGTGCTCCGAGAGAATGGTCTTTTCCTCAACCACATTTGGGTCACGAATCTCGTAGTTATCGCCTAAAAAATAGTGCTTGCTGCCACCATTTTGATTACCAGCTTGGCCTTGCTCACCACTAGTATTGCCATTGTCAGTATTAACTGTAGCTATCGTAGTAGTAGTAGTAGTAGTAGCAGCAGAAACTTGTGTAGCTGCTACTGGTGCAGGTAGAGGCTCTGCTGCGGCCTTAATGATGTTGGTCGAGCCTGTAGCTGTGAAGCTGGCAGCAAGACTACCGTCTAAAGCTTGGGCCGTTTGCTGATTATTTATTGCTGTGGCTTCAGGGGTGCCTCTGGGAAAGCTCCTAGTAGAGTCACCACTACCGTTAGTTGTTGCTGTGGTATTAGCGCCAGAAGCAAAGGTGCTACCGCTAAACTTGCTGCTGTCATAGTTGGCCTGATCCACAATGATGTTGGTGTGCTGCGATAAGGCAGTAGAACCGTCAGCGTTGGTGCTGACATTATCGTTTGCTAACATAACGGTAAGAGCTGAACTTAGACTCTTACTCTCAGGGGCGGGCGCCGTTACAGCTGTAGCTGCATTGGTATTAACCGCATTCTCAGCTGAGCTATCTTGCGCTGCCTTGATCTTGGCTCTGATGGCATCGAGCTTAGCCGAACCAAAGCTGCTGTTGTCTGAGATATTGCCCGTGATGAAGTCATCAAGCGCATCAGCTTGGTTTGGGCCACCAATAAAGTCAGTAGCAGCATCTTCCTCATCGTTGTGTTTGGTGGAGCGGACACCGTTTGCATCAGCAGCTGCACCTTGTGACTCGGTGGTGTTGCTATCTGCGGCTTTGGTTAAAGCAGAGCTGTTATCATCCAAACCAAAGACAGTAGTGCCGCTTTGGGTGTTAGCAAAGACCGAGTTGTTAAAAAGCGAGCTCTTCTTCTCTAAGCGATCTTTTTCATCAAACGAGCGCTCTAACTCATGAGCAACCTTGAGTACATCCTTAGCTACCGAAGCAATTTCACTAGTAGCAGCTTGGTGTTCTTGCTTTTGGGCTTGCGCACTTGCGGCCACGGCAGCACTCTTAGCTTGCTGCTGTTGAGCCTCTAAACTAGCAAAGGAAAACGAGCTCGTAGCCTGATTATGTGGTTGAGAGCCAGGGGCTGAGAAAATGGCAGCAGTGCCTTGTCCAGACTTAGCCGCGTCTAGGGAGGAAGCAGCACTAGTGTTCTTAGCGTGTTCTTTGACAGCCTCTTCAGCCTCAGCGGCCACAGCATTGAGCTCTTTACCTGCTTCATGGAGCAGTGGCGCTAAAGACTCGATTTTGGCGCTAGCCGCCGCAAAAGCCGCAATACTGTCATCACCTAACTCTTGGGTCATCTCACGTACTAAGGTACCTTCATCACGAGGTAAGGCACGTGGACGCACGCTGTTAAGCAAAATCGCAGGCTGCTTGTTAGCCTTGTTGGCAGTCTCGCTGCCAGCAACCGAGGTAGTAGAGCCTGAGGCGGTCGCAGATGCTTCCGCTGTAGTATCTCTTCCCATTACAGAGGCTGGAGCAGACTCTGCTTCCTGTTCTTTGCTAGCGCTAATGGCTGTGAGATTGATGCTGTGAGGGTCTTTTTCTTTGCTCTCTGGAGCAAGTGCAGCAGCAGGCGTTGCAGTCTTGGTAGTTGGCACCGAGGCTACGATATTGGTGGTAGTACTGTGTTGAGCTGTATCCTCATCAACAGCACCTTTCTTTAAGTAGGTACGAGTCTTACCCCAGTTAAGCACAGCACGAGCGAATTGCTTTTGCTCTTCACTCTTTAAAGCATTAACGATGTCTTCATCCTTAGATCTGAGATCGGCAATGCTCATTTCCGCGCGGCCTAACATCATCATCTTTAAGACAAGACGACGGCATAACATCGAATCTTCTGAGGCAAAGACACCACTATCAATGGCCTGAGCCACAGCATTCTCTAAGTCTAAGGAAGTAACGTCAGGGCTATCTTTATCATCAAAAATAGCGGTGCAGATCTGCTCTAAATCATCAAACAGCTTGGTGGCGCTAGCTTCATCACCTGAACTTACAGTCACCCCCATTACTACAGGGGTACCACTCAATTCGGTACTAGCAACAGTACTTCCACCTAAAGTAGAGGCTGTTTGCACTGTAGACAGGGTTGGCGTCTTACTAATAGCTGTAGTGCCACGTGACACAGTGCTGAGAGTACGGACAATGCTCTGAGCAGCCGAGATTTCCTCATTAGGCTTGGTAGTAGCGCTAGCACCAGAAACAATACGGGTAGCGCGCCCAGCATCAGCGGCCTTTTGGGCAGCTAAAGCATCATTTAGAGCAGCCATTTGAGCCAGCATAGCAGCGTTAATCTGCCCCTGATCAGGCACATATTCAGCGCTATCTAATGCCACCTCAGGAGAGTTAGTTGCTGGCAGAACAGGTTCTGCTAAAGCATCTGAGGCTATTGGAGCTACAGGCGCCATAGGAGCAACAGAAGAAGTTGAAGCAGCAGTAGGCTCTGGCTTGGAGTAAGCCCCACTAGAGACAGCCATAATGCCTGAGAGGTCTAATGGCTTGCCTGCATTATCACCTAAGGAAGCATCATCTCCTGCTTTGGCGCTAGCGTTAGAGAGAGCAGCATGCAGAGCAGCAAAGCTCTCTGGGCTAAAGCCAGCAGCATTGAATTGTGACTGCAGCGCAAACAAGTCAGTTGCAGCATTGGTAGCTAAAGATTCAGGAGCAGCAGCGGCTGTAGATTCAATTGGTCTCTCAGCTGGAGCTTCTTCTGTAGCAGCAGCTACAGGCTCAACTACAGCTTGACTCTGTGATTGCTCCTGTGCCTGTAGCTGTACCTGAGGAGCTTCAGCGGCACCTAAGGACGAGCCTTGAATTTCGGCGATTAGTGGATCATCCTCATCACTGACTGGAGTTGTGCGTTCTTGAGCAATATTTAAGGCCAGTGACACCAAGTTGAGGACGTTGTCGCGAGTAATGGCTGGCAGCATGCTCACTAAGAGACAAAACTCTTGGCTGTGCTCACCTTCCATTGAGAGGCTGCGTAAGAGCGAGAGATTCTTGATGCTAAGAGCAGAGCGCAAGATAGCGATAGCCTCCTCTGAGACCGCCATCTGAGCCAAAACCTTGCGCTGTGTGTTGTAGGCATCTAAGACCTTTTGCTTTTGAGCTTCAGCTAAAGCGAGATCTGCTTGCAGCTTGCTTTGCTCTTGGGTGAGGGCTGTAATTTGAGCCTCCAAAGCCGCGCACTTATCTTCTAAGTCCTTGATCTGTTGCGTAGCAGCATTTCCTAATTCCTGCTCACGATTGACGAGGAAACGACCCATGCTCTGCATAAACTCTTGCTCTAAGACATGAAGCTGAGCTTGGATATCAGAAGGCATAGCCGCAGTGGTTGTGGCAGTAGTTGCAGCATTAGCAGCAAATGCTGGATTAGCAAACATAGGAGCTTGCTGCTGGAATTGAGGTTGAGCTGGAGTTTGCGCAGGAACCTGAGACAGAGACTGTTGCTGGAGCTGTGATGCAGCCATTAATTGTTGAGCAGCAAGAGTGGCTGGATTTAGCATAGCAGCAGCAGAAGACGAAGAAGAAGCTAGCGGAGCTGCTGCTTGGGATACAAACTGCTGTGCAACAGGTGCAGAAGCTGAGACTGGTGATGGAGCCTGAGCGGAAGCTGGAACTTGGGCTGGTGCCACTGCTGTGGCTGCAGTAGTAGTGGCAGCAGGAGTGCGGTCTTGGAGCTGCTTGAGCATCTGCTCGCGTAAATGAGCAGTAAAGCGCTCAATTAAGAGCTCATACTCGGCGGCATTAAGGCTTGGCGCAATACGCTGTAATTGGGCAAGGCTTGCAAATTGTCCTGTTTGATAAGAGTGAGTGAGCTCTACAAACAGTTGCTCTAATACTTCTGGCTGCTCAAAAATACTCTGCGTCATCTCGCCACCGCTTAGCTTGTCCATCTGAAAAAAATAAAACTTGACCTAGCCTACGCCCCGTTACGCTACATTCGCTACGCTAAGCTGCGCTGCGTTACGTTAGAGCCAGTGCCATATGCAGACCTCCTGAAGAGGCAACTTCAATTCTATTCTAATTTGCTTAAATTAGACCATGAGAGATTGGCTTGCTTGCACGTAATATGAGGAAATGAGCAAACCAAGAGGTGATGATTTTTGCGCACACTTGAAAAATCTGGGCGCGCAATCCCATGAGCTTTATGGAGTATTACGCCTGTTATACGTGGTAGCAAGGAATTAGGGCATGGCTATGCCCTTAAGTCAGCCTCATTTTCAACTCTCTGTGAGTTTGAGAGCCGATATAGCTAAGGAAATGAACCCCTTGTGCTGTTGGCTATACGCCCCTTTCAGGAAGCACAAAATAAGATAAATAAGCCATTTTGCTTAATTTATAGACCTTAACTTCCGCCAATTAGGCACTGATTTCGAAAATATAGCCGTTCTTTGGTGGCTATATTTTGGCTAGAGAAAG
>CALXYZ010000085.1 GCA_944393075.1 uncultured Anaerobiospirillum sp. | reverse complement strand
CCTCCATAGCATCGCTTGTTTTATGGGGCTAGTATAGCAGGACATTGGTTAACCGTGGCACGCGACCGTACAGGTCGTAAAGATAAGAAGGAGGAGAAGGCGGAGCAGAGAAGAGGAAAGCAGTGCGGAGATCTTAATATGGAGGGTGCCGCAGCATCCTCCATGGGAAGCAAGCAGAGCTTGTTACCACAAGCTATTGCTTGTCTTGAGGATCAACGAGCTCAAAGAGAGCACCTAATCGAAAGGTTTTGATGAGGGAGGTGACATTAGCTGAGGCATGGTGAATGGTCAGCTTCTTGTCTTTAGTGCTTTTTGCCCACTGTACGAGAAAGGCAATGCCAGAGGAATCGACCTTTTCGTTGTCTTTAAGGTCGACCTCGTTTTGCTTAAAGATTTGCTCACGCTGCTCCCACAGCTGTGGCACCTCAATATTGGTCAACTTGGTGAAAACAAAGCTGTTTGCCATGAACCTGATCTCCTTTGCGACCACCACCGCACTTCCCCCCTAAACGAAAAGAGAAAAAGGAGAAACTGTAGGTGGTGGTCTTAATCAATCGCTAATCAGCGAGCTTTTACTTGATTGGGTCGCTGCTGCCGGATTGATTGTGCTTGTTGATGAGGTCGGTCACGGCCTTGATGCCACGCTCACGGATTAATGGGTTTAACTCATTTTCCTTTGCAGTCAGCATGCTGATGCCCTCAGAGACCATATCAAAGGCACGCCACTCGCCAGTCTTGGAGTTCTTGCGCAGCTTGAAGATCAGCTCTAAGTCTTGCTTGCCAGCCTCACGAATTAAGAACTTGGTGTTGACCTGAGTAGCATCAGCAGAAACGGTCTGATATGCAGGAGGTACCAGCTCTTGGTTGTTGTATAAGGCTAAAGCGTCAGCAAAAGCAGCCACAATGTACTCAGCAAAGGCATCGCAGAAAGCATCACGCTCAGCAGCAGAAGCCTTCTTCACATAAGTACCCATGACCTTGAAGCCTGCGTAACGGGTATCGACATAAGGCAACAAGTCAGTGCGGATCAAGTCCTTACGGAAGTTGACGTCGCTCATCTTGTCCTTATTGGCCTTGATCTTAGCAAAGGTGGACTGAGCAACCTCAGTTACCATCTTGTATGGGTCTTTCATATCAACCTCAGCGGCAAAAGCTGAGGCACTGAAAACCACTGCCATCACAGTGGTCATAAGAGCTGCAAACAATTTCTTCATAGAAAACCTCGCTAAATGAATTACCCACATGGGCTTACTCGGCGGCAGCTTCCGCTGCTGCAGCTGCATCTGCATCCGCGTCAGCGCTGTCGGCGCTGTCAGCCACCGAGCTGTTGTATAAGAACTTGGAGATCAAGTCCTCTAAGATCACGGCAGAACCAGTATCTTGGATGTAATCACCATTCTTCAGGTAGGTAGACCCCATCTCCTCATCATAGAAGCCTGGGGTAATGGAGATATACTGCTCACCGATGATACCGGCTGTTAAGATCGAAGCCTTAGACTCGCTAGAGAGCTCGTCGTATTGGGATTGGATCGACATATCAACCACTGGCACTAAGTCCTTGGGGTCTAAGTAGATATGGTCAACACGACCAATAACCACGCCACCAATACGCACTGGGGCACGAAGCTTTAAGGAACCGATGTTGTCGAACTTGGCGTGAACTGTGTAGGTATCTGAGGCGCTGTCTAAAACCAAACCTGCTACTTTGAGCGACATTACCACGGCAGCTAAGATGCCGATGATCATGAAGATGCCGACACCAAACTCAATCTTGCTGAACTTCATAAAAAAACAACCTCTAATGAATTCTTTTGATCTTGCGCTAGTTAGCGCTCGTTCGCTATCGCTCTTCTAGAACATCAAAGCAGTGAGCACGAAATCTAATCCTAAGATGGCAAGTGATGATTGCACCACAGTGGCGGTAGTGGCGGCAGAAATACCTTCTGAGGTTGGCTTGGAGTCATAGCCATTAAAGAGGGCAATCCACACGCAAGCAATCGAGAAGATCACAGCTTTGATGATCATGCAGCCGATGTCGTCGACCAAATCAACGCTGCTTTGCATACCAGACCAATAAATACCGTCATCAAGGCCTAACCAATCGACACCAACCAACTTGCCGCCATAAATGCCAACCAAGCAGAAAAGAATCGATAACAAAGGCATGGAGATCACACCAGCCCAAAAGCGTGGTGAGATGATGCGGCGCAGTGGGTCTACAGCCATCATTTCCATCGATGACAACTGCTCGGAGGCCTTAAGCTGACCAATCTCAGCGGTAAGAGCCGAACCTGCACGGCCAGCAAAGAGCAACGCTGTCACCACTGGGCCTAACTCACGAATGATGGCTAAAGCCACCAATGGGCCTAACGAGCTGGTTGCCATAAAGTCCTTTAAGATGTTGAAGCCTTGCAGACCCAACACCATGCCGATAAACAGGCCCGAGACCAAGATAATGACAACAGACTGCACGCCCACAAAGTAGATCTGCTTAATCAGCAAAGGGAAGTGCTTTGCAACATTAGGCTTACCTACTAAAGCGTGGTAGAGCATGATGGTGGAACGACCTAAGGAGCAGATCTTGCGGAGCGCATAGCGACCTAACTGCCCAACTAATGTGAACATATAAGCAACTCCTCCACTACAGATCGTCGAGATAATCCTTTTCGGCCTTGAGGTTAAAGGCGTAAGGACCATCGTAGTCGCCGTTGATAAATTGAATAACCTTAGGATCAGTGCTGTGGCGCACCTCGTCAGGAGTACCGCAGCCAATGACCTTACCGTCTGCCACAATCACGACCTGATGAGCAATGGACAAAACCTCTTGCACATCGTGGGTCACGATGATCGAGGTGATACCCAAAAACTTGTTGAGGTCAGAAATCAACTTGACCAACACCGCCATGGTTATTGGGTCTTGGCCCACAAAAGGCTCATCGTACATGATGAGATCAGGGTCTAAGGCAATGGATCGGGCTAGAGCTGCACGACGCGCCATACCGCCCGAGAGCTCATTTGGCGAGAAGTGAGCAGCAGCACGCAAACCCACAGCCTCAAGCTTCATCATAACCAAATCGTGAATCAAAACTTCTGGCAGCTTGGTGTGCTCACGCAGAGGGAAAGCCACGTTTTCAAAGACATCTAAGTCCGTAAACAAAGCACCGCTTTGGAAAAGCATACTCATGCGCTTACGCAGCTCATAAAGCTCAGCGCGCTTGAGTTTATGGACATCGACACCATCAAACAAAATGTGTCCTGAATCAGGAGTCAACTGACCGCCGATCAAGCGCAGCAAGGTGGTCTTACCAGTGCCCGAAGGGCCTAAGATAGCTGTGATCTTGCCACGAGGAATCGAGAGCGACAGCCCCTTGTAGATAGGTCTTCCGCCATAGGAGAAGAACACATCATCAACCTCCACTAGCGTATCAGCGCTAGAGCTAACTCCTGCATCAGCACCAGCACCAGTGCTGCTAGCCGCCGAATCTGGAGCTGACTTTAGGTCAATTCCTTGTTCAGGCACTGTTTTGAGCTCTTGTTCGCGTTGCTCTTGTTCACGCGCAACATCAGAGACTAATTTTGGTGGCGAGACTTGAGTGCTCATAAAACTCACCATTTCTCAATAAACAAACTTGTCGACAACATTCCCACCTAATGCCCTCAGGCCTTTCTCAGGCTTTTCTAAAGCCTTTCTAAGGACGGAATATTGCCCACTCACAATTACTTCGTGATGTCTTGATCTTATCACGAGCACCGAAAGCATAACGCCACAAGGCGCAAACATGCATGAAAACGCCACAAAGATGCATGTGATCGTCACGCAAATAGCCTTATATTAGGCATGCTCAATATAGCTAAAGATTAGCAAGCAGGTACGATAACGCGATTTATCCTCATTTGCTTCGCAAAGTTGTGAGCGTGCGCTTTGTGATAGCATGTTGTGGCGCTTGCGCATTTTTTGAATTTTGGTTTTGTTCTGTGGGCGTATTGGCATCGCTGTGTTGTTTTAGCCCAAATCGAAGCACAAGCAATCAAATGCCAATCATGTCTCTTGATGCAAGCTTAAGCTTGCTGTTTTGTATTGGGATCAACAGATGTTTCAGGAAACCTGCATTCAAGCGGGGCAGCGTGTTCTTCGTGAAGAAGCAACCGCGATTTTAGAATTGGTACCAACCATTGATGAGCGCTTTGCGCGTGCTTGTGACCTACTGTTGCACTGCAAAGGCAAGGTGATCCTAACCGGTGTGGGCAAGTCAGGACATATCGCCACCAAAATCGCCTCCACCCTCGCCTCCACAGGTACTCAAGCTTTCTTTGTGCAGGCTGGAGAAGCAGCCCACGGCGATCTTGGCATGATTGGCGATCAAGATGTGGTGATCGCTATCTCTAACTCGGGTGAAGGTTCTGAGCTTAAGGTCATGATCCCGCTGCTGCGTCGCCGCCAAATTCCGCTGATCGCCATCACTGGTAAGTTAGAATCCTCTCTTGCCAAGAGCGCAGATGTCACCTTATCTGCTCACGTCTCCAAAGAAGCATGCCCTCTCAACTTAGCCCCAACTTCAAGCTCTACAGCCGAGCTAGCCATTGGCGATGCCCTTGCTATCGCTTTACTTGAAGCACGTGGTTTTACCGAAAGAGATTTTGCTCTCTCGCACCCAGGTGGAGCTTTAGGTCGTAAGCTCTTAGTGCGTTGCGGCGACATAATGCATGTGAACGATGAAATCCCAATCTGCAAGCAAGGAGTAACCATCAAAGAAGCTCTCATTGAGATGACAGCCAAGAACTTAGGTATCGTGGCCATCTGTGATGAGGAGCAACACCTCATTGGTGTTTACACTGATGGCGACTTACGCCGTACCTTAGAACACGAATTCTCTATCCACGACCAGCTTGAGTATGTTATGACCAAAGGCGGTATCACGGTTGAGGCTCAAACCTTAGCCGCAGACGCCCTCGCGATTATGCAAAGCAAAAAAATCAGCGCCATGATAGTGGTCGACAAAGAACAAAACAATAAGGTAGTCGGTGCTTTTAATATGCACGACATGCTGCGCGCAGGACTGATCTAAGCCTTGAGGCGGCATTGCCAGCAATAACAGCAACACTTGCTAAGCAATGCCGGCCGCTTGCCAGCTTAGAACATCAAGAACAAACGGAATAGGAACTTAAGGGAGTTAGGCTATGAGTGAGGCTGTGAATGAGGCTGTGTTTCACACCTTTTACCAAGACTTGCCATTAGAGCTTGTAGAAAAGCTCAAGAAGATCAGATTAGTGGTGTTTGATGTTGATGGTACCTTAAGCGATGGCGCCATCATCCTCGACAACAGTGAAGGCGAACTCAAGCGCTTTAACTGCAAAGATGGGATGGGTATTGCACTGCTCCAAAAGGCTGGTATCAAGGTCGCTATCCTTACAGGTCGTTACTCCAACCTCACCACCCGCCGCGCTAAGGAGCTCAAGGTACCAGAGCCTTACATTGTTCAAGGCGAGCTTAACAAAGAAGAAGCCTTGCTCAAGATCATGAATGAGCTCAACTTCTCCAAAGAAGACTTAGCAGTGATGGGTGATGACATCAACGATGTTCCACTCTACCAACACGCTTCTATCGCCGCCTGCCCTAAGGATGGCTACCACTACATGCAGACCATTGCTAACCTCCACCTGACTCAAAATGGAGGATTTGGTGCTGCCCGTGAGTTTGCTGATCTGATTTTGATGGCCAAAGGCTTAGTAACCCCAGAAGGCTACGCAACCTTCTTGCAACAAGGTAATGGCTTAGACTTCAATCGCACTGCGCAATAGCTCAGGCTCCCACAAGCGCCTCCCCTATAAGCTCATAAGCCCATAAGCATCAGCTAAGTCTAAGCTTAGATACTAGGCCATTTTCGGGATACCGAGATGGCCTTTGCTTTTTCTATTTAATTTTCGCCACTGCATACCGCCATAAGAGCCTTGTGTACTGCTAAAACCAACAGCAAACACGTGGTACATCACAAAAACTTGCGAAATGCAGGCGCGCAAAGCAAATGGTGGGCCATTTTAAGTTTAACTGCGCTAAAATAGATTTTTATGACGACAGTTTGCCGACAAAACGCGCAACAATGCATGTTTGCATGTTTGCATGCCATGCGTGGAGAAAAGCGTGTAGCCTTACTGCTCAGTCATAGGGGTCTTTTTGCGTTTTAGCCAAAGGAGAGAGTTGTGAGCGTAACCGTCCGATCGATGATCATCGCTGCAATATTGATCATTGCCGCAGGATTGCTGTACCGTTTCTCAGGCGTGACTGGGCGCTTGAGCGACGATGAGATCTCCTCGCGCTTCCCTACCTTTGAGGCGACGCAGTTCACTGGTGAGATGTACGATGAGACAGGGCAGATCACCCACAGCATGTTCTCCCGTGAAGTTACCTACTACAAATCTCGCGATCTTGTTGATGTGACTGGCGTAGTCGGTCTTTTTTACGATCACGAAGATGTGGATCAACCATTTCGCGGCTGGCAGATGAGCGCAGACAAAGGTGAACTCATCATCAACAAGCACGCCACCTTACAAGGCAATATCAAGGTAGTTCCTAATTTCTTGGGTTCTATGATCAAAGAGATCACCACCCCATACGTCTACTACGATATTGAAAACAATTTAGTGAGCTCGCCTCAGGAGATCGTGCTCAAGGGCGACAATTTCATCAACCAAGGGTCGAACTACGTAATCGACATCAAAGCCAAGACTTTTGTTATCAAGGACAATCCTCATGCGGTTTACTACCCTGATGGCGTGTAGCTTGAGCTTAAGCGCCCTGTTAGCACTTAACCCTGCCCACGCGCTCAAAAGTGATCAAGAGCAGCCAATCAACGTCGAATCAGCTGAGCAAAGCGCAGACTTACAAGCCAACAAGTTAGTGTTCTCAGGTGATGTAGTTGCAACTCAAGGTTCTATCAAGTTGCACGCAGACAAGATCGAAGTGACTCGCAACACCAATGGATCTTTAAAGTCCATTGTGGCTTACGGCTCACCTGCTACCTTTGAGCAACAACAAGATAACGGCCGCTACATTCGCTCGCGTTCTAGCACTATTAGCTATCACCCTGAAGAAACCAAAATCGTGCTGCAAGGTCGCGCTACGATTTGGCAGGGCGAGTCGAAGATGACCGGTGAGCGCATTGAGTACAACATCAACTCACAAAAGATGCGCGCTTACAACAACAATAGCCAAGGCGGTCGTGTCTCCAGCACCTTTGTGCCAGCGGACTTCCAAAAGAGCAAAGAATAAAGCTTCACGCACGCCACTACCACGGCGTGCTCTAGGGATGCAAAGCTGTAAAGCTGTAAAGGCTTAAAGCTGTAAAGCTATAAATCTAGCTTAGTTTGATAGCCTAATAGCCCTCACAGCTTTGTGTAAACTCAAACACTTAAGGATAGTGGTTTGCATGAGCCTGTTACAAGCCAATCATCTCAAGAAAACCTATAAGGGACGTGTGGTCGTCAATGATGTCAGCCTAAGCATCCAAAGCGGCCATGTGGTCGGCCTGTTAGGCCCTAATGGCGCCGGTAAAACCACTTCCTTCTACATCATCGTTGGCATTATCTCCACCGAGAATGGCAGTGTGATGCTTGATGACCAAAACATCACTCACATGCCTATGCACATGCGTTCACGCGCTGGTTTAGGTTACCTGCCTCAAGAAAACTCCATCTTCCGTAAGCTGACAGTAGAAGAGAATCTTTTGAGCGTCATTGAGCTGTTACCAAACCTCAACAGCCAACAACGCAAGGCTCAGGTAGACGACCTTTTAGAAGAGTTCCACATTGAACACATCAGAAAGAGCACAGGTATCGCCCTCTCTGGTGGTGAGCGCCGCCGTGTAGAAATCGCCCGTGCTTTAGCCGCTCATCCAAAGTTCATCTTGTTAGATGAGCCTTTTGCTGGCGTTGATCCTATTTCGATCTCTGATATTAAGGAGATCATTCGTCACCTCAAGGCCCGCGACATTGGAGTTCTGATCACCGATCACAATGTGCGCGAAACTTTGGACGTCTGTGATAAGGCTTACATCGTCAACGCTGGTGAAATTATCGCCAGCGGTAGTGCTCAAGAGGTTCTCGAAAACAAGAAAGTGCAGGAAGTCTACTTAGGTAAGGACTTCTCGCTCTAGCGCTTAAGCTTTAGCTCTGAGCGCTCGTCACCGAGCACTCGGCGCGCAGAGCTCAGAGCGCAGAGCGCAGAGCTCAGAGCTCAGAGCTCTACACCATCGCCAGCGCCTATGCGTTCAACATGTAACGGTTAACATGCAACACGCAAGCGCTAAAAATCCGTAGAAACGTAGTCCCAACAAGGCTTTGTCAGCTTATGTATATAAATATTACCTATAGCGGCCCTGTTCTTGCTTGGTTGACTCCATAGATCTTATTTGTCCTTGCGCAAACCACCATTCATCAAGGCTTCAAGGGCTACAAACAACATAAGATCGCTCACAAACAACATAAACCAGGTCTTGTAAGTCGCAATAGTAGCAGTAGCAGTGGCGATAGCAGCGAGCAGCGTAGCAGCAAGAACAGCACTAGACTTCAACATGACCATGACCTAGGAGTTTAGGCTTTTAGCTACAAGGCTAAAGCTGAATCCTTTAACTTTAGTGGAATTTGCTTTAGCTTTTGAGATGCTTGAGCTTGGTTCTGCAACCTCGCAATAGCACTAGCTTTTGCTTGTTTAGCATACAGGTGCATCATGGCTGTACTGAGTAATACCCTTCAACTGAGACAATCTCAGAGTCAGACACTGACGATGACGCCGCAATTGCAGCAGGCCATTCGCTTGTTACAGTTGTCGACTCTCGATCTGCGTCAGGAAATTCAGCAGACAGTTGAAAACAACCCACTCCTTGAGATCGACGAGAGCATTGCTAACGCTAATCTTGAGTCACTCGACGCCATTGCCGACAAAGAGCGCCAAGCAAGTGATAGCGAGGACTTCGATCCATTTAACGACGACGCTACCTACCAAGGCACTGATATACAGTTAGCACCAAGCGAGATGCGTGATACTGCTGACATCATTGGTCGCGACAGTCATATGCACGAAGAGTACGACATTGCTCATGGTGGTAGCGCCATTTCTGGTGCGGCCCATGGTAGTGATGGCGATGGCGATCACAATAGCGATGCTAGCTACAATGGTGGTAGTGGCGACTACGCTGATGCGGCTTCTGATGCAGCCTCCGCTGCCGGACTTGATCATGGAGATGGTAGTGCTGCTGCTTTAGCCATGCGCAATGATGGCGAAGGCCGTGACTTTGATGAATACGGTGATGACTTCTACAGCGACGATTTCAACAGCGACTTTGAGTTCAGCTTAGCTGAGCGTATTGCCAACGAAGCCGCCGCTAGCAGCTCCAACAACACCAACAAAGACAGCGATATGCCAGATAAGCTGGCCACTGCTGATATGGATCCTGGTAGCAGCTCTACTTTAGAGAACTTAGATAACCTCGCCCGTGACGACAACTACAGTGCTAAGTCCCGTGCTAAGGGCTCGCCTGTAGAGGATGCTAGTGTCTACGAAGGTGAGACCCAAGTAGACCTCCACGACCATTTGATGTGGCAGCTTGATTGCTCCCCACTCAAGGGACGTGATCGTGCTATTGCTGAGGCTATCATCGATGCTATCGATGACTCGGGCTACTTAACTGAGCCTTTAGAGGACATTCTGCCTATTGTCCAAGAACAATACCCTGAGGCTACCATCGACGACATCGCCATCGTGCTCAAGCTCGTGCAGCACTATGAGCCTTTAGGAGTAGGTGCTCGTAGCGTTCAAGAGTGCCTCTTAATCCAGATTAAGGATAAGCTGCAGACCGATAGCTCAATTGAGGTCATGATGGCTGCCGAGGTCATTGAGAAGTACTTAGACCTCTTATCAAACCACGATTATCGTAACCTCTGCCAAAAGCTGGGCATTAAGGAAGACACCTTAAAGCTGGTAAACGATGTCATTGTCTCCCTCAATCCTCGTCCAGGCCGCACCGCCGTGAGAGAGAAAGCAGACTACATCATTCCTGATGTCTTGGTGGTGAAGAACGCCGACGGTGAGTATGACGTGGTACTAAACCCAGATGCCCTGCCACGCGTCAAGCTCAACGAGCAATACAAGACCTTAGTGTGCTATGCCCGCAATGAGCGTGAAAAGGAGTTCTTTAAGTCGAACCTGCAAGAGGCTAACTGGTTTATCCAAAGTATCGCTAAGCGCAACGACACCTTGCTCAAGGTAGCCAAGTGCATCATCGATCACCAAAAGGCATTCTTAGACTATGGCGAGTATCGTATGGAGCCTTTAGTGCTCAACGACATTGCCCGTGAGATTTCGATGCACGAATCGACAATCTCGCGTGTCACGACAGAGAAGTATCTCTACACTCCACGTGGCACCTTTGAGCTGAAGTACTTCTTCTCTAGCCACGTCAGCACTGAAAGTGGTGGTACTGCTTCGTCTACAGCTATTCGTGCTGAGATCAAAGACATTGTCTCGAAAGAGAATGCCCGCCGCCCATACTCAGACAATCAGATTGCCAACATCCTCAAGGAGAAAGGCTTCTGTGTGGCACGCCGTACTATTGCTAAGTACCGCGAGTCCTTAGGCATTGGCTCTTCTTCGCAAAGAAAGCGTCTCGTCTAACCATCATTCTTCCAAGCTGGCAACATGCGCCTATCTCTTACCAAGATGCTCATGCTGCCAGCAGCACTAATCAGCAGCACTAATCAGCAGCGCTGATCACTGCGCTACTCGGCATCACTATCCCACCTTCCTTTCTCTGCCGACAGCTGCCCCCAAAACCGCAAGTTGCTCTTTTGCGCGCCATTGAATCGATTGAGGTCAATTGAGGTGCAATTTGCACCGTCAATCAGCATCACTCCCCTACACCAAAGACAAGACAGCAAATTGAGAGAATTTATCACTTTGTTATCGTTATATGCGCAACGCGCCTATTCACGGGCTTTTGAGCTATTTCACAGCTGTAGGATTATGGCTTAGAAAATATCAGATTCGGGATATGGATCAAATTGTGACAAAAGATAAGGCGCATCTGAGCAATGATTTGGCTATTATGAGTACATGGTTGCAAAGGCAATCTCATCAAGGGCCGCGACGGGCCCTATGCGCCAGCGCGCTGCTACCACTATGACGCTGTGAAGCAATGATTAGCAGAAATGGTGAGCAGAGTTGTTGGAACCGACTGAAATTAAAGCACGCAGTTGAAGGTGCTAGTAAGTGTTCAGTTTCTTGCAGTAGGAATCACTGTTAGTCGTCGTCTTTTCGATACTGCTCCTAAACAAATTAGAACGTAAAGATCGACGCTCAAGGCTAAGATCCTAGCTCAGTGAGTAAGCTAGACGGTAACTGCAACCGCCTAAACTTGAGCCTCTCCATAAGATCGGCTTAAGGCTTTGCTCCAGTTAGCTTTGACAAGGCAGTGATGGACGTCAGTAGCCACACTCAGCATCCAACATAAGTTGGATTAAGGATAAGTTATATGCAAATCAATATCCAAGGTGTAGGACTCAAGGTCACAGACGCTCTTCACGACTACGTCAACGACAAGTTTGGCAAGCTCGAGCGCAAAGGCGATGTGATCACTTCCATTGCAGTAACGCTTACTGTCGACAAACTCCAACAGATCGCTAAGGCCGATCTTGCAGTAGCAGGCGGTACGCTGCATGCCGAGGCTAATGATGAGAGCATGTACGCAGCCATCGACGCCTTAATTGATAAGGTTGATCGTCAACTTGTGAAGTACAAGGAAACTCACGACTAAGGTCGCTGATAGGAGTAACGCGAATCCATTTGATCGCTAGCCTCCTTGCCGTGAACCTTTCCCTAACTTCGGGTAACACACTAACAACAACTAACAACTAACCACCGATTAACCAACACGTCGCGCCACAAGGCGCTGACGAATGAATCACTAACTAACCTAACCATCTTAAGCTAGCCTTAAGGGATGTTCTTCAAGGGGCCCACTCCATGGTTTCCGTTGGGGTTGGGCGTAAAGATCAGTACTTCAACAAACCGCTTGCCCTAGACGCCGCCGAAGCACTTAGCAACCGCAGCCATCAAATAACATCTGGACTGATAGAGCCAAACCATAGTGGCGCGGCATTAAAGTACGCTAAAGTACGCTAGAGTTAGAGTAGCAAGCAAGGCATTAACCGACTGCCCAAGCTGTCAATCGCTCCGATTGACGTTACTGATTTTCTTAGTTTAGTAGTTCTTTTGATTTCAACCAAGACCGCGGATCTACTCCTTACAATCTTTCCCCGCGGTTTCACAAAGGCTGAGCTTGGTACTTACTGGCTCAAGTAGTTGTAACCCGTTTTTGTTTTTTGTTACTTTCAAGTAACCCCAGTAACCCGATTTAGCAACATCACTATCATCACCGCTGTTTTCTTTGTTGTGCCTCGCGCTGCGTAGCAGCAAACTTCAGGAGAAAAGGCATAAGCAGCAAAGGAGATAGTAAAAACGTCCAACGCTCTTTAGGTTCAGCCCTGTGGAGCTAAGCCCGAGCGAAAGCGCAAGCTTAGCAAGCCTTGAGAGCAACGCACTAGAGAGAACTAGAGCGTCTGAGCGCCGGCCACCGTTCCGCGGTGATCGCGTCGCGCAAAGCGACAAGCGCACGACACTTAGTGTTGATGATTTGTGAAGGCACAAGCCTTCAGGAGACACCGCCTCAGGCGGCATAGTCTAAGCCCACTCCTAGGATAGAGCTGTAACGGTGCCCGAGCGAAAGCGCAAGTACCAGTCCTAGGAACAAGAACCAAATTCATGCAACCCGTGGTCTCGTCAGGCCACCATGACCGCTTCTTGAGCGCTTAGATGCCTGAGCCCCCGCTCAGGTTAGTCCCAACCTTACAGCGCCCCTCACCGGCCGCTGACAGGAGGAAAGAGCCCCTTAACTGGGGCTTTTTTTGCGCCTGCATCTCAATATTTAGCCATAGACAACTTTAGTCACCTATAGCTAAAACCAAGCAGCAACAATTGCTCAATAGCTTAAGCCTAAGCCTAAGAACCAAGCCCCAAGATTGGCCCACAATCAAGCAGAGGCTGTGATTTAGGCCTGAACTTTAGCCTGAGACTGGGTTTGAGCCTGACCCTGATCCTGATCCTGAGTTGGAGTCTGGGATTGAGATTGAGCTTGCGCCTGTGCTTTGGCCTGCTCTTGGGCCTTAGCCTTGGCAGCAATCATATCCATGGCATCCTCATCACTAACTTGGCTCTCCTCTAACTCCTTAGAGGCATGAGCACGTGCTGCTGCAATGCGCTCGTTCTGGGCCTTTAAGTACATCTCGTTAAAATGTGGCTCGTCACGCTTGGTAAAGACATACGTCAACTACCTGCGGTCTTACGACCGAGGCTTGAGAGATCAAGCCTAAGTTGTCTAGCTTCAGTCCGTCATGGGAC
>CALXYZ010000084.1 GCA_944393075.1 uncultured Anaerobiospirillum sp. | reverse complement strand
AAGCCTCAGGCATGAGTGATCAAGGATATTGCCTCTTAGCCTTGTATGATGCGGTGTGGTAAATTATAGAGGTTCCCCAGCATTTTACTTAAGATCCGCGCACCTTGTTGCACGCTTTATCGCAAAAGCATGAAAAAAGGCCGACCACTAAAGTAGTCAGCCTCTTTTCACCCCAGCACAAGATCGATCAAGCAATTTTAATCTTTGCGCTTGAGCTCACTTGGTAGTGCGGTTGGATCATAGCTGCGCACAGTAGCCTTGTTATTGCCAAACAGATGCTTATCACCGCTTTCGTTATGAGCATCAGCCCCAGCAACTGAATCGGTGCTCTCAGTGCTCGAGCTTGAGCTAGTGCTAGTGCTAGAGCTGGTGCTGGTAGCAATATCAGACACAGCAGCTTCACTCTTAGCAGTGGTCGATTTGCTCTTTTTGACCTGCTTTTTTAAAGACTTTGGCTCCTTAGACTCCTTGCTGTCTTTGCCATCCTTGTCAGCAGCAACAGTAGGAGTAGCAGCAGCAGAACCCTCTGCTACAGACGAGGCTTCGGTCTCAGGCACTTGCTCGGCAGCAGTGTTCTCGGTAGTTCTAGCCTCAGCAGACACAGAGGCTGCGGCTGTGGCTGCGGCTGTGGCTGCGGCGGTTACGGCTGCGGCTGGCTCTTGATCGATGAGCTCAACATGTTCTAAGACATAGCCCTCAGCCTCGCGCTTCTTGCGACGCTGAGCCACCTTGTAGTTGGACTGCTTGATCTTGTTGACCACGTCGTCATAGAACTGCTTGCTTAAACTTGCCGAAACATTGAGCACAAAGATATTCGACAGGTTCTGCTTTACTGCCTCAGACTGGTACTTGATGGCGTCTTTGGCCGTCATCACCACTGGGCGCTGCAAGGCAAGTTTCTTCAGCTTGTCAATGCTGATGCGACCATGGTCACCGACATCAACCTTGTCTTTGATGACAAAGCCATAGTCCTCTAAGGTCTTGTAGAAGCGATCTGGATTACCAATGCCAGACAGAGCACAGATGGAGCTCTTTGGATCTAAGACCTCATGAGTGCTGCCATTTAATGGGCAGATCTGCGATGGCTTGAGCATCATAGGGAAGTAACCTAAATGAGCCACAGCACCGGAGACCACAATAGAGTCCACTGTCTTTAAGCGCCACTTAGCCTCACGCAGTGGGCCAGCTGGCAACAGATGGCCGTTACCTAACATACGGCTGCCATCTAACACGCAGATCTCCACATCACGGTCTAAGGCATAGTGCTGTAACCCGTCATCGGTGATGATGACATCAACCCCCAAACCGCTTAAGTAATCAGCACCACGAGTACGCTTAGGATCGATCACTACTGGAGCTTTGGTCTCACGGCGAATGAGGCTTGGCTCATCACCATAGACATAAGGATCAGCATCAAGTGGCACTTGGCATGGGTAGCTACGGCAATGGGCCTTGTAACCGCGGGTGAGCACACCTGGATTAAAGCCACGGGCTTTGAGCTCTTTGACCAGAGCAATACAAATTGGGGTCTTACCAGTACCACCTACAGTGACACCACCGACCACTACCACCGGTACCACAGGGCCGCTTTTCTTGCAGAAACCGTTGGCATATAAAGAACGACGTGCCGCAGCTATTACTGCAAAAATCGACGAGAAAGGCAGCAATGGCAACTGAAGCAGATAAGAAGAAATGGTTTTCTCGTACCAAAGGTTGTTTAGAAATGACACGACAGCGTTCCTAGCAAAAGGCCAAAACAACAATCCCACACACAATTCCAAGCAAACATGCAGTACTTTCTACTTTTCTACTTTCTGCTTAAACAACGCTAATTGTCGCTATTATTGCGGCTCTTACTGCTGCTCTGAGCCTAGACCTTGGCGGGCTCTAAGCTCATTTTATAGGTACAAACCATACCCATAAGAAAAAAGCAGCTCTAGACCAAGGGTCGTAGAGCTTTAAGGCAACAGCATCTCCTAAATCTTCTAAATATCCTAAAAAGATAGGGATGCACAGCAAAGTACAACAAAGTATGTAGCTGTCAGCAGAACAAAGCTTGCATGCTGCTTTCTATCACTGTTGATCTTTTGAAGCCAAAAATAGGAAGAGCTTAGCAAGATCAGCAACCACCGTTGACGCAGGGATAGGAAACATAAAAATCTCCCCTCTAGCATCGCGGCGCATGCAGTATATCACGATTAGCAACTACTCTAAAAAGATGTTCCATACTGCACTTTAGTGGGATCGCTAGTGCACAAAAGCCACCAAAACGGCTCTTTTCGCTGTTGACAAAACACAGAACTCCGTTTTAGCATTTGCCTTAGATCGATTAGATCGATCGTTGCACATGCAACAACTTTTTTCTTGCTCCATCTTGAAATGAGCGTAAACCGTCCCCATCTTAGATCCAAAGATCACCCGAGGATCGCAACTACCTGCACTTGTTTTCTCTTCACTAACTAATTGTCCCGCCGAGCGAGCACAATAACTTCGGTGTATGTGTAGCAAATGAGGCAAGTTGGTGAAAAAACATCAAGGTGCAAGCAGCTGTAAGCAGCTATGCTGATGTGGTGTAGAGATGGTAATCACTGTCAACTGCCAAAAGTCTGTAGACAACAGGAAGCAGACAAGACAGCAGGCAGTCGCTGAAAGCTGTAGCTGCAATAGCTTAGCCTTAGAGATCACTCATAGATTAAGCAAGGACTAAATTGCCTCACTTAGCATTAAGCCACGAGAGTAAGTAAACATCTTGCTCTTGTACTCCAAGCCGTTGAGGCAAAGAACCGTGGTGGTACGCGCTGTGTAGCCTCACCTGACATTTGTGCTCAGGTATAGCCTCAATAGCGTGAGCTCTTAAAGTTAGCCCCTACCCTGTACTCATAGGCAAACTTACGTGACAGTAGTTTACGTGACAGTAATTCAGGTAAGTTTGCATTAGACCAGCATAAGATGCTGCTTATCTAAGCAGGGCAAACGACCATGTACGGCAACTAAACTTTGAGTTACTACCTTAACAACTACAAAATTGGTACCCACAACACTTGCATAGCACTTCCCAAGTGCTTAACTGGAGAGAATCTAACCATCAAGCAAGTTTGCTGTACCGAATCGTTCTTTTGTGCTTTTTCGTTGCTTCTAAGGTCTACGCTCTATGTCTAAGGCAAAGAGCAAAAGAGCACTGAGATACAAGCAAGATAATTTCATACGAAGTTTCTGTATTGCCCTAGTAGCAGTAACAACACTAGTGTGAGTACACGTGCAAGTGTGAATGCAAATGCGCCTGCGAATGCACCATCACTTAAACCTCTCCACATATGGCCACAAGCTAAAGTTGCTTTAGGTGCTTGAGTTACTGTTAGTCTGTTTTATTGAATCTGAGGGTAAACAGCTTACTGTGGATAACGTCTTCAAGATGCAACGACACCTGTAGCGAAACATTTTATGACCGCTAAAGCTAATTCCTCTAAAGAACTACCAGGCAAAGCCAAAGGCAATGCCAAAGGCAATGCCAACCGTAAAGGCGCATCAGTGTCGCCAAAGTCACACAAGACCTCGGCCAAAGCATCACACAATGCTCAGGCTAAAAAGGCTGTGTCTCGTGCTCGTAGTAAGAACAAGTCCGCTCAAGGTAGCTCCACGGCTAAAACTCACCATGCCCACTCACATGCTCACGCCCATGTCCATGATCATGCTCCTCATGAGCAACATAATGGCCGTACTGGAAGCAGTGGTAGCAATGGCGGCAACGGTAACAACAATAGCAGCAGACTCTTCCCATCTGGGTACGATGCCACAGAGAACTCAAAGCCTAATACAGTTGCCAGTCGCATCAAGGCTGCTGTAGCTGACGCTTTTGCTCCAGCAAGCAAGAGCAAGGGTACTGCTGCCATGTTTGATGATGGTCATGATACAGCCTCGAAATCTGTGCCATCGCCAAACGCCATCTATGGTCAGGGCAACACCCCAACATCCCAGTCAGCCAAAGCTGCTGCTGCCAAAAAGAAAAAGAGCAAGAGCACTAGTGCTGCTCGTAATGGCCATGCAGGTGTAGCTGATGCGCCAGCCTCTGCTTCAAAAGCAAAGGCTAAAACTAAAGCTAAAGCCCAAGCCAAGACCAAAACTAAGGCTCAGCAGCAACAACCAAAGCTAAAGCAGAAGCAAGCCACTCGCTCTCAAAGCACAGCAGCTCTGAGTGCAGCTAACGACACTGCTACCAAAGCTAAGAAGAAACAAAAGGTTAAGAGCCCTACTGCCGCAGCTGTAACTAACGCTAACGCTAAGACCAAGACCAAAGCCAAAACCAAGACTAAGGCTCAACAGCAACAGCAAAAGCAGAAACAGCAATCAAAGCAAAAGCAGTTGTCTGCTACAAAAACCAAGTCATCCACTTTAGGTAAAACCAAGGCCGCTACGACTGCTATTGTGGGAGTTGGCAAAAAGAAAAAGACCAAGCAACAAGCTGTCTCAAGCTCTGCTGCAACCTCAGCCTCTAAATCTAGAGCAAAGGCTAAAACTAAAGCTAGCAGTGGTGTAGGCATTGGTGGTGTCACATCTACCAAAGCCAAGATTAAGTCTAAGGTTGAAACCATCAAAACAGCTGATGGCTTTAACGAGAACCGCTCTTTAGAAGAAGAGGCCGAGATCCTGCGTCGCTTTAAGTCGCTCATGGAAAAAGGTCAGCAGGATACACCAGTTCAGCACACCGAAACTGTGGTCTATAACCCTTACTCCGAGGAATTAGGCGATGGTATGGGTACCACTATGCGCAAACGTACCACTCCTAAGACTGAGGTGAAGGTCATGGTGCGTCGCAAGCGTACCCTAATCAAGACCGACAGTGCTGATGCCTTACCTCCAGATGATGAGCAAGAGCTTCTTACCGAAGAGCTCGTTGATGTCGACAGCACAACTCATCCAGAGACTATCGAGCACGCAGAGACTGTAGATGCTGTAGCAGCCCCTGTTGATTCAAGAGAGGCTTTACTTCGTGCTGCAGCTTTAATCTACCCAGAAACAACAGTCGCAGCTGCTACTGCCACTCAAGATGCTGCTCCAACTGAGACAAAGGACGACATTAAAGCTGAAGTTGAGGCTAAAGTTGAAACCAAGGGCGAGACCAAAACCGAAGTAGCAGCCAAGCCAGAAGCAGCCCCAGTAGTTGCCACAGAGGCTCCAGCAGCAGCTCCACAAATGGAGAGCGAGATTACGGTGGTCACAGTAAAGCGTCGTACTAACCGTAAGAACACTGCGTCTTCGGTGGTGGTCGAAACCAAAACCATTGAAACCCAAGCTGCCATTGAACCAGAGAGAGTTGCTGTTGCTAAGGCTGAGACTCAGCCAGAAGCAATGCCTCAGGTACAACCTGAAATTGCTACATCCTCTCAGATTGAAATAACACCAGAGGTAACAACCCAAGATCAGTCTGAGGCCGAACCAGCAACCACAGACACTACTACTGCAAAACCAAAGGCTAAGCGTACTACCACTAAGAAGGCCGCCTCAACAAAAGCTAAGACTAAGGCTGAGACTGAGCCTGCCAAGACCACTAGAGCATCCAAAGCTAAATCTAAAGCCGCAGTAACTGAGGCTGAAGCTGAAGTTGCATCTGATAATGCTTCTATGGCTGTGGTTGAAGCTAAGCCAAAGCGTACTCGTAAGACAACAACAACAACTACTACTGCTTCAGCTAAGACCGAGACTGCTAACGCAGCTGAAGTTGCTGTAGAGGAAACTGAAGAGCCAATCTTGGTGCCAGAGGTGCTCGCCCCAGAGCCAGCAACCAAGCCAAAAGCCAAGCGCACCACCAAAAAGGCTAGTACTGCTACAGCTACTACTGAAGCTTTAGACGGGGCTGAGACAGTAGCTGATGCGCCAAAGAAGCGTTCGCGTCGTACTAAGGCGATCGTCGCTGAAACAAAAACAACTGCAACTGTAGCAGCAAAAGCAGATAGTGAAGCTACTACCGCTGAGGTTAAAAAGACGGTACGCCGCACCCGCGCTAAGAGCGTTGCAACTGCAACTACTGCGGCAGATGCAGCAGTAGCAAGCAATAATGCAACTGCTTCGACCAGCAAAACGGTAAGAAAGCGCAGTACTAAGGCTCAAGCTAACACCAGCAGTGAAACTACTGCTGAAGAGGCCAAACCAAAACGTACTCGTACCCGCAAGGCTACCTCTACCAAAGCTGCGGCCGAGACTGAGGCTTAGGCCGATAAATCATGATTTTGTTAGCCACGCAAACCATACCCATATATCTCCACCCTTAAAATGCGGCTATGGTTCGTGGCAAATTTGTTTGCGTTGTAAGGATTTGTATGTCCACTATTGAAGACGTCAAAACCATGCTCACAGCCCTCTTAAAGGCCAGCAAAGTACAGCTGACCTCTGATGAGGACTCTAGCGATCTCAATGCCGTTGATGGCTTTGATAACGACAATCCTTTAGCTCATACCGATTTATATCGTGATGAGCAGGGCAATCGTCTGCCAAACAAACTTCACGTTGTGCCTTTATTTGGTAGACCGGTGATGCCTAGCCAGATCACCACGGTACAGCTGAATATTGAATGGCTCGACGTCATCACCGAGGTCATTAGCTCCTCGCACCACACCTTTGCCATGTTTTCTGTGGGTGAGGAAAACCTCAAGCGCTCTAAGATCACATTAAGTGACTTCCCTAAGACTGGCACTGTTGTAAAGCTCCTGTCTGCTCGCTCAAGCCCAGATGAGATTGATATCATCTGCGAGGGTGTGCGCCGTGTCAGCTTAATCGAAGTGGTTGATGCCAAAACCAACTTTGCTCAGGTGCGTTACCCAGAAATTGAGTATCGCCTAGCCAACCCTGATCCAAACCCTAAAGACAAGTTAGAGAAGAATGCTCTTGCGTTTAAAAAGAGCATCGATGACTCCTTAGAGTTTGATAAGAAGCTCAAAGCCCTTATCAAAAAGCACAAGGACTATGCCCAGAGTATTGGTCTTGATGCAGTACCAAAAAGCGGTACCTTTGAGTACGATTACTACCTCTACAGCGACAACAAGACTATTGGTCGTATCTCGCGCCAAAAGCTCAATAGTCTGTTGGAGTTTATTGGTCTTAAGGATTTAGACAAAAAGCAGCAAGAGCAACTTGCTATCTTCTTAGCTCGCCCAACGCAAGCTGAGTTAGATCAACTGCATCAGTACTATCTTGAGGCTGCACAACTTATCAATGAGCGCAACGCCCAGAACGCTGAGGACTTTAAAAACCTCTCACCTCGTGCGCGAGAGCTCATGGAGTCCTTTACTAAGGTAGTAGCAACTCAAGACCAAGAAACCAGCTCGTCAAGCATCAGTACCTCTGCTAGTGATGGCGCTGGTGCTGATACTGATGCTGGCACTGATAGTAAAGATCAGGATATCAATCCTGAGAACATTCACGGCGAGTACACCATCAAGGATGTCAGCTTTAGCGATGCCTCGGATATCTCTACTACTGAGGGCTCTAAGGAAAAGCCTCGCACCGGTCGTGGCCCTCTGACAATGGAAGAGTTTGTGCGCGATCAGAGCTACACCAAGATGGCCTCAGAGTTTGCCAAGATGCTCGCCACGGGCGCAGTACAAGGCTTCCACTCGCGTGACTCAGCTCTTTTAGTGGGTAACAGTAACAACAGTAGCGCCCTCAAGCAGCGTGAGGCTGATAACCGTGATGAGCTCAACCGCAACTTTATCGACAAGATCTCCAATCTGTTAGAGCCAAACACCGACACATCAGACTCCAACGACTTAGAGCAACAGTCTCAACGTCGTGATGAGCTTTTTGCTCTGATTGCTAAGGTTGGTCGAGAGGAAGATCAAGATACTCGCCAAACTCAAGAGCGCTTTAAGAATGCCACCGTCAACGCTATCTTAGAAAACACTCCAAAAGATAGCGCCGAGCCTTCTGAGGCTGTAGCTGGCCCTAACTTTGGCTTCGTCAACGAGGACACCTCGGTTGTGACCTTTATGCCAGGCCAAGAGTCCTCTGAAGAGCTGTTGATGCGCCTAACCGAGCTGCAAAAGCAGCATGAAAACATGCTGCGCAAAGAGGCCGCCAACATCACCTCTAAGGACAAGGATTCTAAGGATTCTAAGGAATCAAAAGAGTCAGATATTGATGGCAAAACTCCAGCTCAAAGCATCAATAGCGATGACTTAGCTATCGAAATCAACTCTGGTACAGGAGTTAGTAGCTTAGAGTCAGGCGAAGACAGCAACGCCAAGATGATCATTGGTGAGCACAATGGCGATACCGAAACTCACATCCTGATCAACAATGATGACAAGACTATGCCTGAAGACGTCAAGGAGTTCTTAAACTTCTTGATGCAGGGTAAGGATGTAGCTGACTTCAATCCAGACTCTTCTGCCAAGGGCTCTCGTTCTAATAAGTGGAGTGCGCTGCAACGTGCTGCCATGATCAGATCAAAGCTTGCTTCCCTGTTAGGTGGCAAGGTGGTCTTTGGTGTGGGCAGCTTAAACGAAAAGCAAGAAGGTGCACAGCGTGAAGTTGAAGCTCGTGCTTACTGCTTAGGTATCACTGCGGCCCTGCAAGACTTAATTCCTCTCAATCCTTTGATGACAGAGGAGATGCGTCAGTACTTAGCTCGCTTTGATATGAGCAATCCGTCAACCTTGGCCGATTGCGCTGCCTCTATTACCCAAGCTAAGCCACAAGAGCTGCAGCAGGTCTTAGACACCATCCCAATCCTGCCACGCTTAAAGCTGTCCTTTGAGCTCATCACCAGAGAGCTCTCGGCTGCCAAGCTACAAGATAAGATCAAGATGGCTGTGGCGGAGAAGATTCAAAAGCGCCAAAAGGACTTCTTCTTACGTGAGCAGTTAACCGAGATTAAAAAAGAGCTCGGTTTAAGTGCGGACGAGAAGGACTTAGATGTCGAAAAGTTCCGTGAGCGTATGAAGAATCTCACGCCACCTGAGCACATTAAAAAGCGCTTTGAGGAAGAGATCTCTAAGCTATCTATGCTTGAGACCTCTAGCCCTGAGTATGGCCTTACTCACAACTACTTAGACACCTTGACCTCCATTCCATGGGGCAAGATGAGTAAGGAAAAGCTCAAGCGTGATAGCACAGTTCAGGCTGCACAAAGCTTAAGCCGCGCCCGCAAGATCTTAGACCAAGACCACGAGGGCTTACAGGACGTCAAAGACCGCATCATTGAGTTCTTGGCTGTTGGTGCCTTAAAGGGCCAAACTGCAGGACAAATCATGCTTTTTGTTGGCCCACCAGGTGTGGGTAAGACCTCGATCGGTAAGTCAATTGCCAAGGCCTTAAACCGTCCGTTCTACCGTCTCTCCTTAGGTGGTATTGATGACGTGTCGGAGATTAAAGGTCACCGTAAGACCTATGTCGGCGCTATGGCTGGTAAGATCGTGGCCGCTCTGCGTGAATGCAAGGTAATGAACCCTGTGATCATGCTCGATGAGATCGACAAGTTAGGAAAGTCCTATCATGGTGATCCTGATTCGGCTTTATTAGAAACCTTAGATCCCGAGCAGAACAAGAACTTCCTTGACGTCTACTTAGACGAGAAGATTGACCTGTCTAACGTGCTCTTTATCTGTACGGCTAATAGTACTGACACGATCTCAGCCCCACTGCTCGATCGAATGGAGCCAATTAGACTCTCTGGCTATATCGCCAAAGAGAAGTTTGCGATCGCCAAGAAGCACTTGCTGCCACGTGCATTAGTGGATGCAGGTCTGACATCAGCTAAAGATAAGCGCAGCATTAAGATCTCCGATGAGACCTTAAACACGCTGATCGAAGGCTATGCTAGAGAAAGTGGCGTCAGAAGCTTAGAGCGTGCTATCGCCAAGCTTATTCGCAAGTCTGCGGTGAAGTTAGTCTCAGGCGAGGGCCAGGTCACCATTACCAGTGATGACTTAGAGGACTACTTAGGAACAGCTCCATTCAAGCGCGAGAAGATGCTCAAAGGTGTGGGTATCATGACCGGTCTTGCATGGACAGCCTCAGGTGGTGTCACGCTGCCGGTAGAGTCCATTGTCACAAACCACGACAACCAAGGCTTTAAGCTTACTGGTTCGTTAGGTGACGTGATGAAGGAGTCAGCTAACATCGCTTACAGCTTTGTGCAGTCGCACTTAGAGCTCTACCGTGAGCAAAAGGCAGAAGAGCCAGCTGCAAAGCCTCAAGCTACACCAGCCTCTAAGAGCAAGAAGGGTCAAGAGAAAGAAGAGCCAGCTAAGAGCACTAACTTCTTCCACCAAAAGAGTGTGCACTTACACGTACCTGAAGGAGCCATTCCAAAGGATGGCCCATCCGCAGGCGTGACTATGGCTACCTCCCTGCTCTCACTGGCGCTCAATGAGGCTCCACAAGAGGGCTTTGCCATGACAGGCGAGCTGACCTTAACCGGTCATGTCTTACCAATTGGTGGCTTGCGTGAAAAGGTCATTGCTGCTCGCCGTATGGGTATCTTTAACTTAGTTATCCCTATTGGTAATGAGGGTGACGTCAAAGAGCTCCCTGAGCAAGTACGTGGCAATGTGACTTTCTACTATGCTGATGTTTTCAGTGATGTAGCCTACACCCTCTTTAGCAGTGTGCAGGAGCACCTCAAGGCTAACGGCTATCAAGCCCCACGCTGTGAGCGCTTTGATGCTGAAGGCAAGAGTCTTGATGACAAGGCTACTACATCCGAGGCTAAAGCCAAAGCAAAGGACAAGGCGAAGGCTACAACCAAGACCAAAACCAAGAGCACTAGCTCCGGCAGCAGCAAAACAAAAGTTGAAAGACATGTAGGCGAAGCTGCTAAGGTGGTTAAGGCTCCTACTAAGAAGACCACTGCCAAGGCCAAAGCCACAACCAGCAAGAGCGTGGAAGGCACTAAGGCCACTAAGACTGAGGCTAAGGCTGCAGCTAAAACCAAGTCTGCTGCAACCAAAGCACCTGCCGCCAAGAGTGGTAAGACCAAAGCTGCCACCGCCGCCAAAGCTGAAGTAAAGGTTGTAAAAAAAGCCACAACCACTACCAAAGCCAAGGCAACAGTTAAGCCTTCAGCCAAGGCCACAAACAAGGCAACTACTAAGGCCAAGAGCGTAGTAAAGCCAAAAGTTAAAGCTACAACTACCACCAAGGCTGCAACCAACACGCGCAAGCGTACTAAGAAGGGTGCTGGTGGTAACGACAACAAGTAACCAGTAGTAGCCGCTAGCCCTTTAAACAGCAAAAGCCGCTGAGATCTACAAGGTCAATCGCAGCGGCTTTTTCGTGGACGCTAGCCCATATGCCAATAGGCATCAGGGGCAATCACCTTCTCTTTTGGCAGTAGCTTCTTTAAAGCTGCCACCACCTGATGAAAAGGGATGAGCTCCTGCTCTAAGCGCAGGCGTTTGCCGTGCTTGTTGGAGATCAAGTCCTCATAGCAGAAGTACTCATCATCGATTAGGTTCTCTAAGACCGTAATCGTCTGCTCCTTTTCCTGCACTACCCACTCCCAATTGCGTAACAAAGTTTCGCTATCCATCAACATCGAACGCACGTTCAAGGAGCGGGCGCTGAGATTGTTAGCACCAGCCTCATCACCTGCAGCCTTTAATCTAGAACGGGCAGAGCGCAGCATCGTAGTACGCAGCGCATTTAAGATGGCAAAGCCATGGGTATCGATATCACCCCAATAAATGACATCGCTTGCAGCAATATTAGCAAGTGGGCCCAGCTGAGCGACCTCGTAGCCACTACCAAAGATAGCAATGGTGTTGCTGATCTGAGGTAAGCTCAAGAAGGTCACCTCGTTTTCGCAGATGATAACGTGGGCAAAAGGCACAGCTAAGTTTGCTAAAGCATCTAAGCTCATGGTTAAGTCGAGCATGGTGTTATGCCCTTCAGCACACAGTGGCACTACCTGCTTAGGATCCAAGAACCGCATGCGCACTAGCTCAGGCTTTGGTTTAAAGCCCCAGCGCTTAGTGAACAAAGGCAGACCACGCATTCTCTTATCGACCACAAAAGGTGGTTCACCAGCACTCAAGGCCTCAATACTATCCTCAAGATCACTGTGTTGCTTGTCATCAGACTTTGCCGCAGCGCCATCCGTCTCTACCCCAGCCTCTGCCTCTGCCTCTGCCCCAGCCATAGGCAATGAGTCATATGAGACCTCAACAGCTGCAACTCCAGCCTCAGCCTCTTCCTTTTTGGCATTGATCAAGGCAAAAGCAGATTCAGCTGCTTGGCGCTTAGATCCGCGGGCATAGCTAAAGAAGGTGTTATCAGGATCCAAAGAGCTCACCAAGTCCTTACGGCGAGATGAGTCTAAACACAACAACAAGAGATCGTTTAGGAGGTTGTAGTTGCGCTCAATAAACTTGGTATCAACATGAGGTATAGCAAGCTGTCTGTAGTAGACATAAGGAGTCTGTGGCTGGCTTGCCATATAGTCGACAAAGGCCATAGCACGGATAAAGTCAGAGCCCATTTCACTAACAGTGCGAGCGTTTTGACGCAGATAGGTAGCCATACCACGCTGACGTAAAGAAAAAGCTGGTGACTTCTTATGCAGCTGAGCGTTAAGAGGCTCAACCACAAGTTCACAGATCTCATCAAAGGCGCTAAAAGAACCTAAGGGAGCGTGGATCTCATAAGGATCTTGTAGCGAAGCTTCATCTTGCTGGTAAGCCACAGCAGCAGTAGCAGCGGAGGCGTTGGCAGAACCATGAGCAGCACGAGCAGCCGCCATAGTCTCTACGAACGACTGTCCTTGCATAAAGCTTGGAGAAGAGTCAGAGATATCTGGGGTATCAGCGTTATTTACAGTAGAGTTAGATGCAATAGTCTTTTGTTTTTTAGCCTCTGAAGCAGCTCTGCGCTTGTCTTGCTTTACACAGTTTTGTGGAGCAATAAAGTTCTCAAGAGCGTCACGCGTCGGAAAGCTGACCTTTACTAGTACGCGCTGCTCGCCCATAGTTCCACGTGCCCGACGGGTCTCCATGACGAGATAAGGTGCGAGCTTACTTTGCTCATAGCTCTGCTGCCAAGCCTTGACCTTTAACGGATTACGCAAGATCTCATTGAGAGTTGGGCCTTTGAGGTTGATTTCGTATGGGTAGTTATCATGGTTTGCCAAAACCATGAAACCACTATCGCGTTGATAATCTCGCAATAGCTTGGCTTTAAGCTTGTCAATCTCTAGCATCAGCAGCAGTCCTTTCTTGTAAAACCAGATAAATAGCGCCATGGCGCTGCAAACTAGCTTAATAATACTGCTATAAAAATCGCAATAAAAGTATTATAAAATATTTGCATTTTAACTTTTAATGTGATATATATATATATATATTAAAATTTTCCCAAAGTTTGGAACTATACGAGAAAGGATCACAAATATCTTATTTAGCTGAATAGCTGATTTTTCTTGACGTTAGCCGTGATCTTCTGTAATATAAAAAACATTATTTAAATCGAAATAAATAGTTTTGTAGAA
>CALXYZ010000083.1 GCA_944393075.1 uncultured Anaerobiospirillum sp. | reverse complement strand
GTAAATTTTGGATCGTGTTGTGTTTCATATAGACGTGTTAGTCAAAGACTGATTTCCCGGAATTCCCCTGTGAACCACCCTTAAGCCTCATAAAATCTCAATTATGCATGATCAAGGCTATTGCGTCTTAGCCTTGTCCGATGCTGTGTGGTAAATTTTAGAGGTTCCCTTGTGTATCATAGCCCCGTATTTTCTCATGTTTTCTTGGATGCAGCCTGTACTGAAGACCAAAATCTGGATCTAAAGTGTGTGGATACTATAAAATATTTACTCGTTTTGAATGAACTTTTCAAATCGGGCACTAGAACAGCAGGCAATCCTCATCATCGTCCTCGCAAGGCAGCTCTTCTTCAACAATACTGTCTTGGTTTAAGAAGCTATCTACCAGCACATCTTGAAGGAGAATGAGCTCAGTCTCATCAGCCTCACGTTTCTGCTGCTCTGAGAGCTCGGTCTGCCCTTGCTCATGGCTGTCCTCAACATTGGTAGTGGCAGCAGCCTCAGCATGCTCCTCCAAACCAGTACCAGTGCCAGATGTAGCCTCTGTTGAGGCGGTATCCTCATCGGCTGTAACACTGCTCTCAGCCTCAGTATTACCTGTAGTATCAGCGCTAGTCTGCTCTTCACTACCATTAGCACTGTCAGAGTTATCTTCAGCTGTATTAGCCTCTGTGCCACTCTGAGCAGAGTTTTCTGGCTCATTAACAGCCGCAGCCTCGTCAGTAGCCTCTGAATCAGATGCTGTAGCAGTCTTGCTATCAGTGGCCACTGCTCCCTCGGCGTTTTCGGTATCTTTCGCAGCCTCGGCAGCCTCAGCAGCCTCAGCAGCCTCAGATGGCTCGCTCTCCGCGTTCTCTGAGCTCTCAGTAGCATCAATGTTTTCGCTCACATTAGCCTCTGCATTGGACGTATCAGCCGCTGCGGACTGATCTTTTGCCTCATCTGCTAGCGGTGGGATTAATCCACCCGCCTTGTCATCTGCATTGGCTGGTACAGCGTCGCTCGCGGCAGAAGCTCCAGTACTATCTTTAATGTCATCGCCCGCAGCAGACTGATCATCTTTAGTCTCTGCAGTCTCTGCCGTTTCAGGCTTGCTAGCCTCACCAGAGGTTGCAGATGAGGTAGCAGTATAGCTATCCGGCACAGCTACCTCGGTCTGTGCATCTTGCTCAGGCTTTGGCTCAGGGCCCACAGTATCTGGAGCTGGCTTTGGCTTTGGAGCTGCTGGCACCAAGCCCTTTAAGACAGCTGCGGCGTCTGTGCGCTCTTTGGCCATAGCTGTGGCTTCATATTGCGGCAGGTATAGACCTGGGCGCGGCTCACCACGCTGCTGAGCATGGATCGCAAAGCGTGGCGCTTCCATAGTGCCCTTTACAGTGACTGTGGTAGCACTATCACCTGGCTTGCTGACTAAGTACAAGGCACCACTTAAGCTATGGTTCATAGCATCATCTGAGGTGGCTATCGTGTCTTGTGGGGTAGCCTCAACGTCTAACGATAGGTTGGAAGTGGCTAAGCTTAGCGATCCTTTGGTGCTTGCCTTACCTGCTTTGATGTTGGTAGTGAGCGACAGGTCATTGATACCAGCAGCTGCACCTTGCAGAGCAGTTAACAACTCAGTGCCACTAAGCTCAAAGTTTTGTTTCTTACCACCATTGATCAGATCAAGGCCCAAGTCGGCGATTAAAAGAGCATCAGATTGCAGCTGCATCTTGCCTTCCGTTGCTTCGACTAGAGCTTGGTAACTCAGATCATCTGGTGTAGCGCTGAGCTCTAAGTCAAAGTCGACCTTGCCAGTGAGCATGTGGGAAATGAGGTTAGAGTTGAGATCTGCACTCTCAAAGTCATTGGCGGTCAGGTGTAAGGAGCTAGAGCCAACTTCAACACCACGGGCAAGCTCGCCTGTGGCACTCATAGTCGACTCTTTAAAGAACAGCTTTGGAAAGTTAAAGCTGAGTCCAACCTCGTCTAAAGTGATGTCACCCTCGATATTCTTAAACAAAAGATTGGTGTACAGGCTGTTGCGCAGATTAAGCTTGATTTGGCCTTGTTTGTTCTCATCTAAGCCCTGTAGAGGCTGTAAGAGGCGGTACCAGAAGACCTGTTGCTCTGTAGCAACTGTTGCTGCTGATGCTGCTGTTGCTGCTGATGCTGCTGTTGCTGCTGATGCTGCTGATGCTGCTGATGCTGCTGATGCTGCTGGTGCTGCTGAGGAAGCGGCGGCAGTGGCGGCAGCTGTTTGAGGCACATAGCCGATGTCGTGAATCTCACCTGAGATCGATTCGATCGACACTGGCAGCGCATTTATATACGACAAGAACTCCAAGCCATTGAAACTGATGTCATGGAGCTTGATGGTGTATTCACCTAAGACCTGCTCACTAAAAGCAAGACGTGGTGGGTTGATGGCGGTCTTGTTCTTATTGAGCTTCAAGCTCTCAAGATCAAAGCTCTTTCCTACAAAATCAATTTCACCAGCCGCCTCATACTGGCCTTCGTAGAGCATACCTTTAAAATCAAAGGCCACCTTCTCACTACTCAGTGAGGCTTTACCTTGGTTGTTCTCAAAAGTAGTCTGCACATTAGGCAGCGAGAACTCACCCACCTTGCCTTCAAAGTCTGCGCTAAAGCCACTAGCACTCAGCTTCAAGTTTCTGAGCTGACCGTTGATACCTTGGATGGTATAGGCTCCATAGGCTTCACTACCACTAGGTAGAGATGAAGCATTGGTTGCACTTTCATTCTTAGCAGCAGTCGCTGTCGTAGCGGTCGTAGCGGCAGCAGTGGTAGATGCTGCGCTGTCTGTTGCATCCGGTGTCTGTGTCTGCTTTTGCTTATCAGAGACTGGCGTCACATTGCGATCGATCAAGAACATCACATCCATGAGGTTGACGTGATCGACCGTAAGATCAATGGCGTTATCGAGTGGTAATTGCTGTTGAATGATGACCTTAGAGAGGTTAAGTACATCTAAGTCGATTTTGGTTGCTATCGCTGGCGTCAAATTAGGGTTCAAGCCGGCACTTGAGGACACTGTATCAACATCTCCTACAACATAGCCCTCGCTCATATCGTCAGCGGAGGTGGTGTTGTAGTTGAGGCTTTGCGCGCGCTCGCCTTGAATGTAGTAACCATTGCCCGTGACGGTGCCACCTAAGATGCCTAAGCTAAAGTCATTGAGCTTAAGACCTGTGTTAGTGCGCTCAAAGTCCACTGCAAAACGCTTGATGCTGTCATCAAAGAGTCTTGCTTCTTCAGTTTGGACAAAACCAGAAGCGAAGTCTAAACCGTCTTCTTGTGAGAAGGTAACGTCATTGAGACGAATGGTAGCGTCTTTTGCACGGAGAAATTGGGTACGCAGTGGGGTGTGATGGAAACGCACTGCTTGTGCAGAAATCTTCTCGTAGCCAAATTGGGAATTGGCGATTTGTTCTAAGTCTTTAGGGTCTAGTTTGAGCTTATTGATGTAGATGTCAGTGATTTTCAGCTCTTCTGAGCCAAAGACACTGGTCAAATCATACTCAAGGTAAAACTCACCTATCAGTGAGTTACCAAACGCGAGGTTGTAGAGCTTGATGATATTAGGGTACAGAGGCGAGAACTCTGCATCCTCAATGCTGACATCGAGGCCTGATTTTGCGCTTAAATACGAGGCCAGCGGAGCTTTGACGCGAGCACCTGTAAAAAAGATCATGACAATGAGCATCAACACCACGCCCACCACACCAATGGTGGAAATGGTTTTGATGACATAACGGAGTATGCGATTTTGTGCGCGAGCTCTAGCACGCTGTGCACGTCGCTTATGGTATAGCCCTACCATCCTGATCTCTCTTGATCTTATGATCTCTTTTATGGCGCCAGTGGCTGCCTTAGGCTTGCAGCTTACTCGTTCTGGTGGTTCTTGGTCTTAGGTGGCTTCTAGCGTCTAGCTTTTAGCTTCCTACTTCTTATCAATAGCGGCGCTCATCATCGCTGATGCTTGGCCATTTGCTTGATCTAAAACCTCAGGGAACCAGCGCATAATTAAGTTGCGCGATGTGGCTGCATCTTCGGCAAAGATTTGATGCGCTGCCTTTTGGGCATTGTCAATGAGATCGTAATCGCGATTTAAATCGGCAAAACGGAAGTTTTCTTTGCCCGCCTGATTAGTACCAAAAAACTCACCTGGACCACGCATAATAAGGTCTTGATTAGCAATCTCAAAGCCATTTGTGGTCGAGCGCATGATCTCAAGACGCTTGATGCCACGCTCATATTGTTCGATGTTTTTGATCTCTTCGCTATTGCGATTGTGATACAAGAGCAAACAGAACGATGGCTTACTACCACGACCCACACGGCCACGTAACTGGTGAAGCTGCGCTAAACCTAGGCGCTCGGCGTTTTCAATCACCATCACGGTAGCATTAGGCACATCCACACCTACCTCCACAATGGTGGTGGCTACCAACACCTGCACCTCACCTGCGATAAACTCCGCCATCACAGTGTTTTTAGCCTTTTCGCTCATCTGTGCATGCAACAATCCCACCTTGAGACTAGGCAAGTTAGCGCACAAGTCCTCATAGCGTTTTTTGGCCGAGGTCGCATCAATGACCTCGTTTTCCTCTACCAAAGGACAAACCCAATAGGCTTGATTACCATCAGCACAGTGCACCTTGAGGCGCTCCACTACCTCTAAGTAGCGATCCTGCATGATGAGGGCAGTGGTAATAGGACTGCGGCCTTGAGGCAGCACATCAATCGTAGACACATCAGTATCAGAGAACAAGGCCTGCTGCAATGAGCGTGGAATTGGCGTTGCTGTCATTAAAAGTTCGTGGGCCGCCTCGTTCTCTGGAGCCTTGTTCAGCAGCGCTTCACGCTGATCCACACCGAAGCGGTGCTGCTCATCAACAATCACCAAAGCTAAGTGCTGATACTCAATAGCCTTCTGGAACAGAGCATGGGTGCCCACAAAGATCTTAGCACTGCCGCTTTTAGCTTTCTTGATGACCTCATCACGTTCCTTTTTCTTGAGGGTGCCGGACACTAACACCACCTCAATACCCAAAGGAGCAAAGAGCTCACTTAGCTTGCGCTGGTGTTGTTGTGCCAGTAGTTCAGTTGGGGCTAAGAGCACAGCTTGCAGATTAGAAGCCGCAAATTGCAGCATCACCATGGCGGCGACCAAGGTCTTACCAGAACCCACATCACCATGGACTAAACGGTTCATTGCCTTGTTTTTGGCACAATCGCCCATGATTTCCTCAAAGACACGGCTTTGTGCACTTGTTGGCGTAAATGGTAGCGATTGTAGGAGTTGCTGATGGGCTTGATCGTTATAAGGTACCGCGGTGGCATTTTTGCTGACCTGTCTGGCCTTGAGCTCTAAGATACAGAGCTTATAAGCCACCAACTCCTCAAAACAGATACGCTGAAAGCTAGGTAAAGCCTCTAACAACACCTCACCATGATCTGCACGAGGTTCAGGATTGTGGGTGTAGAGTAAGGCCTCGGTCAAGGTCATGTGATAAGGGTTTAAGAACACTGGCAACAGCTCTGAGAGTGGATGTCGCACTAAACTCATCAACACTACTTCAGTGATGTCGCGCATGCGGTTTTGATGTAATCCCGCGGTAAGGTGGTAGATAGGCGAGAGCTTGGTTGGCAGCGTCACCGTACCATCTTCGATAAACTGAATCTCAGGGTGAGTAATCACCAACTTGACCTGATCTTTACCGCCATGCCGTTGTGCATAGCTAGTGGCGTACTGATCAACCTTGATGTGGCCCCATGCTAACAAAACAGTACCAATGGTGAGGCGCTTCAACATAAACTGCGAAGCATGAAAAAACACTAGCTTGCAGCGAGTACCTTCATGGTCTTGGGCTGTAAACTCAGTAACCTTGGCTTTGACTCTAGGAGCAGAAGCAATGGTTAAGAGGATATTGCAAGGAGTGTCTTCTAGACGCGGAGTCGCGAGGGACTGAATGTAGGTGCGGTCTTCATAGCGGAAAGGCAGATTTAAGATCACATCATAGAAGTTGCGCAGCTCAAGCTTAGAGAGCTTACTAAGAGTCTGCTCTGCCACCCCATGCAGAGAGTTTACCGGGGTAGCAATAAATTGTGCATCCTGACCAATACTAGGCATCCCCAAGCTCCTTTGCTCAAATTGACAACCCTAAACCTGCGATTGCTGCTTCTCTTCGTAGCCCTCAAGAGCACAAAACAGCAACACCAAGCTGATAGCTGGATCTAAGCCACACCAAATGCATCAAAGCATGACTCCACCGAGGGCAAGCCTCAGGCTATAGGTGCAGCAAAAACTATCAACCCCACTCAAGTTTAGCAGAAAAAGCTTAGGGACAAGATTAACTACAACGCTTATGACTGTGACTTGGAGCTGGTCGCATTTTCAACTTCAGTTGCAGTTTCAGCTTCAGCCGCAGCCTCAGCAACAGCTGCTGCGGCGGCTGTCTGTTCTGGCTGCTGTTGCTGTTGCTGTTGCTCTTGTAGCTTTTGCTGATAAGCATCGAGCTTGCTTTGACGGGCAGCAGCTGCGGCAGCGACACTAGCAGCGGCTGCGGTTACTGCGGCCGCACGCTTCTCGCGCTTCATCTTTGTAAAGCGGATCAGCACGTAAATGGCTAAGCACAACAGAATCGAGCCTGAAACCAAGAACTGATAACGAATCTCTAAGGTGTGGGCAACCGCAGCACCTAACAGTGGGCCAAACATACAGCCAAACTGGCCCGTCATAGTCAAGGCACCAAAAGCTCGGCCTTTAAAGTCAGCTGGGGTCGCAATTGTAATCAGAGCGTTGATCGCAGGAATAAAGCCCACGATAAAGAGTCCCATGATGCCTGACATGATCATCAACATGGTAAAGCTCTGCGCAAAAGACTGGATGGCAATGAAAAAGCCTGTTCCAAAGAGCGCTATCACCATAGTGAGATAGTAGCCGCGTTTCTGGCCCATAAGTCCCCAAATAGGCGCGACAAAAGCACCAATAAATGGGGGGAGCGAGCACGCTAAACCGGCATAGAAAGCCACATCCTCGTAGCCGCCTACTAACTGGGCCACAAAGAGGGAAAGTAATGGCTGAATGGCTAGCATCACCATCTGGAAGGTGAAGAACAACACCATCAGCTCGCAGATCGTGCGCTCGGTAAAGCAGTACTTAAGATCAGCAAAGATTGAGCTCTTTTGCGTAGCGCGTGGGCTAGAGGTCTCATCTTCAGGAGTTAAGAAGGTAATGACGACCACTAAGGCCAAGAAGAAACCTGCAATCAAGAACGAGGCACGGTAGCCAAAGATATTGGCCAAAGTACCGCCAATCAGTGGCCCCCCCACAGTGCCTACCAACTGGGCTGATTGGATGAAGCTAAGCGAGGTACCGAGCTTATCGCGCGGACTCTGTGACGACACAATGGAGAGAATGACGGGCAGATAGCCATTGGCAAAGCCTTGTAACACGCGGACAAGCAGGAGCTGAATTGGCGCTATCACAATGCCACCACAGGTGTAGGTGATACACAGCAATACCGCCGAGCGCAGTGCCATGCTCTTTTTGCCTTTGGTATCTGAGATCTTACCCCAGATAGGAGCCATGATACCGGCGATAAGGAAGCAGACGGAGAACACCACTGCTGACCACAGCTCAATCGTCTCTTCAGGAGCTCCTAACTCTAGCAAATACACCGGCAAAAACGGGATGCACATAGTGTAACTGGCAGAAGTAAAGAAGATGCAGCCGGTGAAAATCACCAAGCGTGTTTTCCAAGACATCGATTTCATCACGCTTCTCCTTATCACTGAGCCTAAAAGCTCCGTGAAAAATAGGCGTAAGGCACAAGAGACCACAGCGCTGCTTTTGTCGTGCAGCAATGTAAGCAACAAAAATCATAAGCATGTTTAAGGCCCAAGGCATCAGCAAAGACCTTTGCTCACAGCGTCACCTTCACGGTGTGCGCCCATTATCCACCTTTTAGCAGCCTAAAAATGGATAGGTGCCGCAAATCCAAAAAATGCTGCGCCAAATTACCCACAAAAGTGCAAAAAAAGCCAATTATGGCCAAACTACCATACAAGACGACAAGTACTGACTAAGCAGAGCCTCCAACTGAGCACAAAGGCTGTGGGAAACCTACAACAAGCGCGCAAATCCTAGCGTTAGCAGAATATCCAAAGGCTGTGGGAAAGTCGCGCTGTTTTGAGCATTGGCGGTAGCGCTGGCGATGTCGTTGTCATTATCGTTGTCGCTGACAGTGGCACTGCCAGTGGTGGTGGCGGTGGCGGTGACGATGGCCAAGTTGAAAATAGGCCGGATGTGTTGAGGAAAGCCCTACCGAGCGCACAGGTGTTAGCCTGTGCGCTCGGTAGTGAGGACGCGGCGTAGCGCGGCAGTAGCTGCTCTAGAGCAGCTTTTTGAGGATAAAAGAAGCGCGGAAGCGGTTGACCTTTTTGAGCAGCTTTTGGACTTGCTCTGGGTAGCTACCAAAGCTCTCTAAGTCATCGACGCTCTTGATCTCACGGGTATGATGCAAGATGTACTGCTTCTCATGCATGAACTTCTCTTGCAGCAGGTGATTAGGGTCATAGACAAAAAGACCGTTCTCTAAGTCTAGTGCCCAAGCACGTGGGTTGAGATTGTTGCCTGTGACAATGGCCAAATGGCGGTCAATGAACAGTCCCTTGAGGTGGTAGGTATTCACCCCATCTTGCCACAAGTGCACCTTAAGCTGGCCTGAGCTGATCTCCTTGGTGTAGTGATTCACTAAGCCCCTTAAGTTTTGCTCATAGACGTAAGGGATAGCACCAATAGGCGAGAACGGCTCGCTCTCTGGGATATAGAAATCGTTAGCCACCTTATCGCCGACCACAATGGTCACATCAACACCACGCTTGATAGCTTGCTCCAAGTGCTCTTGGAGTTCACGTGGAGGATTGAAGTATGGGGTACAGATAAAGAGGCTCTTCCGTGCCGAATCAATGGCCCAGAGAATGGAACGATTGAGCTGATTGTTGCGCTTACCTAAGCCCACTAATGGGGTAATGCCAATCTCATCCTCCTTAAGCTTACGGCAGCCTTTGAAGGTGTATTGGCTTTGGGCTAGATTGCGCTGCAGCGCCTTGATCTCGTTTTTGATGTCTTTAGCGCTCTTGATCTTGCCTTGCGAGAAGTCCTGCACCGCATAGTTTTGGTGGAAGACCTCATTGGTGTAGTGACACAAGGAGTCAGCTAAATCCTTGGAGGTAATCTCGTGGTAGCGGTCTAAACGATACTTGCGCTTGCCATAGTTGAGGTAGACATCGTTGACGCTAGCACCTGAGTAGAGCACGGTGTCATCAAAGACAAAGCCCTTAAGATGCATCACTCCAAAGATCTCACGACGCTTTACAGGCACGCCATAGATTGCAGGAGGATGCTCCACATGCTCGCTATAACGCTGATACATCTGCGCATTGGTGTCCTGATCAGCTTTACCAATCAAGCCACGCTGTGCACGATGAAAGTCAACATAAACCCTGACATACAGGCGTGGATTACGAGCTTGCGCCTCATAGAGGGCATGCATAATCTCATTTCCGGCCTCGTCATCCTGCAAATACAGCATGGTCATCATGATGCGCTCTTTAGCTGAAGCAATCAGCTCTAAGATGCGCTGATGAAACACAGATGGACGCTCCAAGACCTTGTAATCGCTAGCCTTGACCGCAATCTGCGGCATCTGTTGCAGCCGCGTTTGCGAGTAAAGCGCAGTCGGAAAACTATTACCAATCCACAACTTGATGTCCCCAGATAACTAGAAAGCTAAACCACACACACTTACGCACGCTTACCAGCATGCATACCGGCCGGCCTGCATGCTGGCAGGCATGTATACATGCACGCGCGTATACGCTCTGCCTTATGCCCTATGCGCTGTGACCTGTGACCTGTGCCAACAGGGCACCACCATCACAACAGCAAAGCGCTCACGGCGAACATAATGCCCTCACAGAGCTGTGTGCACCTGTATGCCAGCTGTTAACAGCCCAACGGCTGCCACATAGCCAGCATATCGCTACATGATCTCAAGAATAATGCATCAAAGCCTTACGCTCAAGAAGTCGACTCTCACGATAGGGCGTTTTTCTTAGGAGTCACATAGCCTCCCCACCTTTGAGCAGGCTCTTTCTCCCTTATTCAGCCCCACTTAAACAGGTGCACCAAAGCCACATCATCACTAGATAGGCTCAGTTGCGGCCATGAGATACCCAACCTCCATATCCGACATGGTGGTTGCTGCATTTTTGATAATGCTGCGCACGTTTTGATGGTAATCGTTGAGCCAAGAGCGCTCGGCTGGAGTGAGCATCTCGCGAATGATCAAACGCGCATCAAAAGGCACTAAGGTCAGTGGCTCAAAGCACAGCATGTGCTGACAGCCCTGCTGCGTGCACTGGCAGACTTCGTACAGGTTCTCTAAACGGATACCAAACTCGTCGGCTTCATAGTAACCAGGCTCAATCGAGGTGACCATACCAACCTCAAGAGGCACAGTTGAGCTCTTAGTCGAGATGTTGTGTGGGCCTTCGTGTACTGCCAGAAGATGACCAACACCATGACCAGTGCCATGCTCATAATCCACACCGTACTCCCACAGAGGACGACGGGCAATAGCGTCTAACTGCACGCCACTAGTACCGCGAGGGAAGATGGTGGAGGCCAATGCAATATGAGCTTTCAGCACCAGGGTATACATGGTCTTCATCTGCTCTGTCACTTGAGGGCCTACCAACACAGTACGGGTAATGTCGGTTGTGCCTTCTAAGAACTGTGCACCAGCATCAATGAGGTAGAGCGGATCTAAACCGAGCTTGCGTGGAGTAGCCACCTCAGCATGGTTGTAGTGACACATGGCAGCATTTGGGCCTAAAGCTGAGATCGTGGCAAACGATGGCTCAATGTAGTCGCCCTCAATGCGGCGGAAGTACTCAGCTTTGTCGGCTAACGCAGCCTCATCTAAGTCCTCAACACGACGCTGATAAGCCTCTACATCAGTGATGCTGCTTGCCTTGGTGATATCATCAAGCCATGCAAAGAAACGGCATAAAGCCACGCCATCCTTGAGATGGGCTTTGTGCTCACCGGCAAGCTCAGTGGCATTTTTGATAGCCTTTGGCAGCTCACACAGACCTAAGCCTTTGACGACCTTAGCACCATGGCTATAGAGCTTGTGGAAGATGTGGGCGTTGGTGTTCTTACTATCAAGATAAACACTGCAATTAGAGGAGCTCAAACGCTCTAACACGTCATCAAACCCTGACTCAGGGAAGATATCGATGTGACCGACGTGATCTTCTAAGCTAGCCTGCAGCTCATCGTTAAGATGCTCTAAGTTTACATACCACTCTAAAGCCTCATTAGCGTAAGCGACTAAGCGGCAGTTGATGATAGGCAAGAAGTCACGATCACGACCGCGGATATTAAGGAGCCAGCATACGGTTTCAGGGCTCGAAATGATGGTGGCATCTAAGCTGCGATCACGTAAGGCCTTGGCGAGGTTCTTACGCTTTTGCATGCTAGGGCAGCCATTGTACTCATCTGGGTAGATCTCCACGCTAGAACAACGTGGCTTTGGACGATCTTCCCACACCAGATCAAAGAGATTTTCCTCTAAAGGCACAATCTCAATGCCGCTTAATATCAGCTCTACCTTCAGATTTTGGTAGTACTGATAGCTAACACAGTTGAGGTCTAAACCGACCTTACTCTTTTTTGGTAAGACCTTGCACAGATAGTCTGATGGCTTGAACTCAGCAAAGTTAAAGCAATCAAAGACATCCTCATTGACCTGCTCTTTAACTTGCACCTTGTAGCGACCATCAACAAAGACAGCCTGCTCATGCTCAATGCGCAGCATCTCGTGCTCATCTTTTAAAGATGAGGCCTCTACAGGCAAGGCATCCTCCCTACCGACACACACGCACACATAGCCCGCAGAACCGGTGAACTTAGTCAGCGTGGCAATGCGCTCACAATCAGGCATTAACTCGCTTGATAAGTACTCATCATCGTGTGGGATGAGGATAGCATCGAGCTCCTGCTCCTTCAGCTTCTCTTTTAAAGCTTCAAGCAGATCTAAACTATCGTCTTCAATGGTCTCTGTCATAACAGCCGATCCCCAAAGCATGAATGCTAGCCCTAACGCAATGCTAGCGCACACTTGCGCGCGCTGCTACCAGCGAAACGAAGCAAACAAAATCATGCTCACTTTAGCTAGCCCTTGTCTGAGCTCCTCAAGCAAAGGAAGCCAACAAGTGCTAAGGCTTTGGCTTTGCAGCCTTACCCAAAACAAAAAACTACTAAACCGCCATATCAGCGGCATATCCTTAAGACAGCTCTAAGCCACTTAAGTTCCATGCGCCCTTAACACTCCTCAAAAGCTCCGCTCTTGATACCGTAAACCAAGGCGCATACCCGTGTTTGCGGGGCCGTAATCATAGCACAGCGCTAAAAACACGCACGACGACAGTCTCACAGATCGGTAAGATTTGCAATCACACCGTGGTTAAGAGTCCGATACAGCAGTCACCTGTCATATGACCTGAAAGTATCAAATAGGGTGAACGGCTGAATGGCACTATTCGTATCATCTGCCGCAACAAACCCACATATTTAAGGCAAATCTGAGTACGGCTTTAGATCGACGTTAGCTGGTCACTATTTTTCATTTGGTGATCACAACGTATAGCTTCAGAGACGGCGTGTTTATGCCCGTACTATACGAATAGTAGCAATCTACTGTACACCTTGCTTGATACTTTCAGGATGAAACTTTCAGTTCACAACCACAAAATCGTCGACGAGAAGAATCAACTCTTCTTCTACACCGCAGACACCGCTTGGGAACTCTTTCACAAGCTTACCTTTGCTGAGGCTTGCTCCTTTATCGACAACCGCGCCCAAAAGGGCTTTAACGTGCTGCAAGTCGTGGTGGTTGCTGAGTTAGATGGCCTTAAGACCCCAACCTATGAGGGCAAGCTCTTACCTTTTAGCGACCTTGAGACCTTAGAGGTCAATGATACCTACTTCGACTATGTAGCCAAAGTCATCGCCTACGCTAACTCCAAGGGCCTCGTTGTGGCCATTGTGTCAATGTGGGGTCTTACCTCATTCCTAACGTGGAGTGGGGCGGCAAGGTCAAGCCAATCTTTGATGCCCAAAAGGCCAGCAAGTTTGTCGCTTACCTCGCCAACAAGTTTGCTCACTTAGACCTTATTTGGCTCTTAGGCGGCGATCGCTCCTACATCGAGCCTGAGCACAAAGAGCTGATCCGTGCCATGGCTACCACTGTTCGTGCTGAGGAGCAAAAGCTCTTACAAGCTCAGCCTGACTCCACCACTCTGCCACACTTGATCACCACTCACACCCAAGGCGGTCGCTCCATCTACGACATGTTAGAGCAGCCTGATTACCTTGACTTCATCACTTGGCAAAGTGGCCACATGGGTGCTTGTTACCCAAGCTGGCGTGCTATCGAAAAGGACTACCACCGCTTCGAGATGCCAGTGCTTGATGCCGAGCCATGCTACGAGAGCCACCCAATCATGAACGAGTTCACCTTCTCTCGTTCTAAC
>CALXYZ010000082.1 GCA_944393075.1 uncultured Anaerobiospirillum sp. | reverse complement strand
CAACACGGAGTTCCGCGACCAAAAAGAATTTGGCGGTTCGCTGTTTCGCCAACTGGATGACACCATCATTTATCTTGCTAAAATTAATAATTACCCGCCCAAAGCTTTCACGGAGCCTGATTTTAGGCCCATCCTAGCTAACTTCACCCCAGCTCCACGGCCAATCCATCGCATTTCCTGAAACTTTGAGCTCAAGACTTAACCTACTACCACCGATTAACAGCCAAACATCTCCTCTTCTCTCTGGCTTTACGCCCTATCACTACTCACTTACAAAGTGCACAGCCACTCACCAGCGCCAGCACCTGCCATCCTCTGATATGTTTGACCTTTCACTCTCCCGTTCCCCTCTCGGCACTCACTAACTTATCTATCTCTCTTTCTTACTTACTCACTTAACTGCTGGCCGCACAACGCAAAGGAGGCATGCCCTTGCAGCACCACAGAGAATGGCACGGCAACAGCACACCTCGCATTGATGAGACTATTAGTTTTTTGCCAGTCGCATCCGCAGTATTGGCTTGGGAGAGAGATTACCACGGTGGGAGCTGCAACTGGTTTATTAGAGCAAATAGCTGTTGTTAGCTGTTGTTAGTTGTTGTAACCACGCTCACCGTGGAAGGTAAGATCGAGGCCAGCGCGCTCATCATCAGACGATACGCGGAAGGACTTGCAGACCTTACCAGCCACCACAAAGGCGACTACCGAAACCACGCCTGACCAGACCAAGGCAAAAATAACGCTGTAGAGCTGACCTAAGAATTGGCTGACCATGCCATCGTGATCCCCCTTAAAGCCTGTACCTCCTAAACTTGGGTCACAGAAGATACCGGTTAGCAGAGCACCAACAATGGCGCCTAAACCGTGGATACCAAAGACGTCTAAGCTATCGTCGATCTTGGTTAAACGCTTAAAGCCACGCACACCCCATAAACAGACAGCAGAAGCTACCACACCAATCACAATAGCTCCCACAGGGCCAACGAAAGCACAGGCTGGAGTGATTGCAACTAAGCCTGCAAGCACACCAGAGGCTGAACCTAAAGAAGAGGTCTTACCATTGAGCACTCGCTCTAATAAAGCCCAAGTTAAGGCAGCAGCGGCTGGAGCAAAAACGGTGTTAGCAAAAGCTAAAGCACTGACACCATCTGGAGCTAACTCAGAGCCGGCATTAAAGCCAAACCAACCGATCCACAATAAACCGCAACCTAAGTAAGTAAATGGCAGGCTGTGTGGAGGCATGGCGATACGGTGCAAATCAGTACGAGGGCCTAAGATCTTGGCGGCAATGATGCCGGCCACAGCAGCATTGATGTGCACCACAGTACCGCCTGCAAAGTCATAGGCTGCAAAGTAGTGCTCAATAAAGCCCTGACCCCACACCATATGAGCTAAAGGCACATAGGAGAACACGGCCCAAATACCGATGCCTAATATTAAGGCACCAAAGCGCACACGCTCGGCAGTAGCACCAACAATTAGGCAGGCGGAGATGGCGCAGAAAGCACCTTGGAAGACCACAAAGTTGAGCTCGTTGAGGCTACCAGAGATGCTGTCTGGATTAATACCAGCCAGCAACAAGCGATCTAAATTGCCAACAAACAAGTGGTACATACCAGTATCGACACCGGCGCCACTAAAGGCCCAGCTATAGCCGATCACGAGCCACAAAACCATACACATGCAGAACACGATCATGCACTGCTCTAAGATCGAGAGCACGTTCTTAGCACGCACCAATCCGCCATAGAACAAAGCGATACCAGGTACCGACATGGTGATCACCAAGATCGCACAGATCAGCACAAAGGCATTGCTTGCAGCATCAGCTGTAGCCACCTCTGCTGCGGCCGCGTCAGCTGCAGCTGCGGCTGCGGCTGCGTCAGCCTCGGGAGCATCGGCAGTGGTAATAGCCTCTTCCTCCTCTTCCTCTTCTTCCTCCACTACTACATCCACAGAGTTGGCCTCAGCAAAAGCCGCAGTATTTGCAGCTAAGACTACCGTGACGTCTGAAGATATAGCGTTCTGAAAGGCCGCGGCATCAGCACTAAGACCAAATTCAAGTTCGATAGGCTCTACCAGTGCTCCAAGAGCTACCGCTTGGGCGGTATTGGTGGTGGCAACGGAATAAGAGGTAACAACATCACTACTCGCTGCAGTCGCTGCAGTCGCTGCAGCAGCCACAGTAGCAACAGTCGCAACGGTACTACCTTCATCAGATACCGCCGCAGCTCCTGCGGCTGCACTAGAGACCGATAGCCCCAAAGAAAAGGGGCTAAGCAGCATCATGGATGCTGCTAATAATAGGTGGGCACGCATGGCGTTCTCCTCACTAGCAATTAAGGTTTCCAAATCACACCTGCATTGTTGAGCAGCCCACCCTCTAACTCAAACTTACGTGACTCCTTGCACAATACTGACACCACTTTTCTGGCTTTTGCTTGTTTTTGTACCGTGTTTTGCATTCCTAAACTGCATAATGCCACTGCGCGCACCATATTAAAGCAAAGACACTTGCACTAACTTCTGCAAGCTTTAGATGTCATAAAAGCATACTTTTCCTCACAGCAATCACTAGACCTTACCCTACAAAAACAAAGATAAAAAAGATAAACAAGCCATAAATCCCTATAATTACCCCCTAGCTAACAATGAATCAAAAATGCGTAGTTTTACATAAAAAATGTGAGCTCAACTCAAGATAAAAAGCTTTTAAGCGCGCAAGTGAACAACTTTTCTAGGGCACATTTTGGCCACTAATTTCTACCATCTCACTTTTTTAGCCACAACTTAGCACTTATTTAGATCACTATTTTTAAATTTTAACCGCAAACAAAATGCAGCATAAACCCAGTATTTATCTAGCTTTTACGCATTTTTATCTCTAATTTATCCTTTAAATTATTGATCAAAATAAGTGCAAATCAGCAACTTAGCTCTAACCAAAAAACGCAAACCACAGCACTAGCAATAAGGGAGCGCGCATGGGGCAACAGGAAAAGAAGAAAAAAGAGCGAGCTGTGCGTACAGCAAACGGGTTTGGCAAGTTCAAACGCTTCTAAAAGAGGCTGCTTAAGTATAAACCTACAGGGATTAATGCCTTATGGTACAAGGGCTAGAGGCTGATTTGCGCTGTACGCACAGCTCAAAAAAGAGAAGCAAGATGAGGATGCAGATGCAGATGCAGATGCAGATGCTGATGCAGATGCAGATGCAGATGCGGATGGATAAAGGATTGGAAATGACTAATAGTAGCTGGCTTGGGCGCAGGGAGAACTCTTGGCAAGATAGCGATCAAGGCAAGGCACGGAGATATGCTCTGCTCAAGCCCAGCTCAAGCGGCCATAGAGAAACTCATTCTCTTGGCCGCTGGCGTAGTTAGCTGTGAGCTTTTAGCCTCTATTGGCTAGTGCCTTGCGCCTAGTGCCTAGTGCAAGTTGCCTAGCTGTTAGAGCTGACTGCTAGCGTGAGGCTATGTCTAAGTAGGTCACGTCGATACGCAGCAGGTCGCGGTACTCAGGGAACCAGCCTACCTCAATCGCGGTCTTGGCGTTGACGGTAAACAACGTCCGTGGATAGAAGTACTGCGAAATACGCTCTGCTGGGATGCCGCGCATCAGCTGTGAGATCACATTGGCCTCAAAGCGTCCAAAGCTCTGATCATAGCCATAGCCTATGCTCATCAGAGCACCTGCCTTAACCTCTGCCGAGCCTGAGCGTGTAAACACTGGGATGTTACGTCTGGTTAGCGGCTTAAGTTGTGAATAAAGCTGGTGAATCGATGAGCCATTGTTACGGGTGAGATACACGGCATCAACACCAGCATTAGCAAGATCGGTCACACAGCGCTCAAACTCACTGGTAGTACGCATGGTATTGTTCCCAATAAGCTCGCCCTCACAGATAACGCTATCAATACCCAATCTCTGTGTTACTTCGTTGATCTCGGTGACGGAGTGCAACAATCTAAAGATGTGGTTGCTGTCGACAATCACACCTAAGCGCTTAAAGCCAAACATGCTGTGGTAGAACTCAATGTCATTGTAATAGCGCAATGGGTTGAGGTGCACATGGATGTTCTTGTATGGCGAGTACTCGTTAATCGTGAACTCTGGGCGAAAAGCTACCATGTCATCCTTATCAAAGGTCAACATCGACTTGAGTCGATGTGGCTCATCTACGCCTGCGGTAGCCACCAATGCACTGACACCATGCAGATTGTTAGATGCTTTATTCACGGCGCCCGCACCTGAGCTACTTTCAATATCGGACGAGTTATCTAAAGCCGAAATAGCCATACGGGTAGCAGACAGATCCTTATCATCAGGCATGTCACACAAAGAAGTACCATTGGTTCTTGTATTGGTAGAGGCTGTTTGTGTGTTTGCATGCTCTACTTTTTTTACATTAGAGCCATCCTTATTAGCAATGCTTTCCGTACCCTTTTCCTTCAGCAGTTGAATGGCGGCTTCTGTACCACGCATAGTGATCTTGGCACTACCGCTAGGCTGATCGGAGTTGCCGTTGTTGTCGTTGCTGTCGTTGCTGCCACTGTTACTGTTGTTGTCGGCAGTTACGACATTTTTATCCATATGGGCAGCATTGTCTGTCTCACTACGTGGACGGCTGATCTGACCTTTGCCGGACATGTTTATGATCTTGTTGATGGCATCATGCTGTGAGTTTTGCTGAGCTTGGGCCGCTCTGCTGCGTACTATCACATCCTGAGGGATGATCTGCGAAACCACAGTAGTAACCGAGTTAATAGCATCGAGAGCTGCTTGTGAGGCAGCCTTTTCAATGGCCATTTGCTCGGCGCTAAGTATGATATTTGGTGCTAAACGGCTGTCGAGCTCAGCCTTGAGCATAGCTTGATCGCAGCTAGCACTCAGGTTGTCGTAGAGGATGTCCTGATCGTGTCCAATGACCACTACTGGCACGTTAAATTCTTTTTCATTAAAGATAGCTATATCGTGCAGACCAAAGACCAAGATCATGTCGACCTCACCGGCGCGGGCACGTCTTGCTAACTCATCAATCTGCACCATGTGCTCTTGCAAGTCCCACTTAGCATCATAGTAACCATCGCCCATTAGACTGAAGCAGCTGTTGTTTGTGAGCTCCACGTAGTAGGCATAGTTGTTTTGATACACAAAGTTGAGCTTGAGCGGAATGTAGTAGTTGTAGCTCGTACCATGAGCAGCATCGGCATGCCACAGATTAAAGGTATCAGCACTTAACAGGTCGACACGGTTGTAGTGATCTAAGATCACAGTGGTATCGTGGTCTAATGAAGCACGAGGCATGATGTTAGGTGGCGTCGTCATATGCTCAGCGGCCCACTGTTGAGCACGGCTCATGCGACGGTCACGATTACCAGAGGCTACATCCTGAATATCATAGAGACCATACTCACGATCATAGGCCGAGGCAGCGGCAAGCCCAGATTCAGCCCTAGGCTCAGGCTCATGCTGAAGCTGCGACTCTTGTGGAGGTGGTGGAGGCATCACCTGCATTTGCATCTGCATTGGCATAGTGTTGTTGGCTGCAGAGCGTTCTGAGAGCTCTTGTGCCTGTTCAACCGCATTAGCATGAGCTTCAACTAAAGCTTGCTCTTGTTGATGCTCGCTCTCTTTTGCCCTCTCAAAAGCTCGCACCTGATTTAGCTCTAAAGGTGATTGTGACAAGCCCCACTCATGCTGAGGCGCACCGCTTCCTGCTCTAGGCTTTTGCTTGATCTCTGCGCCAGCAATAGAGAAGTTGTTGGAACCTTGGAACAGCTCATTTGGATAGTTCGCAGCGCCATATAAGAAGTTGTCATCACTATGAGGCAAGTGTGCCACTACCCCTTTAGAGACCAAGGAGTGGTGTGCAGCAAGACCATCAACAGCCAAACGACTGGTATCGATAAGCCCCTTGTGAATCAAGCCAACAATAGTTTGGTAGAACATATCGTCGTAATCGTAGTTACGACCAAATTGCAGCACTGCTACCTTCCATTGCTTGCCCATTGGGCAGTGCGCAAAGCGCTCAGAGGTGCGGTAACTAATGTCACCCTTAATCTTTTTGTCTAAGGTATCGCGTTTGGCTAAAGCGCTATCTAAGCTGATGTTAAAGCCTTGATTGAGCTTTTCTTGAGCGACCTTCTCACTCTCATGCAAAGGCTTGTTCTTAGCCTTAGAGCTAGCAAGCTGCTGCTCATAAACAAATGCACCACCCTTACGGAGAGCGGTCTTAGTACCTTTAACCTTGTGAATAGAGATAGCATCGGACTTACCAATAGCGTTGTGCGCAGCAACACTAGCAGCATTTTCTAAACTGGCATCAACCAAGTTCTTCGCCAAGGCTTTAGAGATAGCCTCGCTAGCTTTAACGTCACCACTTTCAATATCCGCCCCACTGCCAACACCATGAACACTAGCATGGACGCTTTCATGGTCAACACTGAGGTCAGTGTCATGGTTACTACCATGCTCACTGCCACTATTACTACCTGAACCATAATCTAGATTAGTCGCACCTAAGGCTGCGGCTAACTTCATAGCCTCATCTACCGCACGATCTACAACAATCTTGCCTTGCAGCATATGGGACTCAGGATGGCCTTGGGCAGTAGAGCTTGTAGAGCTTGTAGAGCTAGCAGAGCTTCTGACACTGGCGCTAGCGATCTCGGTATCCTCTATGCCCTTGAAGCTTAAGAAAGAGTGATTTTGGTAGAAGAAGTCACGGATCTCACGTGAATCAACAATCGAGGCCAAGGTCAGACCATCGACCTCCTCAAAACCAATCACCTGATCATCAAAGTTAAAACGAATCGAAGAAGCATTGGCCGAGCTGCTATCACCAATGTAGGCAACACGACCACTGGCAATAGTATAATCATCGGATAAACGTGCTTGGGAGATATTGTCGCCGGTGACGCTAGAGCGGATCGAACCTTTACTAGCCCAGATCTTTTTGATTGCAGGGTTTTGGCCGCTGTACTCGTACTCTTCGATATCAGATTCGACGCTTGGTGGTTCGGCCGCAGCTACCTGTTCATTAAAGACCTTAGTAAAGAATTTCTCTAAAAAGTTAAAGCCACCACTGCTACGACGCACCTCATCAGGCTTCATCTCATCGTAGATACGCTGCTCTTGCGCAAACTCGTCTACCTCATCAAAGACCACACTTTGAGTGACACTGTTAGCCAAATCTTCGTCGCTAGAGGCTGCTAAATGACTCTGGTAGAGCATGCGCATAGCCTCGCGATCACCACCTGTGCTATACACCAAACCTTGAGATGAACCTTGACGCGGATAACCACCCATAATGTTAGGTCTAGAGATAGCATCCACTCGGTGAGAGTCGATATGCTGCGATCTGGTATGTTGATCTACTACAGCGGTAGCACCCTGTTCCTGATGATTAGCGTCCACAGACAGCGAGTTGTTACGACCTGCTTCTTGCCCATAACCTTGCCCATTACCTTGGTGTTGATCTTGGATTTGCTGTTGTAGTTGTAGTTGTTGCTTGCGATTATCGTCTAAAGCATCAGAAACTACCGACAAGGCCGAAGGCTGCTGCATATTATCTTCAAGCTGCTCTTCAATATAAGCCTCATCCATCCAAGGATCATGCAGTGGCGCATTAATCCGTGCACCAAGATATTGATTGAGTGACGGCTCAACTTCATCCCCTGAGGAGTCTTGCTCTAATTGCTTGGCGATGTCGGCGCTAGGAATAAAGGTACTACTGTCGTATTGGTATCTCTTGTATTTCTCCTCCATAGCAGACAGAACATCTTCTTCCTCTACCACCTGCGCCATCGAAGTTGCAGGCAGCAAAGCCCCACAGGTGACGAGCACAAACGAGAGGACACAAGAGGTAGCAAAACGGCGGCTACAGCCCATGGCGGATAAAACTGATAAGGAAAAGGATGCGGATGCGGATGCGGATGCCAAGAAGGATGAGAAAGCAGTACGCAAAGCAAAAAGCATACGTAAAGTAGCCCAACACATCGTTGTCTGAGAAGCCGACATGACCGTGGAACTCTTGTTCTGTTTTTGTTTGTTCGACAGTTGCTGTTGCTGTTGCTCTGGCAGTGGCAGCTGTCGCTGGTGCCGACACTGACGCAGCTGCTGTTGCTGATACTGTTCGTGGTAATGTTGATACCTCGACGAAATCACTGCCCGCACTCCTGAAAAACGAATCCCCGAAACTAAGGCCCAATCGCGATCGCTGTTGCGACCACCGCACCTTTAAATGAGCTATGTCTGTTTGTTGAAACATGCCACCATAAGCCACATATCCTTGGCTTAGCGGCTAGATACTCGCTTACAGTCACCATAATCTCGTACTGATATCCACAGCAAAGCAAGCTGTAGTTAAGAATGGCGCCATTACTTTGCTTTTTGCTTTTTGAGCAGCACACCACCTGCTACTCTGCACAGGCGCATGCAATTTTTCTAGAAACAGCATGTCGATTTTAACGAAAGTTAGCCCAAGAAAATTAGACATTGGCTAGACTTTTGCGCAATTTATGCAAAATTGGCTAGCAGAAGCTTGCCCTATTTTTTAGCAGAAACTTGTTTCACGGCCACACAGGTGGTGACGAAGCTAGCAAAATCGGTGATCACATTACGCTTGATCTTACATCTATGGTGCAAGGTAGCTTAAAATAGAGGGAATCGCTCTTGCGCTAAATTGCACTGAGATGACTATTTAGGGCAACAAATTAACATAAATATGAGCTAAACTTGTAAATATAAGCCATAGCTGGCGCAGCAACACAATCCAGTCTAATGCTAGGCCAAGGACTCCTTAATGCACTCATCCTATGGTGAGGTCATGAGCTACAGAGATAATGCAAAAAAGTCTGCGGCTTGACTGCTTTGCTTGTAAAAGAAAAAGAAAAGAGAAGACACGCGGGTCAAAGGCAAAGCGTGCGGGCACGGGCACAAGAGCAGAATCGCCCAATACCCAACAGCCAAACAGCCAAGAGCCCAACACTCTAAGAGCATCTAAGAGCAAAGGTTTAGCTGTGTTTGTTAATGCAAGCAGTAGAGCAAAAGCAGCAATAGCTGCCATAACCCAGACCCATAACCAATTAACCCACGTAGCCATAAGTTAGGGGCTACGTCGCTCAATAGCGTTATTTAAGTTCAGTGTAGATTGAGCATTGTGCTCGTAGGAATACGGTTTCCCAAATGAGTATCAAATTCACTAGCATGCAGCGTCGAGTTCTCTTTTTCTCGGCAGCATTTTTCTGCATACCGCTCTTTATCTACATGTGCTTTAGCTACATCTACTTGCACCGCGACCACATCAACAATCAATACCTCTTGCAGCAAAACACCCTTAACTTCTGCCTGCAAGAGCTTGATAACAACATCTTTTACTCCAAGATCTCTGAGCTCTCCAACCTCTCTATCATCAGAAACGAGCTCTATCGTCTCTACCGCATCGTTGATATGTCGGTGCGCAGCCCTGAGATCTCTACTATCAGTGTGCCTACCCCACACTACACACAGCCACAACCAGACATCAATCCGCTGACTTTCAACCGTCACACCACCACTATTCCAAATGAAGAGACCATGCGCACTAACTCCAACACCGAGCGCATTAACCTCTTCTCCCGTTCAAACATCCAAGATTTACAAACTCATGACATGCAGCAAAGGCTCAGTCGCACTGATCGCCTTCAAGCTGCCCCAGACGCAGAACCATACCAGCGTAAAACTTCCTCAGGCTTAGATCAGGGCCCAGAGGCTACTGATAATGACATCGTAGTTAACGACACCCCTGATACCAACAACCTATACCGCAACAATTCAGCCTTAGACCCAAACGCCCTAGATGCAACTAAGGCTATGAATGCTATGACTTCAGCGGAGTCCATCAACAACTCCACCCCTAGTGCAAAAGCAAATGCAAACGTAAACGTAAATGCTGAAGAAGAGGATATCCATCAGCCAATCAATACCATGGCTCATGCCGCTGCTGCCGCCACAGCCACCGCCACAGCAAACAACAATGCCGCTAACAAAGACGGCAAGACGCAACATATTCGTGGTGCCTCAGAGATTACAGGATCAGCTCAGGTCAGCAATGTAAATGGCTTGGGTCAAGTGCGCCTCATCAACACTGACCGCTTGGTGCTCTACAAGCACTTGCGTCAGTTACAAAGCTTGGGCTTTATTGCTTTTTCGATTAACACCAAAGATCCACGCTTTGATGTCTTTATTCACGAGGGCTATCGCGGATTATTAGATGGCTTAAGAAGCGATGAGCGCAGCCTGCGTCATATGATCTACCAAGGCCACATCCCAGAGGATGGCTACTTTATCATTCTGCAAGACACTCACACTAACAAGAGAGTGTCTATTGGCAGCCCTGCTACTGCCCCTACTGGCCCTGAAAATGGTATTGGAGCCTCCTCCAACATCAATGTCGATGCCCATACCAATCTTGCCAGCGCCGCTGGAGCTGCCCCACAAACAGCTCAAGGCTACGCTCTTTCTCAAAGAACCAGCATTGCCCGCTCAGAGGATATCGAACAGCATCAAATATCAGACTCTGAAAAGTTTTTAGAAATAGAAGAAGAGGAAGATGATAAGACCGCTGTCACCACAGCCTCTATCACCGAAGGAGATGCCTCAGATGTGGTTGCTGCAACTAGCGGTATTGAAAGTGCAGCCGCAGCTACAAGTACCTTCGCCGCTACAGCTGCTGACACATCTGATGTGATTGCAGCTATTGAAGGTGAAGAAGATGACGAGGACGAGCTTAATACTGTCACTAACGCCACCACTTCAGCTTCACCTAACTACAACCTAGCCAACTTAAGAAATAAGGTCTACATCCCAAGCCCTGATCAGGCTGTGACTGCTAAAACTAACACCGAGAGCGAGAAAGAAGAGGAAGACAAAGAACAAGAGCGAAAGCAAGATCGTGCTATGGCCGCGGCTGTGACAGCTGATATTATGGCTAACAACGAGAATGGCAAGACCAACAATAAGGCTACCGACACTGCTGCAATTCGCTCGCAGGGCGCCGCACAAGCCATGAGCATGGGTCATTTCGATTTGGAGCAACGCTACAACAGCACTCGCAATCACAACAAACCTTTAATAGCCGAGAGCGAAAAGCGTGAGTTGCTAAGCGAGTTCCAAGAAGAGAATGACCGTAACTTAGCCACCTTTGAAGGCGAGCATGAGCGAACTCCACACATCTACAGTTACAACGAAACCACTGACGGCGCAGTGAGCGCTGGCCAACAAATGGCCATTATCACAGAGCGCTCTGTGATGAGAGCCATGGGTGCTCGTGCCAATATCGACATGGGCCTCAAGAACAATATCTCTAGTAGCAATGGCAGCAACAGAGCTAGTGCTAATGCTAGCGCTAGCGCTAGCGCTAGCGCTAGCAGCAACAGCCTCACCGCAACCCCAATCGACACTTCGATGGGAGGAGAGGGCCGGAATCCTAGGGCTACTACCAATGCCAACATCTACACCTCAAACAACACTGGTGGTGGCTCCAACGTCAACACCAGCGTCAGTGTGAGCGATGCTTTGACTGGTGGTAGCTCCTATTTAGGCATTATTGCTAAGTTAGGCTTTGCCTCAGATCAGGTTTTGGTCATCATCACCGATATCTCGAAGCTCTATCACCAAGATGAAGTGTTAAAGCGCCTTATTGCCAACTCCTTAAACGAGTTAGTGCTCTCGGTGGGGTTGACCACACCACTGAGCATCACCTTACTTGACGACCAGTTCAATCCATTAGCAGGTGATTTATCCAAAACTGAGATCACTCGCCTCATTACCCGTGGCGTGTTACAAAACACCACCGCTAATGGCATGTTCCAAGGCTATAACAAGCGCTGGGGTCACTACCTGACCACGGGCTACTTTAAGCCTTACAACTGGTACATCCTCATCAACAGTGACAATGTGCGTGCTAACAGTTCCTTATGGCAGTACATGCTCATTCTCTTTACCGCTGGCTTCATCCTCGCGGTGATTAGCGTGCACCTTATGGGCATGCTCTGTGAGCGTGATGCCAAGGACATTCGCCTGATCAACAACAAGATCAAGCACATGGCCACCTTGCTCCAAGACCCAGTGCTCTTAAACCGTGTCTGTGAAGGACTGCCACGTCGTGACGACGAGATTGGTATGCTCGCCTCCTATGTACGCTTGATGGGCAAAACGGTGTATCAATCAATACAAGAGGTTCTACACAACAGCGTGCACCAAAGCATCGATCAAAGCGAAAAGAACGTAATCACCCAGTTACGTCAAAGCGCGATGAGCCGTGAGATCTTTATCAAGGAGTACTACCAAAAGCGTCTCCACGTGCACACTGAATTGGCCCCTGAGACCTCAGGAGACTTCTATGATGTGATTGAGCTGCCACACCACAAGATTGCAATGGTAGTCGGTTCGATCAATGAGCGTGGCTTAGATGCGATCAACGTTGCGATCGTCAACATCTGCCTCATTAGACAGATGCTGCGTTTAACCGAGTCGATCAAGCTACCTCTGCCAAAGGCCATTATGGAGGTCAACCAAAACATTGCCGAGAACAATCCAAAGACCATTTTGACATCGGTATGTATCGTCATCATTGATCAGCGCACGGGCAAGGTTGAGTACTTGAACGCTGGCCACACTCTGCCAATTCTCTACCACAAGAACAAAGGCTTTGAGTATATCGATGTACGTTCAGGCCCAGTACTAGGTGCCCAAGCTAACCAAAACTTCAACAGCATCACCTTCGATCTCCAAGAAGGCGATTCGCTGGTCATGTACACCGACGGTCTGCTTGACTGCACCAACCGCCGTCAAGAGAAATTAGGACAGGATGGATTTGAGAGTCTCTTACATGACGAGCCATTTGAGAACGCTGCCGACACGGTGCTCAACATTGATGCCAAGCTCAAGCGCTTCACCAAAGACAGCTCGCTAGAAAAGGACTACACCATCAGCTGCTACCAATACCACACCTTCTACGCTGACCAGCCGCTGCACAAGCACTAAACAACAACAACAAAAAAAAAAAAAAACAGCGCTGGCCAAACCTAGGCTAAGTCTAGGCTTAGCGCAAGCGCAGCTTGCGCGCCCAGAGCGCAAAAAGCCCAAGCGACTTATATCGCTTGGGCTTTTTGCTTAGTGGAAGTAATCGGAGATCTGCTCTTTTTCGAGAGGAGGGAGACCGCGGCGGGCACTCTCTTGATTGAGCATATTTTCCTCTTCGCTCTCCAAATCGATGCGGAGCAAATACCCCTTTTCATCTAAGGCTTTGGTAAGCTCTTCAGGGGTGATCTTTTGCAGCTTGCGCTCTTTGTGCAAGGCAAAGACCATAACAAACTCAGGGGCGCCAAAGGCATCCATCAAGCCTGATGGGATATGGGAGAACACATCCTTTTCAGGCACATACAAAAAAGTTCTCAGCTTGCGTCTACTCTTATAGACATACACCAAGCGATCCATCTCAACCTCCACTACTCTCTTTTTTTTTTTTTTTTTCAACACTCCAACGCACGGAATGCACATCACATACCAATGCCCATGCACACCAGCTCACACTTGCTCAGTCTCACCAACTGAACCCAGCTTTTTTCTT
>CALXYZ010000081.1 GCA_944393075.1 uncultured Anaerobiospirillum sp. | reverse complement strand
TTGGACTCGCAAAATGCTGGCTTGTGTGCTTGGGCTTGCCCAATCGACTATTGGCCAGTACGTTAAGAAGCTCAATCGCAACTTTGCCTCATCCTAAGGCCACCCTATAATCCGTTGTGTTAGCATTGACACATGGTTGTTCTGGCCTTGGTTTTTGTCTGCACCTCCTCAACCATTGTGTTTTTCACCATCTTCCCTGCCCCACCATAACCGGTAGGCTTAGCCTAAAGGAACTCCTATGTCGACCACTGCGCCTACCACAAATACCACAAAGATTTTCTCCCAGCTTTCTGATAAGCCCGCTGATAACCTTGTTGAGAATCTGGAGGCGAAATCGGCTGAACAATCAGTTGAAATATCAGTTGAAATATCAGCTGAAGAGTCAGCTGAAGTATCAGCCGAAAAGCAAATAGAGAAACTAACTGAAAGCACGGCAGAGACGATTGCTGAGCCCCATACTGAGACTGATCTGCTTGACAATGGCGATGGCAATGGCGATATTGATCTCAGCCCTAATGACCATGATGCGGCGAGTATCGGCTACACCATTGTGCAGGTAGCTCTTAACCGCCCCTTGTTTAGCACCTTTGATTACAAGGTAAAGGGCTTTTTCTCCAAAGAGATCTTAGGCAGTCGTATACAGGTCAGCTTCGGACATGGCCGTAGTGCCTCTAAAGAAATCGCGATTGTGGTGGGTATAGGAGCTCAATCAACACTGCCCTTAACCAAAATCAAAGAAGGCAAACTCCTTGATACTAAGCCGCTCATCGGCACTGATGTCTTTGAGACCTTACTCTATGGTGCACGCTACTATCACTACCCTTTAGGGCAGGTAATGCCTTTGGCTTTACCTAAGCATCTGCGTGATGGTGGCACCCCGACCTACAAAGAAATTCCTGGAATTAGGGCCACTTTGGAGAAAGTGGTACTTTCTGACCAAGATCGTGACCGCTCAGAGCAAACAGCCCGTGCTCTTTCCGAGACTGCGGGTGATGACGCTAAAGCTCGTGAAGCCCTCTTTCAAAAGGAGTTTGCTCGTGAACTGCAAGAACGCCGCTTGGCTGTTGCCATGAAAGCGCTACGCTCTAAGGGCCAAAAGGCTTTACTTACCGAGCTATTAGCAGGCCCGCGTAAGCGTCGTGAACTCAAGGAACAAGGCTTTTCTTCACAACAAGAGCAAGCCTTAGTACGCCGTGGCTTTGCGCAACACATCAACTTCGCAACAGAGGTTGAAGCCTTTAATCTCAAGCGCTGTCTTGAAGAAGGAGCAAGCGCTGGCGTAGATCCGATTTTGGCCTCCCAACCGCTACCTCTCAATACCGAGCAAGAACAGGTGCTTGCGGCCATTTTGCAGCACCCACAATCTGATGTCTTTGTGCTCAACGGTGTAACAGGTTCAGGCAAAACCGAAGTCTATCTGCAAGCCATTGAGGCAACCTTGCGCCAAGGTCTGAAGGCTATGGTGTTGGTGCCTGAAATTGCGTTGACACCACAGACCTTTAGACGCTTCTACACGCGCTTTAAGGTACCAATTGCAACCATCCACTCAACCCTAAGCTCGCGTGAACGCTTAGATGCCTTTTTGGATATGAACTCTGGTCGCGCGGCCATCTTAATTGGCACTCGCTCGGCTTTGTTTACCACCATCCCTGATTTAGGACTGATCGTGATCGACGAAGAGCACGATAGCTCTTTTAAACAGGCAGATAACTTTCGCTACCACACGCGAACGCTGGCTGAATACCGCGCACGTCTATGTAAGTGCAAATTGCTCTTAGGTTCAGCCACGCCATCTTTGGAGTCAATCTATCACGTGCAAATGGGCCACTATCTGCGCCTTGATATGCTGACTCGCGCAAAGAACTCGAAGTTACCTCATGTGGAAGTGGTGGACTTAAGGCATGATGACTACACCGATGGCGTTGATGCAGGCATTGGTAGTGTTTTAGAGGATGCTATTGGTATTACTACAGCAAAACACCATCAGGCACTGTTGTTTCTCAACCGCCGCGGCTTTTCGCACTCTATGGTGTGCCACAACTGTGGCCGTGTGGTGACCTGCCCACACTGTGATACGCAACTTACGGTACATCGTAGCGTCGGTGAGCTGCGCTGCCACATCTGCAACACAGCCATCAAAATACCTAAAGTATGCCCTTACTGCCATGAGGACACCTTGTTTGAGACTGGGTTAGGCACCGAGCAAGTAGAAACCTACTTGCGCTCGCGTTTTATGGACGTGGGTGTAGAGCGAATCGACCGCGACAACATCACGAGCAAGGCTGATCTAGAAGAAGCTCTTGCCCGTATCGTCAGCCATCGCAGCGAAATTCTCATCGGCACACAAATGCTCGCAAAAGGTCATGACTTTCCTGACGTCACGTTGGTGGGCATCTTAGATATCGATGCTGGCCTCTTTTGCGATGACTATCGTGGACTTGAGTACACAGCTCAGCTCATCACGCAGGTGGCTGGACGTGCAGGTCGCGCCGATCATGCCGGCAAGGTCTACATTCAGACGCGCTTTCCTGAGCATCAACTCATCATGCGTCTGATCGCCCCTGACTTTAACTACTATGCCTTAGGCTGCGAGCTGCTTGATATCAGGCGGCAGCTTCATCTGCCCCCATACAGCTATCAGGCTTTGGTGATGACCAACTCGCAAAACCGCGAGCTTTCTTTCAACACGCTTAAAGCTCTCTTCAGTGCCATTGAGGATAGAAATGATCTGATTGCCAACCTCAAGATCTCCCCTATTCTCTCTGACCGTGTGGAAAAGCGTTTTAACCGCTATCACTTCCATGTGCTGATCACGGCCATCCACCAGAGCGACTTGCATCGCCTGCTAGATGAGCTCGTGTATATCTTCAGCAACATGAAAACAGCACAAGACCTGCGCTTTGCCATCGATGTTGACCCTATCATCATGATCTAAGCGCAGCTCGCGCAACTCGCGCAGATTGCACTGCTTGGCAGATTTGCAGATTGGCAGATTGAGCACTGTTATTCTTTCTTGGTGCTGGTATCGACATCAGCACCAGCACCAGCTGGGCTGTGGCTGCTTTGCTGCTGTTGCCCCTGGGCCTGCATCAGGTTTTCCGAGGTTACAGGGCCATCGATATGATGGTGGACAGGTGGCAAATGCAGGTTGGCTTCCCACAGATAGACGTACTTCAAGAAGGTGTAGATAAAGGCGCTTTGCGCAGCGATATAGCCAGGGATGCCATCTAAAAAGCCCAACTTGAGGATATAGAGCTTAAAGAAGCTGAAAAATGGGCTAAATATGATCTTAAAGAGCGAGCTCTTCTTGCCACGTTTGATGTAGCTTTGGGCTGACATCTGAGCATAGCGCACGGTACGTTGGAAGTGGTCATTCACATCACGGTAAGAGTAGTGAATGATGTAGCCAGGAAGACGCTCGACCTTAGAGTTGGTCTCTAAAGACTCGTGAACAATCTCACCTACCCACTTTGGATTAGAGTCACGACGTACTAAGCGCAGACGGTAGTTTGGCTGCCAAGCATGCTTTAAGAGACGACCTAAGTAGAAAGTAAGACGGTTCATCTCATAGGCACTGTGGCTATCCTCTTTGATAACCTTAACGATAGCAGCTTTGAGCTCGTCGTTGAGTACCTCATCGGCATCTAAGAATAAGATCCAGTCTTGAGTGCACTTAGGGATAAGAGAGTTTTTCTGCTCGACGTAGCCCTTAAACTCCTCGGTGTAGACCTTAGCGCCAAAGGACTGAGCTACTTCAATAGTCTTATCGGTGGAAACTGAGTTGATGAGAACGATTTCCGAAGCGATGTCGGCAATCTTCTCTAAGGTAGGAGGAAGGCGGTCTTCTTCATTATGCGCAATCAGAGCTACGGTCAAGCTCAGCTTGCCGTTACTATCCACTTTATTGCAGTTACTGTCGCCACTGCTACCACTGCTACCACTACTAGTGTTGCTGTTTGTCACAGCCTGCTCTAATTGCTCTGCCATCGCCTAACATCCTGCCTCAAAAAACTCAAAAGCCAATACACACAAAACCAGAGCTACGGCGATTCGATAGCTTGCTTCAATTTGTGATTTGTATCACACATTATGCGCCAAACCTTGTTTCAACCAAGTGTCACGCAGTTAATCACAAATAAAGCATCAATCCCGCATCAGAGCTTGCTTGTGCAAAATTCGCGAAGAAGCAATGTGATTTAAATCACAAATTCAAAGGGGTAATCGAATCGCCGTAAACCAGAGCCGATAAAACTAAGCACATCACCTAGTTCAGGCTCATTTGCTCAGTGTAGCGCATTTTGTACAGGCGATGATGATGGCACTTACTTGGCAGTGCGGTAGAACTCTTCAAGCACAGTGGAGACTAAGGCGTGCTTCATTCCGTCTTGTAACTTAGAGAGAACCTTGTTGTTTGGGTTGAGGTTCTTGATGTTGAAGGTAAAGGCTACTTCTTCAGGATCTCCAAACAGCTCCCAGCGGCGGTGCGAGTTGGAGATACGGCTAGAGTAGAAGCAAATGGCTGGCTTTTGATAGTTGCCAGCAATTTGGGTGATGCCAGTGCTAGGACCAATAAAGACCTTACAGCGATCCACCAAAGCTACAGCGACAAGCAAGCTACCCTCATTAATAAAGAGGTGCACATGTTGATGCATCTCAGGCGATATTTGCTTTAGTATCTCCTGCATTTGTTCTTCATGCTGGCGCATACCCAAGATGATGACTTTAGCAGGCACGCGAGCAGCAGATGCATCTGAGGCAGCTTTTTGGGCAGCATCAAAGGCATCCTCACGCTCCTGATTGCGCTGCGTCATCGCAGCACTATCACTGTCACGACGCGAGAATGACCATGTCACACTGCCATCTTCATCTGTAGTCTCATGGGCCAAATAATCCCCAACAATAGCGCCTTCAGTACCAGCAGCGCGCTCAGACCATGCACTCTCAGCAGCGGCACGAGCATTCTCACGCTCAGCGAAAGTAGAGGCATTACCACTGTTAAGAGCAGCATCTGCACTGCCATTATTGGCACTCACGCCACTCATTGCTGCTTGCTGCGAACCGCTACCGCTACCACTACCATCAGTAACAGTGGCATTGATGTCACGAGGAGCTACTTCCTCGTAGGCCTGCTGATCTTCATAAAACTCTAAGCGCTGCCGATAGGCGTTAATACGCGCTGTCGATGGTGGCAGCACCTGACCATCAAAATCTTCTGAGGCGTTGTTAAAACTGTTATTACCCATATCAGCATCAGCTGCGATATCAGCACCACTAGGTGACACCAGATACTTGCTGGAGTTGAGGTATGGGTTTTGGCCTGACAAGATGGCATCAAGCACTGCGCCATATTGGTCTAGTGAGAGATTGGCACCACTACCACCGGTAAAAGGGTTGACCAAGATAAAGCGCTGCGGGGTGATCTTGTGCTCTTTTAAATAAGCATCAACAACATCAGCATGCTCTTGTTGGTATTTAATGCGAGAGAGCTGTACTCCCACCTCATCAAAGCGTCTTGGGTCTAGCTTACGAATAAGGTCAAGGTTGTAAGCAGCTTCGCTCTTTTGACACAGAGAACGATGCTGTCTGATACCGTGGTTGTAGTGGATAAAAGATAAGATCTTTGAGCGTGGGCCGATACGCATGCGGGCACCGCTTTGCACCGCAAGCTTTGAAATCTTGTTGTTAGATACAAGGGCCACAAAGGCGTCAGGTTTATACGATCGCAGCTTTTGTGCTAACTCATTGACGTCTTCATAATCGTCGATGCTGACACACTCATCGATGCAGGATACATTCTCGGCAATAATGCGGTTGAACCTGCTGACTAAAGCTATGATCTTAGCCCTAGGGAACATGGCACGAGCAGTCGCATAAGACGGAATCGATACGACAAAATCGCCAATCTTATCGGTTCTTGTAATGATAATCGTCTGCACAACCCCACTCTCCACTAAAGCTGAGCTTTACTAAGAGCTAGCCAACTCACGACAAGCTAGCCAACTCACGACAACCCCCCTGCACTCCCTTAAAACTTTTAACTTGAGCACTAGCTTCATCTTGAGCTTACTCTAAAGTCTAAGGGCAGCAAAGACCACCTGATCCCTCTCTGTTTGCATCCTAGAGTAGGAACCTACAACTAAATTAAGCAAGCAGCGACCTCATACGATCTTCTACAGGTCTTCTGAAGTTGCCCATACCGAAAGCAACTTTGAACTTAAAGCTTCGAGCTTGGATCTACTGCCTCTATCTCACAACATGAATCAACGCAAACATTGATGACAAGCTACAACTTGTTCTTCTCCACATAGCAAGCTGTAAGCCATACGCACGAACATTAACCACAGCGCGCTGCATCGCTTCCCATTATAAAACTTAGCGTCTTACAATGCCCACTAAAGAGCTCTCAGGTCGTGAAGCTTGCCACATACAAGAATGTTGGCACAAGTCGCTATGGTATACTAGGCCGACTCAACGAATGCCCAAAAGCTTATATCTATCAGCGGCAGTACAATTCTTGTACTTGAGCATATCTAAGCACCATTATTAACTGTTAATAATACTGTGACGACGCCTCAAAATAGGTCAACACACTAGCGTGCGAGATCTGACACCATTTCTTGATCAAGGCTGATGATATCTGCTATGACGGCAGCTTGGGTGCATTTCGTGCTAACTTGCACGCACGAAAACACATAACCCAAGCAGTGCTTCGTTTTTACCTACTTCTTGTTCTTTGTTTATAACCTTGGTGTTTCTTAAAAAGCATGAAAAATCATATTTCTTCATTAGTACTTGCCAGCCTTGAGCAATTGAAGACTAAGGCTGATTGCGCCATCAGTGATGATATTGCTAGCAAGATTCGTATTGATCGCACCAAGGACAAGGCTCACGGTGACTTTGCCACCAACGTGGCTATGATTTTGGCCAAGCCTTTAGGCAAGAACCCACGTGAGCTCGCCACATTAATCGTAGAAAACCTGCCCCAAGACGATCGTATCAGCAAGACCGAAATTGCAGGCCCTGGCTTTATCAACTTCTTTGTGAACACCTCCTTTGCTGCTAAGCAACTTCAGGACATGCTCCAAGACGATCGCCTCAACATCGCTCAAGTATCTCAACCACAAAACATCGTAGTCGACTATTCGGCTCCTAACGTGGCTAAAGAAATGGCAGTTCACCACATCCGCTCAACCGTAATCGGTGATGCTGTGGTGCGTGTGCTGGAGTTCTTAGGTCACAACGTTATCCGCGCCAACCACGTCGGTGACTGGGGTACACAGTTTGGTATGCTCATCGCCTACTTAGAAAAGTGCGAAAACGAGAGCGGCTCGGGTATGGATCTGAGTGACTTTGAGGCCTTCTATCGTGAAGCTAAGCGTTGCTACGATGAAGATGAGGCTTTTGCTGTCAAGGCCAGATCCTATGTAGTTCGTCTCCAAGGTGGTGACCAATACTGCCATGACATGTGGCAGAAGTTAGTAACCATGACCATGGAGCAAAACCAGCTCATCTATGACCGTCTCAATGTCACCTTGTCACAAAAGGACGTTATGGGTGAGAGCCTCTACAACGACATGCTGCCTCAGGTAGTTGAAGACCTGATGCAAAAGGGTATTGCCGTTGAAGATCAAGGCGCCATCGTGGTCTACTTAGACGAGTTTAAGAACAAAGACGGTGAGAAGTTAGGCAACATCGTGCGCAAGAGCGACGGTGGCTACCTCTACACCACTACTGATATCGCTTGCGTGAAGTACCGCGTTGACCATTTTAAGGCTAACCGTCTCATGTATTTCATTGATTCCCGTCAACATCAGCACTTAGAGGCTGCATGGCAGATCGCCCGCTTAGCTGGCTATCTCCCTGAGGGTGTAAGCATTGAGCACGACGCTTTCGGTATGATGTTAGGTAAGGATGGCAAGCCATTTAAGACCCGTACCGGTGGCACTGTGAAGCTTAAGGATCTGTTAGACGAGGCCGAGAAGCGTGTCAGCGCCATGTTAGATGAGCGTGGCGGTATTTATACCGAGGATGAGCGCAAGCAAGTGGTGCACGATATTGCTATCGGCGCCGTCAAGTACGCTGACCTCTCTAAGAACCGTCTTACCGACTACATCTTCGACTGGGAGCAGATGTTAGCCTTTGAGGGCAACACCGCTCCATACTTACAATACGCCTACAGCCGTATTCAAGCCATTTTCCGTAAGACCGAGCAACAACCTGGTGAGATCATCATCGGTACTGAGCAAGAAGAGGATCTGGCCAACAAGCTGTTATCCTTTGCTGATGCCGTGAACTCTGTGGCTGCTAAGGCTATGCCTCACTTACTGTGTACCTATTTATACGAGCTCTCAGGCACCTTTATGCGTTTCTATGAGTCCTGCCCAGTGCTCAAGGCAGGTGTGGATGAGCAGACTTGCCGCTCACGCTTAGCTCTGTGCGCTTTAACCTCCAAGGTCTTAAAGCAGGGCTTAGGCTTACTTGGCATTAATGTGATGGAAAAGATGTAAGACATCACCACACCCATCGCAGATTGCTTTAAGATAGTGGAAAAGCCCGCGCTTTTGGCGCGGGCTTTTCTCAGAACAAAGCAGATCAAGGCTGATCTTGCCTGAAATATAGGCCTATTTTCCGCGAGCTACCGCACAGTAATCGCCCAACCTAGACCCACGCGGTGACTGCCGCCTTTTTTGAGGGATATCAATTGAACTTTAGCCTGAATTCACTTAAGGACCTACCTCCTCAAAAGAAGAAGGTCTTAGCCATTGGTGGCATCGCTTTCATTGTGCTGCTGTTCACCAGCTTTCTCCTCTCCCTAAGCGAGGACGATGCATCTCAACAGCAACAACAGCAGATGCAGCAGCAGATGCAACAACAAATTCCACAGCAAGGTCAAAGTGGCGAATTACAGCTGCCAACATCTCAGCGCTATGACTTTAACCAAGGCCAAGGGCAGGGTCAGGGTCAGGGTCAGGGTCAAATGCCACAACAAGGTGGCTTAGAGGATCTGCTAAACGACAACACTGTGCCTGAGATTGGTGTGAACAACGATCCTTTTGCCAATATGAATGGCGAGCGTGGTGAGATTAACGCTAGTGCTCCAGGCTACGGCCCAGCACCTATTCCAGAGACTGGCGATCAATTTACTGAGACTGCTCCTCTACCACCACAAAACGTATCAGCAAACAATCAAGGTTCCCAAGGATCTGCCGCTCCAGCAGGATCTGGCACGCTCTTCTGCGATCGCTTCTCTACCCCATATGAGGCTGAGAGCCAAAAAGCAGTTCTTGCTTTCCAAGGTATCAGTGCTACCGTGGTACAAAATCAAGATGGCAGCCACTCCTTGAGAATTGGCCCACTGCCTACAGTAGATCAAGCCCGCAGCACTTTCCAAAACTTAAGTGAGAAGGGCTTAGTGCAAGAGTGCGCTCTGGTTAAGAACTAAGCGTCAGCCCCGCAGCTACTTGCCCAACATCTACCCTCTTATTTTTTCCCAAAAAGCTCCTGTGCTCAGCCACTGGAGCTTTTTTGTTTGGTTCTTTAAAAGTTACGTTAGACCACGACCAAGGTCGACCTTGGTTGACTTAGATCGTATGGTTACTAAGTGATTGCTACGCAAAGATGCGCTACACTTAAGCTATTGTTTTTCACCTCAGCAAACGTGATTCTTTGGCTAGTCTACAAGGCATGCAGCTGAGCTTGATCGGTAAAGGTTTTTTTGTATGACAACTATTGTTTCTGTACGTCGTCATGGTGTAGTCGCTGTTGGTGGTGACGGCCAAGTGACCATGGGTCAAAGTACGGTCTTAAAGGATAATGCCTGCAAGGTGCGTCGCCTCTTTAAGGGTCGTGTGATCGCTGGTTTTGCTGGCTCTACTGCCGATGCCTTTACCTTATTAGACCTTTTTGAGAAGAAGCTTGAGGCTCACCAAGGCATCTTGGAGCGCGCCTGCGTTGCCTTAGTAAAGGACTGGCGTACCGACAAAATGCTGCGCAAGTTAGAGGCTATCTTGATCGTGGCCGACAAGGAGCACTCTTTCTTGATCTCAGGTTCTGGTGATGTGGTGCGCATGGACGATGACATCTTAGCAACCGGCTCTGGTGGCAACTACGCTTTGTCCGCAGCCCGTGCCTTAGTGCGCAACACTGATTTGTCGGCAGAAGAGATCGTCAAGAAGTCCTTAGAGATTGCAGGTGAAATCTGCGTCTACACCAACCAAAACCACATCATCGAAACCATCAATTGCGACGACAGCGCCACCAAGACTGAAGAGACTACAGCTCCAGCCCCTGCTCCAGACCCACACAACTCGTCATGGAGCGCCAACTAAGCAAGCTACTTTGAGCACAGCCGCACTTAGTTAGAGCAATATGTAAACACTAGGCGTTAGGCGCTAGGCACCACCGCATCAGCGCCGCGCAAGACCAATATTTTTCGATCATGGTAGGGACAGAGACCCACCCTAGCAGTAGCTCTTATCTCTGTCTCTGCACGCTACAGACAAGGAAGAAGATGTCCGAATTAACACCTCGTGAGATTGTCAGCGAATTAGACCGTCACATCATTGGACAGTCTGAGGCCAAGCGCGCTGTGGCTATTGCCATGCGCAACCGCTGGCGTCGTATGCAATTAGACCCACAAGACCGCTCCGAGATCTTCCCTAAGAACATCTTAATGATCGGCCCTACTGGTGTGGGTAAAACCGAAATCGCTCGCCGTTTAGCTACCTTAGCCAAAGCTCCTTTCATCAAGGTTGAAGCAACCAAGTACACTGAGGTGGGCTATGTTGGTAAGGAAGTTGACTCCATCATCCGTGAGCTGATGGAAGTGTCCATGAAGTTAGTCAAGGAGGAGTCCTTCAAGTCTAACCGTGTACGCGCTGAAGAAGCTGCTGAAGAGCGCATCTTAGACGCTCTGCTACCAACTCCATCTGCTAGCGATGATGAGAAGAGCAGCAACCACACTCGTCAGATCTTCCGTAAGAAGCTGCGCGAAGGTGAGTTAGATGATCGCGAGATCGACATCCGTGTCGCTGAAAAGAACCAAAGCTTCAACATCATTGGCGGTGGCAGTTCTTTAGATGACGTGAGCAATCAGTTGCAATCCCTGTTTGAAGGTTTGTCTCAAGGACGCACTGTCAGCCGCAAGATGAAGATCAAGGACGCCTTCAAAGAGCTGACTCAAGAAGAAGCTGACAAGCTGACCAAGGTTGATGATCTGCGTGCTGAAGCTATTCGCTTGTGTGAAAACCAAGGCATCGTCTTCATCGATGAGATCGATAAGATCTGTGGTGGTGATAGCTCCACTTCCTCACGTGGTGAAGTCTCGCGCCAAGGCGTGCAACGTGACCTGTTGCCTTTAATCGAAGGCTGCCAGATCAACACCAAGTACGGTATGGTGCGCACCGATCACATCCTCTTTATCGCCTCTGGTGCTTTCCAAATCGCCAAGCCATCGGATCTGATCCCTGAACTGCAAGGCCGTCTGCCTATTCGCGTTGAGCTCAAGGCTTTAACTGCCGATGACTTTGTGCGCATCTTAAAGGAGCCTCACGCCTCCTTAACCAAGCAGTATGAGATGCTGCTGGCTACCGAAGGTGTAAAAATCAGCTTCACCGATGACGCCATTAAACGTATTGCTGAAGATGCTTTTGCCGTTAATGAGAAGACGGAGAACATCGGCGCACGGCGTCTGCACACTCTGATGGAGAAGTTGTTAGACCAAGTGTCGTTCGACGCTCCAGATAATCCAGGCACCAGCATCGTGATCGACGCTCAGTATGTCGACGATCACTTAAGCGACATCGTGCAAAACGAGGACATCTCACGCTACATTCTGTAGGCTTCAGGTCTTGGTAGACAGAGGCCAACTATCAGAGGCCTGTAGTGTGACAATGGGTGGATGAGGCAAAGGGCAGAGCAATACGAGGCAGAGCTGAACAATACTGCGCGCGCCGCACAGCACAGTGCAGTGTGACGCGGAGTAAAACAAAGCTCAAGCGTTGAGCCAACCTAAGGAGATAACATGGCAAATCGCGAACAATTAAGCTTGCGTGAGTTAGAGCTGCTTCAAGAACTCAATGAGATTGCGACCAAGACTGACACGCTTAGCAATACCATTGATGAGAAGTTTCGCTCGCTCGACCATAAGGATGTGGAAATTGCCAATCTCAAGCGCGAGCTCGAAGAATACAAGCAGGAGAATGCCCGCCTCTGCGAGATCATCCACACCTGGCGCTCGCGCATGGACAATGTGCTCAAGCAGCTAGGCCAAATCAACTAAGGCGTAGCCATCGCATAGCATTGTGTGGCGTGGCGTGGATATGTGATGTGGAGTGTAGTAGCTTAGGAAGTTAGCTTTAGCCTAGCTTCAGCTGGCATCACGAGCTTGCATCGTGTAGCGATAGCTTGTATCCGTGCCTCAACACTATGCCCAGCTATGCAAATAAGCTGAGGGCCCAAGTAGCAACTACTTGGGCCCTCGCTTTTTTCTAGCCCTGTATTACAAGGCTATAGCATCCATGCCGCTAGCTGCGGTCAATTCATCAGGGTTTAAGACCACAGGGACATCAGTAAATGGATTTGCCGAGTCGACGAATGACGACTCCTTTACATCCTGAAGTGGTGGACGGCCAAAGAGCTTTTTATAATCACGCGAGAAATGCTGCTCACTAGAGTAACCAACATCATAACCAGCGGCAGCTGCGGTCATGTTCTCAGAGATCATCAGACGCTTAGCCTCATACAAACGCAGACGCTTGATGTACTGCAATGGAGACAGCGAGGTTACTTGCTTGAAGTGCTTGTAGAAAGTAGGCACGGCCATAAACACCAATGAAGCCAACTTCTCGATATCGACATCCTCGCGATAGTGCTCACGTAAGTATTGCACCGACTTAGCGATCTTAAAGTCTTGGGCACCAGCAGTGAAAAGCTTGCGCAAACTCATACCATGCTTAGCCGAGAGCACATAGTAGTAGAGCTCCTTGAGCAACAGCTGATATGGAAAATCATAGTTCACGCCTTTGGAATACAGCTCAACAAGACGCAACAGCGTCACCAGCTCATCGGTGGTGGCCGTATCATAATGTGCGCTCTGAGCTGAATTCATCAGTTCCTGCTGATCTAAAAGTGGTAACTGCGTCATCACATCTTTGATGATGCTTGGGTCTAACAGGATAGACACAGCAAATCCTGGAGCTGCAGTACTAACACCTGAGACTAAGAACTGAGCGGGGATATCCACACCGTTAATGAAAAGCTCGCCAGGGTTGTAGACGATATTGCTATCACCGGCACGCAGACGCTTGGTACCACGAATCATGAAAGATAACAGTGGCTTGTAGATACTCGTAGCCTCGCAAGTCTTTTCTTGATCGAAACGGTGTAACTGCAAATGATCGCCGCAGAGGCTCACAGTGCCACTAACAGGCATCACTGCAGTCATTCTCTCTACAAGAGCCTGCAGGATCTGCTCACGATTTTGGCTGTTAAAAACAACGTCCGTCATGACAACTACACTCCTACGCGCACAATGCAGTCGATCGCAACACTCTCACGACCAACACACAATCCTCTTTGTTCCTAGCACTTACTGCCGCAGCCACCACATCAAGACATAGGGCACAAAACAGCGTTTTTATGCTACAAAACAACAACTTAGCAACAACTTAGCTCCGCCTCTAGAGCGCAAAATTTCACGTGAATTCCATATTCTCCGGAATAAGGAGGTTAAACACAGCGGCTAAAGCCATATAAACACTGATGTTACAGCTAAATCACGC
>CALXYZ010000080.1 GCA_944393075.1 uncultured Anaerobiospirillum sp. | reverse complement strand
AGGGGAATAGCATTTTAGCACAGCTAGAGACCATGCTTTTGCGGGAGTTTCGCGGAAATTGGGCAGAAAGAACCCCACATGGTGCACAGAAGGTATTGGCCATACCTCCTGCCACCGTGGGGAGAAGAAAGACATGGCAAGGGCTACTTTAAGAAGCAGCAGCGGCAGGGCGCGAACTGTGAGCACGAGCAGCCATCTCCTCGCTCTCGCTATCAAAGTCAGCGCTCATGCTCAAAATGTAGTTATAAGCCTGCACCACCTCATAAAGGCGCTGGTTTAAGTGCTCTTTTTCGCTGGCGCTAAGAGACTCATAACCTGGGATGTGGTCAGGGTGGTACTTGAATACCAACTTACGATACTGCTTCTTCACCACAGTAAACACAGCATCTTCTTCAAGCTCTAAGGTACGATAGGCCTGTTGCAATTTAGTTAATAAACGATCGGAGCCGGAGGCCCCTTCTTGCCCCTCATGGCCTTCATAGCCGCCTTGCGCGCCAGAACCTGAAGTACCTGCATGTGCACCGCCTGCACCGGCGCCAGCGCTGGTACCGGCACCAGTAGACGAAGCATAGCTGTAAGCACGGTTGTAGTCGCGCTCAAACTCGCGATCTTGGTAGGAGCGGAAAGCGTCCTCGTAAGCATCGCGGTAGTGATCACGATAGGAGTAGTAGGAACCCCCCGAGCCTGCAGTGGAACCAAAATCACTAAAATAATCAGGATCGCTGTTGACGTCTGCGCCTGCGTCTGCGTCTGCGTCTGCGCCAGCATAGTTACCCTGGCGGCTCCAAAAATCAAAACCAAAGCCATAGTTGTTTTGGGCGTCGCGGTTTGGACCATCATCCATACCGGCTGCTGAAGCAGCAGCTGCTGCTGCGGCGGCGGCTTCCATCTCGTCGTAATTTGGGTGCTCGCCTTCCTTATAGAAGTGGAAACCATAGGCATCGAAGCTGTGACCAAAGCTTGCGCGCTTTTTGATGATGAACTGCTCTTGTTGCAGCATAAAGAAGTAGCGGCTGTGGTAGCGGTGGCTCACATCGTGTGGGTGCACACCTAACAGCAAAGCGCAGATAGAACGCATAGGCTCTTGGTCTAAGAGCTGATGGTAATCGTAGTTAGCTGGGTTAGGAGCGCCGTGTAGCAAAGTGCGCATCAGAGTGGTCACCACATACTCGCACAGGTATTGGCCACGCTGACGGTGCACCTTATTGGCAAAGGCGTACATGGTGCTGATATCAGCATCGCTGCGCAGACCATTGAGGTAGGCCTTTTGCACCATGGCAAGGCCCTCACCGGTTACGCCGGTGACTGCAATCATAGTGTGCACATACTTTAAAGCACGGTAGACTTCGCAGTTAACCTGACGCTTGCGCGCATCAGCCACAGCAAAGACGTCAGAAGGTGCGTGAGCGTTAAATGCCACAATAGCAGCAGCAAGCTCGTTATCACTAGCAGTGGCAATGGTCTTGAAATTGTCGCCATAGTGATCGCGGACTAACATACCGCTTAACGTAAAATACTGGCGCAGGAAAGACTTATCCTTGCGCATCAGGTGACGGGCATAGAAAGGCAGTTCGTCAGAGTTGACACGGTGGCGCTCATGAAAGACATAGAGGCCTGCACCAACCATAGGCAATAAGGCACACGCAAGATAGAGGAAGTCAGGGTCTTGCACACCACCACCGACAATCTCAATCAAGTTAAAAGCAAGAGGAATCACCAAGACGCCAAAAAAGCATGAGAACAAGTAGGCTCTCATGAATCGTCCGAGGTGAACTATAAACATCCGGATCAATTTGTTTGCCTTTGTTGTTTGCTCAGTGAGTATCACGACCTAAAGTCAGCAAAGATAAGAGAAATCTCCAGTTTCTCCATAGCTTCCCTGCTCAAAGCCTTAATCCTTAAGCTTTAGGCTTGAAGCCTTAAAGCCACTCTGCAATCTCCAAGACAACAGCAACATACATGGCATCACAAGATCGATGCATTTAACAGATCAGATCCGCCCAGAGCCGCAATCGTAAGGCGATCGCGATCGCGATTGCGATTGCGATTGCGTTCAGCGCATCATCATCGTAATGTCACTTTGTCATCATGTCACCATGTCACATGACATCACAGACCGACAGACTGTAAGTAGGGTAAGACCAAAACGCATATTACCTTGATAGAGGTTACACACAGGTCGAGCTTAGAAATGGGTGTTCTGAGACTAAGCATTACCTTGGTAACCAAAGGCCATACCTGCGCCTTTGCTGTACTTTACTTAGTACCTATACCAATAAGCCAAATTAAGAAAGAAACAATTAGCACCATCCCACCAAAACCCACTAAAGCCACTTAGGGCCTTAGCTTGGGACAGCACCCCTTCTCCTTATCTTTGCCTATACTTGCTTACAAATCCCGCAATTAGATTGCGCCTTTGCTCCATCAACTCTTCACTCGTCCTCTATGTGCTGCTGTCTCACCCGCCGCTGCACCTACTTTCTACTTCCAGCCTAGTACTATCTCTGGCTCGATAAGTAGAAGAGGTAACTTGGTGATGAGGCCACTACAATCAGATGCACGATGTGCTGATACTTCTTAGCTCTCCATTAGATCCTTTTGCCCTTTTTGCCATATACAAACGTGACAAATGAGCACCTGCTATAGATGTGCGAAAACTTTGCGCGTCAGACCACATTCAAAAAAACCAAAAGTCCTTATGAACCCTTATGACGTACAAAGACCGGCACAGCAGCGCCTATATTGTTTTGTTTGATTAGCAAAAAGAAAAAGGCAGGATTAGCGCCAAAGCACTTTAATCTGTCGTTGTGGCTTTATAGCACCACACAGAACACTTAACGTGACAGTGATCTGGATATTAATCGTTTCGTTACTCTGCTTAGCTGCAATACCAAATGCGTGCGTGTAAGCTTTGTCACTGCTTGGGATCAAGGCGCATACCACTTACAAACTTGTAAGCCTGCAAAAGATAAGTACGTAAGATGGCGGCCTATAGGAACAGCATGCGATCTCCATAGCATGACGTAACGTCACTTTACGTGAAAAGTAATCTCACTATTAGTGTAGCGTTACCTAACTAATGGCTCAAGAAACATCTTTAACCACTTTGCACTTATTGCATGGGTGCAATACTTAGGAATCTGCTCCAAAAGTGAGATCTCTTTCCTACAACCTGTAAACGGGCCCAAAGTCTCGCACAGGCGCAATCGCGCTTCAGCTACCATACTAGAACAACCCCAAGTTTACGCATGATTCTAAGCCGCTTGAGTGCACTTTCGTTACTATCAAATGAGGCTTTTTGCATGCTCTCCTAAAATCACTTTGAGCTGTTTCTTTGCATTTCTTGCACTACAGATCACAAGGGCCGCTCAATCGGGTCAACGGGTCAATGGATCAACCGTGCCTCGTGCCTGCGGCAGCATCTCTCCCCCAAGGAGTTTCAATACTTAACACTAATACCGGCAAGGTCTAGAACCTGTTGCCTGCATTGTGTCATTGTGCTTTTTCTTTGCTTATCGGGTGGACTGAGCAATTGGGGCTTTTTTGGTCAGATATCAAGAAAAAAAAAAAAAAAATCGATTACTTCTGGCCTATATGCCTATATCGCACTTGCTCTGCTTTTTACCATTTTTAAGCTTGCAAGTTCAGCTGAGTGGGTACACTGCAAAACGTCAGATATAGTCAGATATAAGCGCCGCACCAAAAGAAAAACTGGTTAGACATGACGGCTGGCTAATTGGCTGGCTGGAACTAACACGAGCGTGTCGGGTGTACATAGATGTAACCACAACATCTGCATCAACCACTATGCAGACGCTTTCTTTTTTTAACACCACAACGTCTCATGAGTCCGTTGCCTTGTTGCCACATCTCCAAAACGCAAGTAAGTGCAAGCTCTTCTGCACTTTTGCACTCTGGTCGCTAGTAGCCAAGTCATACCTATATTGGTAGCTAGGTCGCTGCTGCAACCTTGGCTAGCTCTACCTTGGCGCTAGTGTCATGCACTTAAAAATGCATGATCTTAATGAGGTGCGAGACCTCAGTGCCTATATCTGGCTGCGGTGCAGCCATGACAACAAGAAAACGCAAGTTTCAAATTAGATAATTTGTCCACCAAAATTATTACTCAATTTTAACATTAGCTTTTTTATGATTGCTAGTATGCTATCTGCCGAATTTTGGACTTGCATCACACATTAGCAAACTAAAAACCGCTAATTCGAATTTTGGTTACTCGTGGCTGCCGGTATACTTCCGAGCCTTACTGGCGTTTGATGGTATCTATGCCATCACCCAAAGACCGATATTTAGGCCAATTTAGCTCAGTAAACTATCTGAATACCATTTTTCGTATACAACGGTAGCAGTCTGCCTAAACTTTTGCCGATAATAGTTGATCAACAATCAGCCGCGGCTCGGCAGCTACTTTTCGCATCGATGCCGAGCGTAGCTCGGTTTGCTGCCGTTGCCAAGCCCCATTCTGTATACATTTTCTCAGCACCTCTAGTTACACAAAACCGCGACCTAAAACCATCTGTCAACACTTGGCCAATACTTGACCAATACTTGATCGCTACCCGCTACTACCCGCCACAACCGCTACAGCTAAACAGCCAGTGAAAAGGAGCCACTCAGCCTCATCCCAACACCACGCGGCCATAGGCCAAAGCTCAACTTACACTGCACTTTTTGAAGCCTGCAGATCCGCACTACTTCCGATTGACCACAACGCAGTGCGGGCGCAACGCAGCCGCAGCGCTGTAGCTTAGAGGCGCTGCGGCTGCGCGGTGGTTAGACAGGGATTGGGCAACCAGATGCTGCTATGAGCTCTGTGCAAAAAGGAGCGCCCACTTCGCAGCAAAGCCCATGAGGCGGGCGCAAATGAGCTCAAACGCGCCCAAATGATGATAAAATTGAGCCCGTGAGCGCTTATGCAGGCAAAATAAGGTCTGTAGCGCACATCAGACGCTTTGTTAAGTAGCGATCATCCTTTGGGAGCAGATACCTAGAGCTACTATTATCAGATCTCTAGGCAAAATAAAAGCTTGAGTACACTACACCTGCTATTGGCCCTGTAGTTACCGTCATTAGATCTTTATTGGGCTAACAGATTTCGCAGGTTTCAAGCTAAAGGCCAAAGGCACATCATTGCTATTGCTACTTGCGTTGTGTACATTGCTGCACAGCTTAGTGCTCGTGCCTTACAAAACCGGTCTTAGCACCTTGCGACAGGGAAGTTGCTCGATAAGCTGGCAAGGTTAAAGTGGGAGCTGCTCTAGAGAACGTCTTTGTTGTAAAAAGACTTTTTTGCAGCTGACTTTTGTGGGTTTTTTGGGATTTCTTACTCTATGACAACAGAGAATCAAGGCCGCAGCGATACCGCTAGCAGCACTGCCAACAGCAGCTTATCTGTAACTTCTGATAAGGTGCCGAGCCCAAGCACTCCACAAGCTCAAGATAGCGCTCATCTCGACGCTGACGAGCTCGACTTAGAGACCCTCGAGCGCCTCACCAACCCAGATTACGACGCCACAGCTGAAGCTTCCTCCACAGCTACTGCCGCTACAGCTACTGCCGCTACAGCTGACAGCATATCTAATACTGGCACTGAGTCCAGCTCAGGCCCTATTCCTACACCTGAAGACAGCTCCATCTCCTATAGCGTCTCGTACAGCGACCTTGAGTCTAGTGCCTCTGGTTTGGGTAAGTTAGCTCATGTCACTACTGACGCTCCTGCCCCTTTTGGCTCAACTAAGCCTAGTGCTGTAACTAAAGATGCCGCCCCTGCAACTGAGGCTCCAGCTGTCTCGGTAAAATCGGCACAACCCCAAGACGATACCGCTATTGTCGAAAAGTCCTTAGAAGACATCGCCAATATCGCTAAAGCCAACGAAGTTGCCGATAGCTCCACCCCAGCCACGACAAAAGTCATGATCGAAGAAGCCGACGATAAGACTGCCAGAGCAGAAGAAACATCTGCCGACAGCAGCGCTGCTCCTATTAATGTCGATATGCTCTACGACGAGCAGCCTCGCATTAAGCTCTATGATGAGCACGGCCAAGAATACCAAGAAGGCGATGCCGATGAGATCGCCGCTGTCAGCCAAGAATCCAACGCAGACACCGACGCAGATAGCGGCGATGCCAGAGCAGAGGACTCTGGTTCAACCTATTACGCGGAAATGGATAACGATGCTGAAGATGAAATGGACTTCTCCGGCATGATGGCTAATGCCATTTTTGATGGTGATACCTCATCTGCAGAAGCCCTGATTCCAGGTGCTACTCCAGCGCCCGCTCCAGCCCCTGTAGCTTCCGCTCCTGCGGCTCCAACTCCAGCTCCAACCGAGAGTCCTGTACCTGTAACCCCTGCTACTACCGCTAGTATCATTCCTGATAGTGCAGTGGCTGCTGCCGAAGCTGCGGCTAAAGCTTCCGAACAAAGCTCGATTATCAGTGGTACTGGTGCTGCAAGCTTTAAGGCTGGTCGTGCCGATCCTGGTACCAACATCATGGCTAATGGCATGATGCTCGCCGAGGGTCACACTGCCATTATGGGCCTTGAGAATAGGCAGGTGAAAAAGCATGTCTATCACGGCAGTACTCACATCACCGGCATGAGTCCTGAAGACCTCGAAAAGGTCAAGCAGATCAACGAAATCAACTCGCGTAAGCGCTCGCGCCGTGCTGAGGCTGAGGCCAAATTCAAAGCTGAGATCGCGGCCGAAGAAGCAGAGCGTAAGGCTAAAGCCGAAGCTGCAGCCCGTGAGCAAGAAGCCCGAGAAGTTGAGGCTGCAGCTGCCGCTATGGCCGCTCAACAACAAGCTGCTGCCCGCTACAACAGCGGAATGGGTGGCTTTAATAACTCCTATAGCCCATACGGTAACGACGAAACCAGCGGTGCTAAGACCGCCCAAGATCGTCTGCGTAGCGTCCTTGCCGCCGATAAGGTGGCCTATGAACAAGAGGCACAATACCAGCTGCAGCAGCAACAGCAGCAACAAATGCAGCAACAAATGCAGCAAGGTACCGGCTCTGCCAGCCAATTTTTAGGTAGTGCTACCGAAACTGGTAATGACCAATTAGACCAAGTGTCTGGTGCTGTCATTGGTAACGCCTTAGACGATGATGTCTACAGTGACGAGGGCTTTGGTAATGCTTACGACGATAGCGATTTAGATGGCATTGTTGCCCCAATTCCTCCACGTACCCATACTAGAGGCGCTAACTCTAGCTTTGCTATGACCTCTAGTACCCACATCAGTGGTACTAATGCTGCCGCTGCGGTGACTGCTGCTAACGCCTTATCCAAGACCGAAAAGCAAAAGAAATCACGTACTCGCCATAACGAAGAAGAGGATATTGCTGCTAAGGCCGGTATCTCGCTGATCAGCGAAGAGGAAGCTGCTAAGGCTATTGCCGCTTCTGAAGCTGCCACCGAAAAAGCTCTTTATGATAAGGCTCGTCGTCGTGCCGCCAAAGAAGAAGCTGCTGCCGCAGCTGCCGCAGCTGCTGCCGCTGCTGCGCAAAGAGAGCAGGAGCTTGCTGAGGCTGGTGTTGGCGCTGACACCGACAGCAGCGCTGCTTACGACATGAGCATGAGTACCTACTACCAAAATGGTAGTCTGCCACCACAGGGTAGTTACTACGACAATCGCAGCACCAGCCAAGAAATCGAGAGTATGGCTGGTATTGCTGCCCCTACTGACAGCTATGGTCAGCAAGAGCCAGAGACCGTCTCTTATATCACCCCAGGTGTTGCACAAAAGGCTGAAAATGCCTCTAGCAGTAACAGTAGCAGCAGCATTGATGACGATGGCCCTCACTATGTAGTAGGTTCACGCCGTAAAGCTGGTACCTCTTTTTACAAGCCAAGCGAATATGCCCAAGATGTGGCTGAGGCTGTGGCTCGTCACGAAGCCCGCTGGGCAGCAGAAGCTGCTGCCGCCCAAGCTCAAGAAGGTGGTAGCACTAACATACTACCTGCAGAGAGCACTGAGGCTTACTATGAGATGCCAGAGAATGCAGGCTATGATGGCATTGAGCCACTGCCAGAGACTGATCTCAATGCTGCAGACATGGCACCTGAAGAACAGTCACCTGAGGATGATGCCCCTATTTACCCAGGCGTCTATGCTGACACCTTAGAGCAAAAGCAACGTGCAGCCCGCCGTCTGCAAGAGCAAGCTCAAGCTCAGCAAGTCCAACAAGCTCAGGCACAAGACCCAGCTGCCGCTGCCGCAGCCGACATGGCCGATAATGCTGCTACCGGTGATGATGCTGGCCCTATTCCATCTGGTATGGACGATGGTGTCCTCACTCAGGTCAACCTCGCTCAAGACGACAATGTGGATAATGGCTACGACGATGGCCCGCACTATGTAGTTGGCCCTAGCAAGCGTCAGCGCATCGTACTCCCACCACCAGTTGAAGATGATGCTCCTATCTATGCGGTAGGTGTTGATCGCTCTAATGCTGAAGTTGAGGCTAAGACCAAAGCTGAGCGCTCACGTCTGCACCCAAGCTTAGCAGAGCAAGCCATCTTAGAGCATGATGCTCAGGCACTCGCCGAAGCAAAGGCTGCAGCCTATGATCAGGCCTATGCTGATGCTTTAGATGAGGCTGCCCGTGAGTCAATTGCTAGCCCAAGCTCTAGTGCTGCTAGTAGCGAGGAGAGCAAGCGCGCTCAAGCACAGGATCAATCTAAAGCTCAGTCTCCTGCTTCTGTTGGTACTGGTACTGGTGCCGGAGCCGGTGCAAATGCTGATGTTAATAGGGCTGATGGCGTGGCCACAGACGCAGCAGCCGCCGTTGCTGCCGCCAAGAGAGCTGCTACGGTGTCACTACAAAAAGATACTGATGCTGTCGGCGACGGTACCGGTGTTGGCGCCATGGCTATGCCCCCTGCACCAACATTAGATAACATTGCAGCTATTCCAGATGCCGAGCCTAACGCTTTAAGCGAAAGCGAGCTGCGTGAGCGCCAAGAAGCCATGATGGCTGAGGCTCAAGCTGCTGTAGCTGAGGCTGTAGCCGAAGAACGCGCTCTACAAAAAGTGGCTTCCGCTCGCGAGGCTCACAGCAAGAAGCAACGCCGTGATTCCTATGGCAACTACAACTTTGCCAACATGCCATCGGACGAGAGTGTTGGTATCGGCTTGATGCTGTTCTTGTACGTAAGACAGCTCTTTGCCTCGTTCTTTACCTACACAACCTTGCCTCTCATGGCACCGCATTTGGCTATGCGCTTGGGCCCATGCTACCCAAGCTCCATGCCTATTCCTTATTTCTTTGTCGGTCTGTTGGCCGGCTTAGTCGGAGGTAGTCTCCACTCAGCTCTAAACCTTGAGACAGTAGGTGTAGTCTCAGCCGTCATTTACCTGATGCTCACAGGCATTACTGCCTACAAGGGCATCTACCGCATCTGTACTTTTATCACGCGCCGTCGTCATGACATGATTTTGCTCGCGGCCTCAGTGATGGTACCGCTGCTGATCTTTATGTGGCTGTCTAACATCTTACTCACCCAAGCAGGCAATAACCTCCTCGAAGTCAGCTTGCTCTTTGCTATTGCTTCGATGTTGAGTGCGGCCACAGCCTCCTCGCTCACTTGGAACTTCCCACAAGATCCAATTGACTCCTGTGGCATTATGACAACCAAAGGACTGCTTTTTGTCATCGCGTTGTGCTTGTTTGTCGCTTTTGGCCTCATGAACTACATCGTAGGTCTGTCGGTCTTAGGCGTCAGCATTGTGATGCGTCTGATCTTTGGCTACTGCATCGCTAAGAACCAAGGTACCGCCCAGCGTCCATATGTCTACGCTCTGCAGTACTTCACGCTCTTTGCGATCTTGCTTGATCTGATCTTGCTCAAGAGCCAAAACTATCAGATTCTCAGCCAACCATTTCTTGAATATTTTGCTGAGCTTTCTTTCCACTTAGGCAAACTGATCTAAGGACAAACAGCTCAGCACACAGCGTTGTAGCCTGTAGCTTAAGCCTGAGCCAGAGCCTGAGCCTGAGCCTGAACCTTTTAGCTTTAAGGGCTCGTGGCCTTGCAGCACTGAAAACGGCCACGGCTACAACGCGACCAAATAACAATTCTCAAGAAACAAGTTAATCATGCATGGATGCAGTAAGCTCCATGCCTATAGGCCTCCAGCCCGTAGCGCTGGCTCACCTCAAAGAGCAGCGCTGCGCTGGAGGCTCACGTTTTTTCTGCACACTTACTACTAGGCTGGCAAGCAAGTGAGATAGTTCACTAACCCAGCCACATAACGAGCATTGGAGTTATTGTCATGGCTCATGAAGAGAGAATGCAAACAGAGTGTCCACCAGACGCCCACAAAGTGATTCGCCCACCTGAGAATGAGGTCAAGGCCACTATCGTCGTTAAGCTCAACGAAGCTGAGCTTGAGAAGTATGGCATTGCTGATCTGTGCTCGGTGATCGCTTTGATGAGTGCTAAGCCTCTGGTGATGTGCTCTGATGATCTGCGCGCTAAGATCGAAGAGCAAAAGAAGATCGAAGAGATTGAGCCATGCTATTTAGTGCTTGATGATGAGAGCACCGCCCATATCAGCTACGCCGATGGCAGTGTCGGCCCATCCCAAGCTTACGTGGACTTAGAGGCCACCCCAGCTGAGGTAGCTAACTTCTTTGAGCACTTAGGCAAAAAGCAATTTGTCATCATCGACAGCCTATCCATGCTCATTCTGCGCTCTATCTCCACTGTCTACCCATGGGATAAGCTCTTAGCAGGTGACTTCTTACGTCAGTACTTATCTGCTCGTGGTGCTATCACCGCTGATGATGAAGCACTGTTAGTCGACATCCGCTATGGTCGTGTTGACGGCTTCTCGATCAAAGAGACGCACAAGGCTGCCTATCAGTACCTGCGCTTAGAGCGCAAGCTGTTCTTACAGTACCCAACTGAAGACGACGATTAATAGCAAAGCGTCGCAACGGCACCAGCACGGCTAGGGCAGCGCAGCTGCGCTGCGTTGCGTGCCCGACGCGCCCGCGCTAGCCGGCAGATAACTGCTGGCAATGCGCCTTAGACCCGTTGTTTCCCCACTATTGTCCCTGAGTGCGATATGTCTGAAACTTTAGAACTAGCGCAGGCCCTGATTGCCTGCAAGTCTATCACCCCTGATGATGCAGGGTGCCAAGATCTCTTAGAGCAGAAGCTCAAAGACGCTGGCTTTAATTGCCGCACTTTGCGCGAGAATATGTATCCTACCTTTAATCTCCTCGCGCTCGCTTGCCATGACGAACAGGCCAAGCTCGATGGTGATCCAGAGATGATCAAGGCCCAACATGGCCCTTACGACCCATCTGGCATTGTTATCACTAAGCCATTTACTCTCTTTTTAGGCCACACTGATGTGGTAGCAGCAGGCGATATGGGGGCTTGGAGTAGCGATCCTTTTACTCCAACCATTAAAGACGGCATGCTCTATGGCCGTGGAGCTGCTGATATGAAGGGTGCTGATGCAGCCATGACTGTGGCTATGTGCAACTTTGTACGCAAGCACCCTGACTTTAAGGGCACTATTGGCCTTTTAGTCACCTCTAATGAAGAGGGTGATGCTGTCGGTGGTGTACCTTTTGTTGCCGAGTGGCTGAAAAAAGAGCACCTCTACCCAACCTACTGCGTGGTAGGTGAGCCATCTAGCAATCAGGTCTTTGGTGACACCATCAAGATCGGCCGTCGTGGCTCGATGACTGCCCACATCACCATCCACGGTACCCAAGGCCACGTCGCTTACCCAGATAAGATCGACAACGCCGCCCATAAGGGTGCGCGCTTAGTGGCTGCTCTGTTAGAGGCTAAGCTTGATGAGGGTACTCCAGACTTCCCTCCAACTTCCTTTAATGTCACCAACTTCAACTCTGGTGTAGGTGCTGAGAACATCGCTCCAGGTAGCTGTGAGATCATGTGCAATTGGCGCTTTAACCCATTGCAAACCCCACTCAAGCTCCAGAAGATGGTCGAAAAGATCTTAGAGCGTGAGCGTATCTACGCTACTGTGCGTTATGTGATCAATGGCTTACCATTTATCAGTGAGCGCGATGGTGCTTTAGTACAAGCCTTAAGCAAGGCTGTACAAGACCACACTGGTGTGATCCCAGACCTCAACACCTTAGGCGGTACCTCTGATGGTCGCTTTATCGCCCCATTAGGTGCTGAGACCTTAGAGTTTGGTCTATGCAATGGCACTATCCACAAAGTCAATGAGTGCACTAAGGTCGAAGACTTAGAGACTCTCACCAAGATCTACGAGCAAGTCTTAGAACAAATCCACCTTTAGTGTACATATTCAGGATTCCGCTTCTGATTGTGCTGCCTAACATTTTGAGGCCATCCTAGGCATGGCACTAGGGCTGGGCATAATCGAATCTACCCCAGTTTATGGGCCATAGGTTATGCCATACAGGACTTAGCCTGCCTTTGCAAGAACCGGAATTTTGAATACATACCCTTTAGTACTGTGGAGGGCTGAAGTCCAAACAGAGAAGGCCGCATTTGCGGCCTTCTCTGTTCTGGATTCAGGGGCTGGCACTGTGTGCTGCGCCAGCCTTGCATTAAAGCATCACGGCATTACGGCATAATACCTTAGATGCTTTAGATGCCTAAGATGTAGTGCTCAGCATCCAAAGCAGCCTTACAGCCACTACCAGCTGCAACCACTGCCTGATGGTAGTAAGGGAAGGCACAGTCACCTGCGGCAAAGACACCTGGGCATGAAGTCTGGGTGACTGGAGGCAGGGCATTTGAGGTAACGATATAGCCCTTTTCATCAAGGTCGATCTGCCCCTTAAAGATCTCAGTTGCTGGCTGGTGACCGATAGCCACAAACACGCCGTTGACAGGAAGCTCACGACGCTCGCCCTTAACATCAAGCACGATGCCCGATAAGAGCTCGCTTCCTACATACTCTTTTACGGTTGCGTTTAAGATCAGCTCCATCTTGCCTTCTGCAACCTTTTCGTTGACACGATCAACCAAAATCTGCTCAGCTCTAAAGCCCTCACGACGGTGAATGAGGTAGACCTTGGAGCATAGATTGGCTAAGAACAAGCCCTCAATAAAGGCCACCGAGCCGCCACCAATCACAGCCACTTCCTTGTTACGGAAGAACAAGCCGTCGCAAGTAGCGCAAGCAGACACACCACGCCCCTTAAACTGAGCCTCAGAATCGATACCTAAGTAACGGGCACGGGCGCCGGTAGCGATAATCACAGCCTTGGTGGTAAGCACCTTCTTACCACCGGACAGATAGAGCTTCTTGCAAGACTCATCACTGAAGTCGACGCTCTCCACCACATCGTAGATACGCTCCACGCCGAGCTCCTTGGTGTGGTTGAGAATATTCTGCATAACATCAAAGCCGCTAGGCTCACCTGTAATACCTGGCCAGTTACCGACCTCAGGAGTAGTCACCAGCTGACCACCTTCTTCATAGCCCATCACCATTATAGGTGAGAGCTGCGCACGGGCACAGTAAATAGCTGCGGTACATGCAGCTGGGCCTGAGCCAATAATCACCACTTGCTTGATATCGTCAGCCATGAACCTTACTCCTACCTAATTTCTATTCTGTGTGTGCCTATATCTGGGCTTATATTGTGTTTAGAGCTCAAAATGTGTGGCAAGTCAATGTCAAGCATATGCAACTTTTGAAAGATCAGCAAGCACAAGCCAACCAAATGCACAATTTACTCAAAACCGCCCCCACTCTCTCCTTACATCCTGAAAGTATCAAATAGGGTGAACGGCTGAATGGCACTATTCGTATCATCTGACGCAACAAACCCGCATA
>CALXYZ010000079.1 GCA_944393075.1 uncultured Anaerobiospirillum sp. | reverse complement strand
TAGTGATGTATATTTCATTCTGATGAATTAGTTTTGATACGACTATGTTAGGTTTCCCGAAATTTCCCTGTGAACCATTTTTGTTTAAAACAAATAATTTATTTAAACTCATGTCAAACAATCGGCATAGAGACGGAGATTTGCCTCTATTAATAAATTCACAACGCTGTCTTGCACAACCAAATCAAGTGAAGCTCTTTTGGCTCACTTATTTCGCCTTGCGTAACGATCGTCCAGCGTCACTTTTGGGCGCAAGCAACACAAATTGCGCCCCTCCTTACGTTTGCGTGCATTGGTGCGTGATTGAGCCTAGCCACTATGCTAAGCTCTAACTTGCGTGTGACATGAGGAGAAGCCACTCGTATAGGTAAGTGAGCTGTATGGGTGACATAAAAACATGGATACCCCTTGATCCCCAGTTAGGCGCACTTTTGGTATAGCTGTGCCTAATGCTCTCAAAGTGCTAAGCACAAAGCACAAGTAGCTAGCGATGAAGCAAATCAAAGCAGAGCAGAGCAGAGCTAGGCATGATGATCAACAAACTGCGTTAGTAGATGAGAGTGAGGAGAGATCTATGGGATCGGCTGCGCCCTATTTGGGACTAATTGAGGGCTTCTATGGGCAGCGCTACAGTGAGAAAGAGCGTGCTTTTCTCTATAAGTTTTTGCAAGGCTGCGGCTACAGCTTCTACATATATGCTCCAAAGGAAGATGAGCACCTGCGCGATAAGTGGCAGCAAGACTTAGATCAGCCTTACTTAGACTTTCTCAAGCGCCAAGCCACCAGAGCTCACCAAGCAAAGCTGGAATTTGGAGTTGCCTTATCGCCAATGAACCTGACTGCTAACTTTGCATCTCAACAAGATCTCCTGCTAGAGCGCATCACCACCTTATGTGCTACCACACAATGTGAGATCTTTGCTCTGCTGTTTGATGATATGGTCAAGGATGCCGAAGACGTTGGCGCCAAGCAGCATGAAGTCATCGCTTTTGTGGAACAGCACCTGCCTGAGCAGGTGAAGCACTTTATCATCTGCCCTTCGTACTACACCGATGATCCGGTGTTAGATAAGCTCTTTGGACAGCGTCCAGCCAACTACTTCAAGGAACTGATGGCTGATATGCCGGAGCGTGTTGAGGTCTTCTGGACAGGTCCAAAAGTCTTATCTGATGACATCACCCCAGAGCACATTGAGAACGTCACCAAGCTCTTAGGCCGCAAGCCATTTATCTGGGACAACTACCCTGTCAACGATGGCAAAAACATCTGCAGCTATGTCTACTTAGGCAAGTTCAAAGGCCGCCGTGGCTTAAACGGCTTGGTTACAGGCCACGCCGTCAATCCAATGGTGCAGCCACTGCTCTCTACCTTAGCAGAAGTTACCTTACCTCTGATCTACCAAGACAAGAGCAATGAGGAGATCAATGCCGCCCACTTAAAGCAAGCCAAAGAGCTGTTTGGTCTTGCTATGGCCATGATCATTAAGGCTGACAACCAGCGCCTTTTGACCACAGTGGGGTTGAAGAATATGTCCCCTACAGACCGTCAGCGTCTTTTAGAGTTCTGCCAAATTGCAAATAAGCCTGCCTTAAAAGAACTTGAAGACTTCCTCAATGGCAGCAAGCGCTTTGATCAAGCCATTGTGTCGGGCACTCACTTCTTAAGCCAAGGCTAAACACAGACCACAGAGCATGTGCGCAAGTGTACAAGTGCACAACATACCCTCCTGCAAGTAAGGACAGCACATGCTCTGACACATTAAACGAGGCGATTACGATAACGATAAGCATTTCCTTAGCAAACTTTACGAGCTGTGCGTACAGCAAACGGGTTTGACAAGTTCAAACGCATCTAAAAGAGGCTGCTTAAGTATGGCCCTACAGGAGTTAATGCCTTATGGTACAAGGGCTTGAGGCTGATTTGTGCTGTATGAACAGCTCGCGAGCAAGGGCTTCGATTTGCTCAAAAAACAGCACGGCCCGTTCTTTTGAGAGCGGGCCGCGTTGTTTTAGCGATTGGTATTCCACCAACTACTGCTACTGAATCTTGGTGTAAGCCTTGATGCCTGCTGTGGTGTTGTAAAGAGGCAGTACTTCTACTAGGTTTACAGGTGGCACAAAGTCACTAATAGTGTAGTGAGGTGGGATGCGTGGAGCCTGTGGGCGTGGCATCATTGGAGTCTGATTAAATCTGCTGACACCAGTTGATGGCGCATACTGCACAATGAGCTTAGCCAAGTCTGGAGACAGAATCTTCTTACCATTGATTGTAAGTTCAGCGAGCTTGCTTGGAGCGGTGAAGTTAAAGGTACCAAAGCGCTCACGCACAGCATCAGGTAAGGTGGTAACTGACTTATAAAAGGAGATTGGACGAGCCATTAACTCGCCTGTAGTTGGATCCTCTAAGTCAGGAGGCGACATTGGATCGCCCTCACGATAAGCAATCTGACCTCTGAGCACCAAGTTGCTGAGAATCAAAGCCTCACGCAAAACATCATCAGGGTTGACACGCTTTTGCAACACATCCAAGATGCTTTGAGCTGGAGCAAAATCTTTAGCAAGCAACAGCATATCGTCAAAGCCTTCGCTGAATTGGCGCTTCATGCCCGATCCTGACATCAACATCAAATCGTAGAAAATGCGGCCAGACAGGTCGTTTTGGTCGATAGCGGCGATCTTAAACCACTGCGCAGCCCTCTGCACAGAGAGCTGATCTTGAGTTTCGGTGATGGAGAGCACACCTAAAGCAGTGCTAGCTGGGCCATAGCCCATGGACGAGGCGTTATTAAACAAGGTCACCGCCACACTATCATTAGTGCCTGGGTGACGCAGCGAAATTAGACCTAAGGCGTAAAGAGCCACAGGATCGCCCTTGTTAGCAGCAGCACTGTAGAGGTCAATAGCGGTTTGAGGATCACGCTCAAACACATAACCGTGCCAATAGGAACCAGCAAGACGCATATATGCGCGCTCATCACCGTTATCCATGGCTTTCTGCCACAGCTCAACCGACTTACCAGCATTAGCAGCTACGCGGTTGTTGCCCATAAATAACATGTCGCCGATCACCATCTCTAACTTTGGAGCGCCTTTGCTACGAGCACGAAACACAAAGTCGCAGTACTCGTCCTCATCAGAAAACACTGGCAGAGCACGACGCACCATATCTGAGAACAACTGCACGGCACGCTCATTGACAGCTGGCAGATCGCGCAAATTACCGTGATCATTGATGAACATATCACCATCATCAATGTCCTGTTCTGCTTGAATTTGCTGACGCGCCATCTTCAAAGCGCCTTGCTCAAAGTAAGAAATAGCCGCAGCAGGTCCGACAGCACCGCGTTCACCGATACCGATTAAGGCAAGGTTGCCTAAGACCTCGTAAACGCTATAGCGGTCATAATTGCTCGCCTTCAGCGCATACTGCAGAGCTTCGTTGTAGTTGCCAGCACAGGTCTCCATCCAAGCTAAAAACTCGGTAGCATAGATTTCGCCATCAGCATCAGCTTGCATTAGACGTGCACGCGCGCGAGTTAAATCGCCCATAGCTAAAGCGTTAACACCTTGTTGAGCCACCTCCTGACGTGCGTTAGACGCATTGGTGGTGTAGACATACAAGATGCCTGCAAACATCGCGGAAAAGAAGAGCATGGCAATGGCGACCATGACCAATCGCTGGCGCAAGCGCGAGCGCTCTCTTTTTTCTTTGGCTTTGATTTTCTTTAAAACGTTAGCCATAGACTCAGCTCTCAATCCAAGACAAGACGAACAAAGACGCGTTGTACGTTATACGTTGTTCTGCCAGCACACACACAAAAAAGCGGCTGGCCATAAACAAAAACAGCAGCGCCCACAGGCAACTGCTGCTAAAAGAATACGGCGCCGCGCTCACTGCTACTGTTGTTTTTGTTTGTTGCTTGGTGTGCACAGCGCAAATATTAGGGTGTTAGCAGCAAGAACAAGAAGAAGATGATGATGATGATCGCTTGCTGCTATTGCTCTTCACCAACCCAATCTTCTGGCATACCGATATCTGGCATGGCAACCTCAAGGCGTCGATCAACCTTAAATGGATCGCGCTGCAACTCCACAATAGCCTTAGAGGACTGCTGACGATCAGAGATGGTGTAACCGGTGGTGGCTAATTGCTCGTCACCGTAGGTCTTAATCTCGATTAACTTAGGATCAATGCCACTATCAGTGAAGATCTTGGAAATGGTCTCAGCACGCTCTTTAGCAAGCTGCAGATTATCTAAGTTATCAGTGTGGCCCGAACCGAACGAAGAAATGATGATCTTGTTGATGGCAGGGTCTAACTTAGCGTACTCAATCTGATTGTGCAGGCGAGCATCAGATGATGGGGTTAAGCGGTTCTCGGTCTCGTAGAACATCAACGCAATAAAACCCACATCAGTGAAGCCATATGGCAGTAACTGCGCACTGCAATCTAAGAATTCTTGGTATGGACGCGAAAAACCCATTGGGCTCAACACTGGCACAATACTCTCAGAGTAGTTTGGGTGAGTGTTGAGGTATGGAAAGAGGATGCGCTGACCGGTGTGTAGCTCACGGAGCATAGCCCACGACACACTGTCACCAATAAAAGGTCTAAAGCCACGGTACAGAGCGATCTCGCCGATCTGAGTCTCTACGCCCTGTGGCTTCCACTCTGGAGGAGCGGAAATAATACGCATCGTACTTGGAGATGAAATCTCCACCGATGGGAATAACTCAAGGCTCAAGCGACGCTGGGCGCCAGACAACAGCACGAAGTCTGCGCGGCCGTAGTCCTTGATACGCGAGGATAGGACGCAGGAGATTCTACTTGAAGTGGTAGACCAGTCTTTAGCATCAGTATCGCTGATACTAGCCTCATAGCGCACATGCGCGCTAGCATTAATAGGCAGCGCACACCATGTCAGCGCTAAGGCCGCTAATGTTGCGCCCCAAAGACCTGCTTTACGCATAGGCTTCAAGATCTCCTCTGCTAGCCTGCTCCCAAGCAATCTTAGAATTCATCCTAGACCTATCTTAGATATAAGTCATAAGACGTAGACTTAGACATTGGAGCAAGTGAGCCTATCTCTCCTAAAAACCGAAATCTTTTTCTGCCGCTCTTGATGAGCCCTTGCTAGCTCTCTCTTTAGTTTTTGGTCATCATAATAAGCAGCAGCAACGCCACAACAGCCCAAAACAACTCATACTGCTACTACTACTACTCACTACTAAAGAAAGCAGCAGGAAAAGAGCAGGAAAAGAGCAGCTAAAGAGCAGCAAAAGGCAAGTCATGCCGTGCGCGAAAAATAAGGCTAACTTCAGGTCAGAGCCACCATGCAAAGCATTAGGCAAAGATGGAGGCAATTACCAAGAGCCTATCAAGAACGCAGAAAAAACGGTGCTAACATTTTGACGTTAGTACCCACGCCACCCCTATGCAAATTCTCAGCCATAATCCAGAAAAAGTAGCTACCTAAACGGCGGCAAATGGCATTGTTATGCCAATGGTAGCGCTTTCAGCAAGGTTTTATCTCCTGTACTGCAGCTACCATATTTTGCTCTCCATATCACTCGACATGAACCTCAAACGACCCAAGATTAGGCACTCACCAAAGATTCACAGTGAATGTTACTTATTTTCATAAAAGTCTCGGCAATAGCCTGCCAGAGCCAGATAGCTTTCCTCATAAGGTAGTACAAGGCGCACCATGGTACACCAAGGTGCGCCTTGGTATGTATGACTTTAAATAAGCGCAAAACCTGATACAAGGCGTGATACAAGGCGTGATACAAAGCCAACCACCATCCTTTTCACTTTTCACTATGCCTGTTTCCTTTGAAACCATACAGGCAATTAAGGCAAAAACGTCCGTATAACAACGAGCAAAGGCCATATAATGGCGATTCTTCGTTGCTCTGCACCTTTTGAAAAAATATTTCAAGCCGCAATGAAAAATATGGTGACGAAGCTAACGCTTATGGCGTACAGTGCGTGCTTTTTGCTAAAACGCAGTGCACAATCAGTGTGATAATGTTTCATGATGTGAAAAAGACAGAGATACAAACCATTGCAAGTGGCGTCTATGACTTTTCACTTCCATGAAGCACGTGAGGATCATAGTTTAGAAGCTAGAAGCTAGAAGCAAGAAACTAAGCGACTACCCACCGCACTGCCTTGAGCAGTGCTTAAGTGTCTGAGCGCTTAAGTAGCTTTAAATAGAGTTTGATTGTTTGGCTTCATGGCAAAGATTTTTTGGAGCAAGGTATGGGCTTTCTTAGCAAGTTGTTTGGTAGCAATCAAAATACCTCCATCACTTTAAAGTCACCTTTAAACGGCGAGATCTTAGAGACCAAGGAAATTCCTGATCCTACTTTCTCTGATCAGGTGTTAGGCCCTACCTTATGTTTAAAGCCAGATGAGGATGGTACCATCTACTCGCCTTGCGATGGTGTGATCACCCAGATCTTTAAGACTGCTCACGCTGTCACCATCACCTCTAAAGATAAGGTTGAAATCCTCATCCACGTTGGTATCAACACTGTCGACCTCAAGGGCAATGGCTTTGAAGCCTTAGTCAAAGACGACGAAGAGGTGAAGACTGGCCAGCCATTAATCAAGTTTGACCAAAAGGTCATTGCTGATGCTGGTTTTTCCAACTTAGTACCTGTGGTCATCTGCAACGCTATGGAATTTGAGGACTGCTCTTTTGTTGGCCCGCGCCAAATCTCTACTGCTGATGACATCTGCACCTTAATCCCTCACAAAGAGTAATAAGGTAATAACGCGCTAGGCGCTCGCGCCATATGTTGCGCGCTGCAAGCTGCAAGCTGCAAGCTACAAGCTGCCAGTTTGCAGCTTAATACGGCCAATACTCATAAGGCCGTCTGTCTTGGGATGTATTTTGAGAGGAAATAAGATGTACCAAGGTCGTGGTCGCTGCGCCTGTGCGGGCATCACCTATGGCAAGATTGTGCACATCAAAAGCGCTGCCGACAGCGCTTCTGATAACAGTGCTTGCCAGTGTGCGCTGAGCGTTGAGGAAGAACTGTCGCGCTTTGAGCAAGCCCTAGAAGTAGCAAAAGCTGAAATCGATGAGCTCATCGAAAAAGCTCAAAGTGATATTGGCGCAGAGCAAGCTGAGATCTTTGAGATCCACCGCATGATGTTAGACGATCCTGATATCTGCGATAACATCAGCGATCGCATCAAGCAAGGTGGCATTAGTGCTGATGCAGCCACTCTTGCCGTGGGTGCGGAGCAAGCTGCTGAATTTGCCCAGCTTGATGATGACTACATGAAAGAGCGTGCTGCTGACATCAAAGACATCACTAGCCGCATTGCTCGTATTATTCGTGGTGAGCAAAGCATCACTCTTATCGAAAGCAGCGTCATCATTGCCGATGATTTGCAACCATCACAAACCGTGGCCTTAGACCGCAACAAGATCTTAGGCTTTGTGCTGCGTCATGGTACCCAAAACTCGCATGCTTCGATCTTAGCGCGCACCATGAACATCCCTCTTATTATCAACGCCAACCTGCCATCTACCCTTGATGCAGATGGAGGTAAGGCTGCGGCAGCAGATGAAGCTGTGTGTGATCTTAGTGGCCACTCTATTGCCGTCAACGCTGTCACCGGTGACTACTACATCGATCCAGACACCGAGACCTTAGAGCAAATCAAACTTGCTAAAGACAAATTCGACCAAGAGAGAATGCGTCAATTAGGGTTGTGTGGTTTGCCTGGTGTGAGCAAACAAGGCCACCGCGTGCTGACTTTTGCTAACATCGGCCAAGTTGATGATGTTGAGCAAGTGTTAGAGAACGACGGTGAGGGTATTGGCTTATTCCGCTCAGAATTCCTCTACTTAGGTCGCAGTGAGCCACCATCAGAAGAAGAGCAGTTTAAGGCTTACGCTAAGGTCGCCTCGACCATGAACGGCAAGACCGTGATCATCCGCACCTTAGATATCGGTGCCGACAAAAAGGTCGACTACTTCAATCTCCCAGCAGAAGAAAACCCTGCTATGGGTATGCGTGCCTTACGTATCTGCCTCACACAGCCTGAAATCTTTAAGACTCAGCTGCGCGCCATCTACCGCGCTGCCGCTCGCGGCAACATCGCCATGATGTTCCCAATGGTCACCAGATTAAAGGAAGTGGAGCAGGCTAAGGCTATCTGTGCTGAAGTCGAAACCGAGCTCAAGCAAGAAGGAGCCGAGTACGCTGTACCAAAAATCGGCATTATGATTGAAACCCCAGCGGCCGCAATCTTATCTGGCGAGCTTGCTAAGCACGTAGACTTCTTCTCGGTTGGCACTAACGACCTGACCCAATACACCACAGCCTGCGACCGTCAGAACCAGAATTTAGGTGACTTCTACGATCCACACCATGAGGCCGTATTAGAGCTCTTACGCCAAATTGCAGCAAACGCTCACGCTGCTGGTATTCCTGCTGGCATTTGCGGTGAGTTAGCAGCAGATCCTGAGCTTACTGATCTCTTTATTGAGATGGGATTTGATGAGCTCTCGGTCTCTCCTGGCGCTATCTTGGCTCTGCGCGAGCGTATTCGCAACAGCGAAGCTGCTTGCCATAACGAGTTGCAAAACCCACGCGTCAGCTTAGAGGCTGTTAAGCTCAAGCGCCACTAGGCGCAGCACCCCCAACGCAGCAAGCAACAGCAAAGCACGGCGCAACCTTTTTCATTCTTTTTTGAGACCACAGCATCCCCTGCTCTCTACAACTAATCAGGTAATCAGGCGGGGGCTAATTGAGTCTGCGGCCTTTGTTCTTGGGAACTTTATTTATGAAGACTATTGTTTATAAGATCACTGATCCTCGTGGTATCCATGCACGTCCAGCTGGCCAATTGGTCAAGTTAATCTCTGGCTTTAAGAGTAAGTGCGAGATGGGCAAGGATGACAACTTAGTGGACGGTAAGCGCCTCTTAGCTGTGATGAAACTTGCTATCCAACAGGGCGAGGACATGACCTTAAAGTTTGACGGCCCAGACGAGGAAGAGGCAGCTGCAGCTGCAGAGAAGTTCCTCCAAGAGAACCTCTAACTCATAACTCACCTTTTTCTAATACCTAACACCGCATATCTAAAGGCCATTGATGCTTGCATCTGTGGCCTTTATTGCCCGTAACCTGCCTTATTCTTACACTTCCTTGAGCCTATTTGCGGCAAAGCATTTCGAGCTGTGCGTACAGCAAACGGGTTTGACAAGTTCAAACGCATCTAAAAGAGGCTGCTTAAGTATGAACCTACAGGGGTTAATGCCTTATGGTACAAGGGTTAGAGGCTGATTTGTGCTGTACGCACAGCTAGAAGCATTTTGACCGTTACTTGGTTATGGTGAAACTTTTTTTCATCATAAAAAAGTGTCATTGCAACCGATCGCAAATAGACGACAGCCGCCCTATCTCTAGCCTATGGCTTAATAAACATGGTGTAAATCACCGCTTTTTCTGTTTGGTGAAAACGTTTTACCTAAGAACAAGAGTACGAAAATGTGAGCGCTTACCAGATTTTTTGAAAATTCTGTTCACAAGTGTGCGTCCCCGCACAATTTGGGGTTCTAGCTTTTGCGACTGTGATAACGCTAGGGGATAATTTTAGCGGTGAGTAAGTACGACGACTGTCGAGATTTGATGTAACTGTGAGCTAAGCGTTGAATGCTAGTGATTAGTGATTCTTGTGATTGTTTCCTGATCACAATAAAGCAATAACCAACAGCCCATCACAGCCATCACCACTCTAGGCGCCGCACATTTGCTTGTCTTGGGATGTTTTTTGGTTATTGGATTGCTCTTATGATGAAATATCTACAGCGACTTGGTAAGTCTCTGATGCTACCAGTCGCGTGCTTGCCAGTGGCAGGCATTTTGATGGGCTTAGGTTATTTGCTCGCACCTAACACCATGCAAGGTGGTGATGTTGAGCAGACCATGGCTGTTATTTTAGGTACCTTCTTCGTGCAAGCTGGTGGTGCCATTATCAACAACATGTCGGTGCTGTTCGCCATCGGCGTGGCTGTAGGCATGGCCAAGGAGCAAGATGGTACTCCAGCTTTAGCCGGTATCGTGGCTTGGTTCGTGGTTCAGACCCTGTTAGGCCCTAGCTTCATCGGTGTGCTCACTGGTGGTGATGTCGATCCTGCCTTTACCAAGGTGAACAATCAGTTCATCGGTATCATGTGCGGTATCGTCGGTGCTACCTGCTACAACCGCTTCTGCACTACCAAGTTACCTGACTTCTTAGCTTTCTTCTCTGGCAAGCGCTCTGTTGCTATCGTCACTGCCTTAGTGTCAATCGTACTCTCCGCCATCCTCTACTTCGTGTGGCCTTTGGTCTACAACGGCTTAGTGTTCTTAGGCGAGTCTATCATCTCCTTAGGCTTCGTTGGCGCCGGTATCTACGCTTTCTTAAACCGCTTACTCATTCCAATCGGCATGCACCACGCTCTGAACGCAGTGTTCTGGTTCGACGTGGCCGGTATCTCCGACTTAACCAAGTTCTGGTCTGGTACTGGTGAGTACGGTGTCACCGGTATGTACATGACTGGCTTCTTCCCTGTGATGATGTTCGGTTTGCCAGCAGCTGCTCTTGCTATGTACCACTGTGCCAAGCCAGAGCGTAAGAAGGCTGTGTTAGGTCTCTTAGCTTCTGCTGCATTCTGCTCGTTCTTCACTGGTGTGACTGAGCCTTTAGAGTTCTCCTTCATGTTCTTAGCCCCAGGTCTTTATGTCCTGTACGCTGTCATGACTGGTATTACCGCCGCTATCACCGTGATGCTGCCAATCCGTGCCGGCTTCTCGTTTAGCGCTGGTTTCTTAGACCTCTTCTTCTCGTCACAGACTCCATTAGCCCAAAACCCATGGATGGTCTTAGTTGTTGGTGCTGTCGTTGCAGTAGTCTTCTACTTCGTCTTCCGCATCGCTATCACCAAGTTTGACTTCAAGACCCCAGGCCGTGAGGATGACGACACTCCAGCTCCAACCACTACCGCTCAGCTCAAGGGCAACGACGCTTTCGTCAAGTATGCTCAAATCGTGCTTGAGGGTTTAGGTGGCAAAGAGAACATCGTCTCCTGCGACAACTGCATCACCCGTATTCGCGTTGAAGTTGCTGATCGCAGCAAGGTCAACGACGAGATCTTAAAGTCCTCTGGTGCTCGTGGTGTGTTACACCCATCTGACACCGCAGTACAGGTGATCGTTGGTACCCAAGTACAATTCGTGGTTGATGAACTCAAGAAGATGCTCAATTAAGAGCTAATCTAGGTTCAAACCGCTTAGCACAAGGCCTTGGACTACACGTGAGTTCGAGGCCTTGTCGCATCTACGCTATGGCGTATCTGCGCAGGCCACGCCCGCCCAGCGCCATACAGCAGCCGCCGCTTAGCTGCGAGCTGCTTAGCTGCGAGCTGCTTGGCTCCTGTTGTAACGCAGCAACAGTGGCGCCAAAGCCTGAAGCCACAGCAAAATCAGGCTTCAAGCTATGCCATTTACCCTTCTTTGAAAAAAATTTCCACCTGCATCACATTATAGGCGAATGTTTGGAATTTTTCTCTAAAAACCAAGGCAAAGCGCTATACTTAGAATCAGGTAAAGCGCTTTTACATGCACTTTGCAACAGCCATCAGGATGTGATGCCAGTTCCAGTTCGGCTTTGAGGTTTGAGGTTTCTATGCTCACACTGCCAGCTTCAGAAGATCTGACCCTATCTTTAAACCACCACTTGTGGACTTGTTTGGAAAAGCCACAGACCAATGCGTCCCTACGCTTAGATGAAGCCGGATTACACGTCAGCTTCTGCGTCCACGAGCGCCAGCCTCTCATTACCGCTACCGTGCAGCAAGAGCCAATGCTCATGGTCTGCCAAGACAGCGCTGTAGAGCTCTTTTTAGCCTTTGCTGATAGCAAAGAGCAGGCTACTACCGACTTCAAGCCACAGCTTGAGCACTGCCTCTACATCAACATCGAGATCAATGCAGCAGGCATCTGCTACGCCAAACACGGCCACAGCCGCAAAGGTCGCACTGCTTTCACCCCAGATGAGATCAAGAGCCTCAACATCAAGCCAGTAATTGATGATGCGGCAGGTACTTGGCAGGTATCCTTTGTGGTACCACGTGAACTTATTACTAAGCTTGCGACCTACGATGCTTTCTCTGAAGTCTTTGCGCTCAACCTCTACAAGATTTCCGAGACTAAAGAGCACGAGCACTACATCGCCTACAACAAGGTTGAAGTCGAAAAGCCAAACTTCCACCTACCAGAATTCTTTGCCCTCGCTTGTCCACAAGCTAAAGCCTAGACTTAGGGCCTTGGTATAACGAACCACAGCCTTTAGAAGACGACGAAGAAGAAAGAAGAACAGAACAGAACAGACATGGGCTTTGCCCACTTGGAGGATCAGGAACCATGATTTTAACTAACGCTACTGTGTACACCAGAGATTTCCGCTTCGAGCCTGATTGCAAAATCAAGATCGAAGGCGAGCGTATCGCTAAGGTCAAGACTGCCGCTCAAGCTGCTGCTTGCTGCGCTGCTCATGGCTGTAGCATCAATGATGAGGTCGTGGACTTACAAGGTCTCATGGTGATTCCTGGCTTAGTTGATATCCACTTCCACGGCGCTGTGGGTCACGATTTAATGGAAGGCACTGAAGAGGCTTTAGACGCTATCGCCAAGTACGAGGCTGTGTCTGGTGTCACCGCTATCTGCCCAGCCACCATGACCATGGATGAGTCCGACATCGTTAAGGCTTGCGCTAATGTGCGTGACTACAAGCTCAAAGATGACGGTGCTGATGTCGTCGGTATCAACATGGAAGGCCCATTTGTCTCACCAAAGAAGGTCGGTGCACAAAATCCAAAGTTTGTGCATGCGCCTGATGCCGAGTTCTTCCGTCGTTGCAACGCCGCTGCTGGTGGCAAGATCAAGCTCATGGCTATCGCTCCTGAAGAGCCAAACGCCATGGAAACCATCCGTGAGCTTCAGAACGAAGTGCTCTCCTCCATCGCTCATACCTGCGCTTCATACGAAGTAGCAGCCGAGGCTATTGCAAGCGGTGCTACCCACATCACTCACCTCTACAACGCTATGCCAGGTTTAGCTCACCGCGACCCAGGCCCTATTGCCGCAGGCTCTGACGCTCAGTGGTGCGAAGCTGAAATCATCTGCGACGGCATCCACATCCACCCTGCTGCTGTGCGTGCTGCTTTCCGTTTATTTGGCCCAGAGCGCATGATCCTCATCTCTGATTCGATGATGGCTGTGGGCTTAGAAAACGGCACTTATGAGTTAGGTGGTCAACCTGTCTACGTTAAGGATCGTCGCGCTACCTTAGAGTCCGGCACTATTGCCGGCTCTGCTACCAACCTCTTTGACTGCATGAAGATCGCCCACACCAAGATGGGTCTGCCTCTTGAGACCGTGGTGCGCTGTGCTTCTTACAACCCTGCTCGCTCCATCAAGGTCTTAGACAACTACGGCACCATTGAGGAAAACAAGATGGCTTCGCTCTTAGTGGTAGATCGTGATCTCAACTTAAAGGGTGTGTTATTGCGCGGCAAGTGGCTGAAGAAGGACTTCTAACAGCGCCAAAAAGCTCAGCATACTGACAGAAAAGTGCAAACGTTTTCCAACTACGCCATGTTTGCGCTAAGATAGGCGCGCCAGGGTTATTCCCATGGCTAACACCAAATATTCAAAGGCTCAAGGCCATTAGGTCTTGGGCCTTTTTTAATATTGGAGCTTGTGGGCTTGCCTGAGTTTTTATAAAAAATTACCATAACGAGAGTCAACAAACCCTGATTGCATAAGGGCGCAATCAGGGTGTTAT
>CALXYZ010000078.1 GCA_944393075.1 uncultured Anaerobiospirillum sp. | reverse complement strand
GCGACCCCCCCCCTTTTCACTTTTTTTACCCACCCCCTCTCTACTCATACAACCACATCAAGGGCAAAACGCTTTTTTTTTTTTTTTTTATCCCATATGAGGTCACATCACATCGCAAAAGCAGAGACTGACGCACATTGTACCTGCTGCGCTAGCTGCAGTATGTACTATCTAAAGTCTGAAGTGGCCGCACAACAACAACAAACGCTAAGGTTCTAGCGAACCTAGCTGCACCAGCAGCGCTAGCGGCACTTACAGCTCTGAAGCTTTCTCTCTGGCTAAACACTGCCTTGATCAAGGCCTTGATACCCGATACTTGATGATCCATAAAAATCTAAAACCTAAAACATCAAGTATAGAGGGCGCCTAGACCTTGCTATGGCCAAGAGCAAAGCCTACACACTTCACAGCTTTACAGAACACACAGCAACAAGCAGCGATCTCTAAGCGGGAGCCTGTAGCTCGGCTTAGTGTAAAAGGCGGCACTGAGACTTAAAAAAAAAATTTTTCAGATTAAATCTCAAACGCCTGCCGCAACAGCGACAATGACGCAAAATCCCTTATATACCGCGTCTTTTAGAACGTTAATAGATATTGTACAAGATCAGACCAATGCAAGAGCATAGCAAGAAATGTCAACTAAGATAGTTGCGATGGCTTTATTGCAACTTTTCTCAAGATAGACACAGCAAGAAAGGTTGCAAAATCTATTAAAACTATCGTGTATTCCGAGACAAAAAAACACCCCATAAAGCACCACGCAACGACGCATGAATAGAGCTGTAGCGCAAAAAATCTCAACTTTGCTCAGCTCAGAAACAGGGCGCCAAACTAAGGCTTGGTGAACAGTAAGAAGGCATAACAGCAAAGTGGCAGCAAGATAAAGAGGGAAATTGATGTAAGGCAGACACGCGGCCACGAGCAGAGCCCAAACAGCTTACTCACAAAGTGCAAAGCAAGAATAAAGAAATAAATGACAAGACAGCAACTAAAGCCAAGACTTTAAAATCTAGCGAGGAGCACCCGTGCGTATTGTGCCACACGCTCTAGGTATTAGCAAAATAACCATGGTACGAGGACGAGCCTCTGGGTAACTCTCTGGGCAACTCGCAGTTCAACAGTCCATGTTTCTTTGCACCTTTTGTACAAAAACGCAGGTAAAACTGCGGGTCGCTCTACGGTTTTGCATCGCAACTCTAGCGACTTATCGGTATTCACGCTAGACTAGTGGCGCTAAGAAGTGGGATTTTGCCACTGCGGTATGGTCATAGGTTCGGATGCCTGCTCTTAAAAGGCAGCTCATACACCTCAGCACCATATCTCAGACTTGCCTGCAGGCAGGCAAGCAAGCATGCATGCTTGCTTAAGCAGCAGCTTCAGTCTGACCGCTACTCACACCACCACAAAAAGATAAGTGGTGTCTGTGGTTTGTTCTTGCTACCACTGCCGCCTTGCGGCACTTGGACACACATGGCAAAGATCTGCGCACAAACAAAGACAGATAAAGGGGTTGATAGCCCTGATTTCATGGCATCAAGCTACATGCGGCAATGCACGCGACACTGTATGCGACGCTATATGCGAACCTATATGAGGTATGCCGCATGGCCAAACTTTTGTCTATACTTAGACTCTTGTCTTTTGTTTGCTAAAAGAAAAATTTCTTGGTTTTGTTTGTTTTACCATCTACCGCGATTGCTAGGTCGATGAGCTGTAAGCAGAAGTAGAAGTAGAAGTAGCTAGCAGTAAAAGAGCAGAGAAGAGTAATGTAGAGCAGAAACTCCCGCTCTGATACAGCAACGCCACCGCCACTGCTACTTACAGTTTGGCAGCACGGTAGATATGGGCTTTAATCTATCGCGATGCTGTTTAATACTAATCTTGCAAACGAAGCGATCACTTTAACTAAGTGGTTGGTTTCTATTCCCTCAGTGGCTCAAGCAAAGGGCCCAGCACACATTACTCAGGCTATCTACGATGGCGTGAGTGAATTCCCATACTTCAAAAACCACCCTGAGCACCTTACGCTCATCAAGCATCAAGATAGCTCGAAGAGCTCGGTTGTCGCTTTAGTAAAAAGCATTGAGGATGTGCAAGATACCTTAGTACTGTTATGCGATACCGACACCAACAGCCCTTACCACTATGGCAGCTTAAAGAGCACCTCCACCAACTGTGACGAGCTCTTAAAGCGCTTAGCTGAGCTTTGTGGCAGCCCTGTCGACGGCGCCACCATCACCTCAGCTCCACCAATGAGCTCAGGCATCGTCAGCGATACTGATACCAACAGCGATAGCAACGCCCAAAACACTGCTGATGGCAAGAGCAGCAGTGACTCTAAGAACAACACCAGCAATAACAAAAAACAAGGTAAGAACAGCAGCAATGCGGGCAACATTGCTAGCAGCACTGCAAACAACAATAACGGCGCCCGCACCAACGGAAATAGCGGCTCAAACAGCGGCGCTAGCAGCGCCAACAACACCGCGGCAACTACAGATGCCGATGCCGACCTGTTTTTTAGCAATACCAATGGCATCTCCCGTGAGCTAAAGTTAGCTATTGCTCGTCACGAGGCTTTATTTGGCTTAGGTGTGTTAGAGAGCAAATGCGCCACTGGCTCCATGCTGGTTGCCTTAAAAGAGCTCTCTGATAACTCGGTGCACCTCAACATCAACATCTTATTGATCTGCACTACCGAAACTGCGCTCCAACACCGCGGTATTAAGAGCTGTATTCCTTTTGTTCAGAATCTGATCAAGCGCGAGCACTTAAAGCTGCGCTTAGCGGTCACTGCCAAACCCAACTTTGCGCTGACCACCAATGACGACAACGATAGTGATCAAGAGCTGCACATTTACACCGGCAACTACGGTAAGGTGGAGCCATCGTTTTATATCATTGGCCACAGTGCCACCGCGCACCGCCCATATGCAGGCTTCTCGGCTTCGATTATTGCCGCAGAACTGATCCGCCAATTAGAGCTCAACCCAAAGATCACGCAGCGTCTCCACCAAAAGCCATTGGTGCCTACTTTTGATAGCCTGCGCGTTAAGGAATTTGGTAAGGACTTTAGCCCTGATGGTATGCAGGTCAGCTTTAGCATTCCTCTTTTAAACTTTGAGCTCTCTGATCTACTCGAAGTGCTCAAAGAGGCAGCCGCTAACGCTATCGAAAGTGCTGCCGATTTGGTTGATCAACGTGAGGCTAAATTTGCCCAGCTTCAGCACCAAGACTACGTACCACAAGCTAAAGATGCTGAGGTGGTGTCGTTCTCTGACCTCTTAGAGCGTGCTAGCCACAACTTCAACGGTGACTTACACCAAGCTCTGCGCACTATGGTCAAAAAGTGCCGCACCGAAGGCTTATCGTTACATCAAGCAAGCATCACTATCATTGAGCGCCTCAATGAGCTGGCTAAATTGCCACGCCCATCGATTGTGGTCTACTTTACCGACAACTATGTACCAACCCAAGGTCTGAGCGCTAACTCCAGCCAAGATCGTGAACTCTTCATGATCTTAGATGGCATGCTGCAAAAGTTCCCACAGGTAAGCCCAATCGTGCCTACCATGGCTGCCCACTATGCCCCATGCGACGCTAACTTCCTGCGTCCTATCAGTATGGAAAAGGCTCTCAACACCTTAGAGCAAGAGTGCCCATTAAGCGTGGAGCGCGAGAAGTTTGTTGGTCTTAATGTCCCTACCATTACCTTAGGCATTAAGGGTAATGATTTGACATTACTTACTGAGCACGTCGATGTGCAGATGTGCCACTACCTCCCTGCCTTTGTGCTCTTACTTGCCGAAGCTATTGCCCAAACCCCAGAAAACAGCTTAGAGCATGCAAATCAAGACGACTTACAGCGCCACTTAGAAGAGCTTGGTCGTAAGGCAGAGAGTATTGCTAGCGCTGCGGTCAGTGAGCTGCAAACCATTGAAATGCAAAAGCAAAATGGCTTCTATGCAGAGGTTACACAAGGCACACTGACACCACATACCTTAGACAGCTTCCTCAAACAAAACTTGCAAACAGAGCAGGAGCTTGAGCAGAGCTCAGCACTCAAAGACAGCAATGCCATCCCAGAGCTGACTGATAGTATCTTGGTAGCTGATGCCACTGTATCGGTATCAGCATCTGCGTCTGCATCTGCATCGGCATCCACCACCACCTCTACTGTGTCTAATGACAAGGACAGCGTTAAAGCTAAAGAGCAAAGCAAGGATCAATCTAAGACCAAGGAACAATTCAAGAATAAGGCTCAACCTACTGCGACTGCAGCTGCATCTACTCCTGCCAAGGATAAGAGGAATGCGGCTGTTGCTGATAAGGCAGATAAGGACGATAAGAACAATAAGAGCGATAAGGACGAAAAGTCGAGCAAAGCCGCAAAGTCTGATAAGGATGACAAGTTAGAATCCACCAAGTCCGAAAAGACTGCCGACTCTGGCAAAAACTCACAGAATGCTAAAGATAAGGAGGCAAAGGACTCCAAGTTTGCAAATAGCGCTAATGGCGCCAAATCTGATGCCTCTGATGCCAAAGCCGCAGAGTCTAATGACTCTAAGGACAAATCAGCCCCCGACAGCAAGAAAGAAGAGTCCAAGGACGAAGTGGTCTCGCCTACTATGGTCACAGCTAGCACCTTAGCGGCTAAGGATGGCATCGACTACGCGGGCAAGATTCCTGTACAGAGCGGCATACAGCCTGCAGATAGCGGCGCTGCTTTAGATAGCTTTATTCTCCACGCCTCGGCTAAAGTCAACACCTGCGAGAGCAAGGACAAGGCTGAGCAAGCTAAAGCTCCTACACAGAACGCACCATCATCGACTACCGACACCATTACTGTGCCGCTGCATAACAGCAGCAATGTCGATGCAATGATTGCCGCTGCTAATGCTTCTTTTGAAAAGGACGCCAAACAGAGCATCGAGAAGTCAGCCTCTAGCGTTGATCGCAGTATTATCGCCCCAGTGATGTCGGGAGAGACTCGCGGTGAGCCTATCTTAGAGCCAACTAAGGTCACTGTTATCACCGCAGACAACCCTAACAGTCTGTCTAACATCGTATCCTCTAAGCTCAGCATGCTAGGCAACCTCTTTAAGAAAGATAAGCACAAGGAGCAAGACTCCAGCGAGACTCAGGCTGCTCAGCAGCTGCCACAACAAGAAGAGGCAGCTACTGCAACTACCACCAATACAACAGCAGCCCCTGCACCAGCATCTGTGACCGCTACTTCTCCGGCATCAGCCTCAACTATAGTTGAAGCTAAGGTTGAAGCTACCACCAACAACACTAATGCAGCTGCCGTTGCAGCCGAAGCTATTGCCGATACTGCTACTACTACTACTACTAAAGATGACTCGAACGGTATCTCTTTTGAGACCAAGGCTATTGAAGCTAAGACCTTAGCTGAGATCGAAGAGCGCGAGCATAAGCACGCCCAAGAGCATGCTGAAAAGGAAGTCCGTGCCGTTGCTAAGGCTGAAGCCAAGGCCAAGGAAAAGGCTCTTAAGGCTAAGGCTAAAGAAGAGCGCGCTGCTGCCAAAGCTGCAGCTAAGGCTGAAAAGAAAGCCCAAAAGGAAGCCGAAGCCAAGTCTCTGGCCGAGCAAAAAGAGCGCGAATTAGCTGCCTTTAATGCCCCAGTTACCAACAAAAAGGCTAGCGACTTAGTAGCCGAGCTAATGGCAAAGCAAGAAGAGGAGACAGCTCCTGTTGCAGCTGCCCCTACTTCAGCATCTGCCGCTACCGCTACCGCCGCCGTAACGGCTACCGCCACAGCTGCCACTGCCGCAGAGAGCAACGCCCAGCCACACGCTGACGCTACAGTCAGTGCATCTGACGCGGCAATTAGCGCTGCTAGCGCTATGGCCAGCACCAGTGCCAGTGCTGATAGCTATGAGCAGCAGCAAGCTGGCGATAAGGCTGACTCTACCGTAGCCCCCGCTGTCGACAATACTGCCGACAAGGTGCACAACACCGCCGCTGAAATTGGCGCTAGCATCAATCACTTTAAGGATGTGGCCGTATCGCGCATTGGCTCGTTCTTCCACAAGATCGACATCAAGTCGACCTTAGACAAGATTCACTCTAAGCCACAACCACACCACAACCACCATGACAAGAAAGAGCCAGTCTTTAATCCTGTCAATGGCACACAGCATGTTGACGTTTCCGATCCATTAGACGAGCAAGAGCCAACTCTGTTCTCATCTATTGAGAATCCAGCTGTACAAGCCCATGCTCAGACTCAGGCTCAAACACAAGCACAACAGCCCGAGCCTGCACCAGAGTCAAAGGCTAGCACCGCCGCCCCTGCTGCTAATATTCAAGCTGCTACCCCTGTAACTGCTAGCAGCACTACAGATACTAAGGACTCTACAGCTCCTGCTGAGGCTGCAACTGCAGCCGCTACTAAGGCTACCGAGAGCAAGCTAGAGACCGTTACCGCAGCATCTGCTGAGACTAGCACCATTGAGAGCAAGAATGAGGACAAGGCTCTTGCCGCTACAGATGCTACTGCCACTGCCAATGCGGCCACTGCCGAAAAGACTGAGTCTCAAGATGAAGACAAGGGGGCTGCTGATGAAGCCTTAGAGCGTGAGCTTGATGCTATCGTCAAAGAAGATGTGGATACCGCTTCTGACAGCAAGACTGATGAGGTTATTGCCGCTTTAGCTGGTAGCCACGATGAGGACATTAAGACTAAGACCATTGAGCTTGAAGCTAAGCCTCAAGAGGCAACCTCTGATCTCAACTTAGAGCAGCTGCTCAAGGAAAAAGAAAGTGCTGACACCAAGAGCGCCGCTCCAGCTAAGGATGTCAAAGATCAATCCAGCGCTACTGAGAGTACGGCTGCTACTGACAGCTCCATAGAGTATGAGGTCTCACCTGAGCGTGTAGCCACCTTAATGGCAAGCTCGCTTAAGGAGCGCATTGATCAAAACAAACTAGCCACCATTGATCAGCCAAAGCAGTACCCAGACAATGGTCTGCCTTTAGCAGATGGTGTCTACGCTAACGCCATCAATGTGGAGGTCGACCGCAGCTTATTAGAGTCAAGTGCTACGGCTCAGGCTCAAGCTCAGGCTCAAGACCAAGCTCAGACTCAGCCACAAACACAGCAACAGTCTCAATCCACCTCTCAAGCTACAGTAGCCTCTGTTCTAGATGCTGCCACTGATGCCGCTGCGGACGCTGTTGCAACACCAGCCTCAGTCTCAGTCTCAATCCCAGCCCAAGCCCCAGCTTCTGCCCCTGACTCAGCTTCTGCGCAGGCAACAGCTAAGACTGCAACTAAGGCTCGTAGCTCCGCTCCAGAACAACAGCACTTAGAAGACTTACAAGCCTTAGTCAGCCAAGACATCCACAGCGCTGATGATGCTATCGCTCAAGAGAGTGCTTTCTTAGAGCTTGCTACTAGCACCGCTGCCCCAAGCGGCGACAGCTATGCTAATGAGCAGCAATTAGAGAAGCTCGACCCTGCTCAAGCCTTTGCCAAGCTCTTGTACGATGACGAGGACGAGGCTAATGCAGCGTTAGCAGCTATGGCTGCCCGCGACCAAGCTGAAGCTGAAGCTCAAGCTCGTGCCGCCGATCAGCGTGCTATGGGTAACATTTCGGCACGTGATGCAGCTGCTATCAACAGACTCTTAGGTAGCGCCTTAGAAGATAGCTACAAATACTATCAGCCACGCCAGCCAATGCCAGCCCCAGCTGCAACCGCCGCTCCGGCATCAGCTCAGGCTGCTACTAGCGCTGCTGCCGTTCACTTACAGCGTCAAGCTCAGCCTCAGCCTAAGCCTCAGCCTATGCCACAAATGCAGGCTCTGGCTCCACAGCAGCAACAACATGCTACAAGCTACACCCAAAGCGTCAATGCTTATAGACAAGGAATGCAGCGCCGTGAGAGCGAAGAGGATCATGCTGCTAAGTTACGCTCCCGCTTTAGCGGCGAGCGTCGCCGTATCGCTACTAGCGGTAGCTTTATTAAAAAGACCACTCTAAGCTCAGCTACTGATAATTCCAGCACTAATAGCAGCTTAAGTGAGCGTCGTGCCGCCTTACGCCGTGCTATGTATGGTGAGGAGAGTTTATCGAGCACTACGGTTAATATGACCCCAGCTCGTGCTGGTGCCGGTGGTCTGATGGGTGAAACCGAGTCGCGCCTAGAGGCTAGCAAGCAAATGCGCTCACGTGCCGCCGCAGCAGCTGCAGCCGCTGCCAATAACAATACTAACGGTAGCAGCAGCAATGACAGTGGCTCTAGTGCTGTGCCACCTACTTCTACTTCAGGATCGGCTGCGGCTTCAGCCGCAGCTGACGCAACCAACAAGGGTGCTAGTAGCAGCGGTGCGGAAAGTGGTAGCGCCAATAGTAGTTCACAAACTGCTCAAGCCCAAGTTGCTAGCGGTGATCGTGCCCCAGCCCCAGTCCCACACAAGCCACAGCGTGCTGGTAGCTACATCGATCTTACAGACCAAGGTGGAATCTTAAACTACGATCCAGATCAGCTGACTAACATCATCAAGAACAATGATACTAAGTCAGCCCACACTGCATCAGGCAATGGTGCTAGCGCGAGTGCTAGTGCTAGTGCTGGTGCTGGTGCTAGCGGCAGTAGCTCTAGCAATAGTGGTAGTAACAGCGGCAGCAGCACCTCGACATCACGTCGCGGTCGTGCTACGGCTAACAGCACCACTGCGTCCACCACCACTAGCATCAACACCCCAACTACAGCTGTAGTCGGTACCATTAGACGTGGTGGTGCTAAACGTCAAGAAGCTCAACAGCCACAGATGCAAATGGAGACTCTGACCTCCTCTAACCCTAGCGTGCGTATTCTGCGTACTCCAAGTGCTGCTACCAAGACTCCAAAGCGTCGTACTCAGCGCAATGAGGTGGTGTACTCGCAGGGCGGTGCTATGGTGGTCAGCAAGCGCATTACCGCAGATCAGGCTAGTTCGCTACTAAAGCGCAATGAGCCACAGCCTGCTCCAGCCCCAACTGCTCCCACTGCCATTGAGGGCTCGACTCAAGCTCTAGCGCGCTCTGCTGAACAGTCGATGAGCACGACATTTAAGCGCATCCAAAAGGATGCGAGCGTCCCAACAACCATTGTGGTTCGCGGCAAATAGCTAGCCTAAGCCCAGGCCTGCTTGGGCTTAGTTGTCAGCACCAATTTCTAAGGATTTTTGATGCAAAACTTTGATTACCAGCGCCGTACTTTTCTGATGTTTGGGCGTGGCCGCGAGAATGAAGTTGGCTCTTTGGTCAAATTTGAAGGCGGAAGACGTGTACTCTTGCACTACGGTACTGATGCCATGCGCAAGCCCGACCTCTTAGACCGTATTAAGCGCTCCTTAGACCGTGCCGGATTAGAGTTTTTTGAGTTAGGTGGAGTGGCCAAAACCCCAACCACTGCGCTGGTGTATCAGGGCATCGACTTTTGCCGTAAAGAGCAAATCGACTTTATCTTAGCCATTGGACGCAGTGCGGTCATCGACAGCGCCAAAGCCATCAGTGCAGGCGCCTTATACAATGGCGATTTCTGGGACTTTTTCAGTGGCCTCCGCGAGCCAGTACGCAGCCTACCACTAGGAGCTATCGTCACCACCACCGATGCCGGTTCAGAGTGCTCTACTACCTGCATACTCTCGCACGAGATTGGTGGTAAAAGCCGTAAATTTCAAAAAAGCAGCCCAACCTTTTTGCCGCGCTTTGCCATCTTAAACCCAGAGCTCAGCCTCAACCTAACACCAAAGGCCACCGCCATTGGTGCCATGGATATGATTGCCCACGTCATTGAGTGCTACTTCACCAACACCCAAAACGTGCAGGTCACAGACGAACTGTGCGAAGGTATTTTGCGTACTATCGTCAACATCCTACCGCGCACCCTCGAAGATCCTAATGATTACGAGGCTAGAGCTAACTTGATGCTAGCCGGTAGCTTGGCGCAAAATGGTATGTGCAGCTTAGGCCGTGAGGTTGATTGGTCGCCGCACATCTTAGAGCTAGAGCTCTCCTCGCGCTACCACAGTGACCACGGACAGGGACTAGCCGTGCTAATCCCTGCATGGATGGACTATTGTCTCCACCATAACGTGATGCGCATGGCCCAATTTGCCAACCGCGTCTTTGGTGTGGCTTTAAACTTTGATGACCCAGCAGCCACCGCGCGCAAAGGCATCTTAGAATTTCGCAGCTTCCTGCACCGCGTTGGTTTGCCACAAAACTTTGCAGAAATGGGCTTGCCAATGGTCGATGTGGTGGAGTTAGTGGAGAATCTGCACCTTGAAGCAGGCGAGGCCATAGGCAGTTACGTCAAGTTAGATGCCAAAGCCTGTGAGGTTATCTACACCACTGCCTACACCTACAGACACCACTCCTACCGCCGCCCACCAACCAACAACTAGCACTGTGCCATGCAGCACTATGCTGCGCCGTACCGTACCGTGCAGTACAGCGCAGCGCTGCAGCTCGGAGCTCGGAGCTCGGTAACTCGGCTATTGTAAGTTGCCAGTGCCCACCACTTGCTAGTGGTTTTAGCTGGCAAGTGGCTCTTCTTAGAGCTGTGCGTACAGCGCAAATCAGCCTCTAGCCCTTGTACCATAAGGCATTAACCCCTGTAGGTTTATACTTAAGCAGCCTCTTTTAGAAGCGTTTGAACTTGCCAAACCCGTTTGCTGTACGCACAGCTCGCTCTTCTTTCTCTATATGACCCACAGTAGTGCGCTAGTTCTACTCATCAGACATTTTGATCCATGACCCAAAGTGGCGTTAGCCCCCATGGTTAGGGCTTTACGAGCATGAGGCCGCCACAGTGTCCATAAAATCTGAAAAATTTGCGCACTTACTCATAAAGTCTAGTAAGATAGCGGAAATTTTTTGGTTCTCGTTGTCTAGCGAGTTTTCTGAGTGCTTGATGCAAGTAGAGCCGTGTAGTTAGAAGTCATCTGGCCCTGTGGAGTATGGTCACCAACACTTCTATACCAATGACGCCTCAAGAGCTAGCAGTGTAACTGTCAAGACAGCTAAGTTAGATCAGTGATCTGTAAATTAAAGATCAAAGCTTAGTTTTAACAAAAGGGCGCTAAGGTAGGCTACTAAGCTTGTCGGTATCTGCTCAGGCTAGCTCTGGTACCACACCATTAGCATCTAATGTCTAGTGCCTTAATAGTGTCTTACCTTAGGTTTAGCTTGCGCCTAAGTCCTTGTATCGACGTACCGACCATCTTGTGTCTGAATTTGGATATAACTTTAGTGGAACACACTACTGAGTCACAGGTGGCTAATGCCGCCGCCAAAGAGGCTCGTGCGCCTCTTAGTGCCAATACTTCACCTAATGCAGCTACCACCTTCAACCCATCTGTTGCCCAAGGTGGCACCAGCACAGCTACGACTATGGCCTCAAGCGCAGTGAAAACGGGAGCTAAAAGCGGCACTACCCACCGCCCAGGCGAGCTGCCAGGTCAAAAGCCATCTCCTGCTGAGCAAAACAAGAAGCCTATCTTGACCATCAAGAAGCTCACTAAGCGCTTTGATAACTTCACTGCTGTGGATGAGGTTGATTTGACCATCTACGAAGGTGAGATTTTTGCGCTTTTAGGTTCCTCTGGCTGCGGCAAGTCGACCTTATTGCGCATGTTAGCCGGCTTTGAAACCCCAACCTCCGGCAGCATTATGTTGGGCAATCAAGAGTTAATTGGCGTCCCTCCATACAAGCGCCCTGTGAACATGATGTTCCAGTCTTACGCTCTGTTCCCATACATGACTGTGGGCCAAAACATCGCTTTCGGTTTAAAGCAAAGCAAGCTGCCAAAAGCTGAGATTAAAGAGCGCGTCGACCGCATGCTGCGCTTAGTGCACATGGAAGATTACGTTGACCGCAAACCATACCAGCTCTCTGGTGGTCAGCGTCAGCGTGTTGCCTTGGCTCGCTCACTGGCAAAAGAGCCACGTCTGCTCCTGTTAGACGAGCCTATGGGTGCTTTAGATAAGAAGCTGCGTGAGCAGATGCGCTTAGAGTTAGTTGACATCATCAACTCCGTGGGCGTGACCTGCCTCATGGTGACTCACGATCAAGAAGAAGCCATGACCATGGCCGACCGTATTGCTATTATGGATCGTGGTGAGTTCATCCAAATCGGCGGCCCACGTGAGATTTATGAGAACCCTAACTGCCGTTTCTGCGCTGAGTTCATTGGCTCGGTGAATATCTTTGAGTGTAGTTTAGTGACCTCCAGTGCTAACCAAGCCTTAATCAAGGCTCGTGACTTCAACCACTTAATTGAGTTAAGCCACGATATGGACTTAGCCGACGGCATGCCACTGATCATCGCTCTGCGCCCAGAGAAGCTCTATATCTCGCATGAGCGCCCAGAGGAAAACACTAATTGGTGTGAAGGTGTGGTGGAAAACATTGCCTACTTAGGAGACATCTCGATCTACTATGTCAAGTTGAGCAACGGCCGTGTGATCACTTCGACCCTGCCAAATGTCGACCGTTTCAAGCAAGGTCTGCCAACTTGGGACGATCATGTCTACTTAAGCTGGGATCCTGATTCCTGTATCGCTCTGACGATTTAACGCACGCCCGCGAGCAGGCAAGCACGCAAGCAAGCGAGCGCTAGCTTAGCAGCGTTAGACCGTCTCCCGCCCCAGCGCTTAGCACTGTGTCATGCAGCGCTGCGCTGGGAGCTCCGATCCCACCCCAACGCAAGTTTGGGTGGGTAAGACTACCGCACGGGCTTCTTATTTTTAGACAACCGTGACCTAGAGAATTAGGATTTTCAGGAACAATGTCGACCGGATTAAGCTCTAATCTGAGTTTTATGAGACGTGCTTTGGTCGCAAAGCGCGTCAACAACAAGAGTGATACTAAGATGAGTAGTCATCATAATACTTGGCGCGACTACGCCCTGATCTTCGTGCCATATCTGTGGATGATCCTCTTCTTCCTCCTCCCATTTCTGATCATCTTCAAGATCAGTTTGTCGGTGTCGGCGATTGCTATTCCGCCTTACTCACCACTCGTGACCTTTGAAGAAGGAGCGATGCAAATCATTTTGCATCTGGAGAATTACACCTATATCTTCACTGACCCTGAAGGTACCTACATCCGCTCCTACTTAAAGTCACTGCAGGTGGCCGCTTTCTCGACCCTGTTCTGCTTGTTGATTGGCTATCCTATTGCTTGGGCTTTAGCCACCGCCAAGCCAGCCATGCGCAACGTGCTGTTCATGTTAGTGATCATGCCTAGCTGGACTTCCTTTGTGGTGCGTTTGTATGCATGGATGACCATCTTAAAGCGCGATGGCTTGGTAAACGATGTGTTGATGGCTTTAGGCATCATCGATCAGCCAATCCAGATCTTACAGACTGATGCGGCCGTGTATATCGGTATCGTTTACTGCTATCTACCATACATGGTGTTGCCGTTGTTCTCGGCGTTGATGAAGGTCGATTACAGCTTGATTGAGGCCGCCTATGACTTAGGATGCAAACCAATCAAGACCTTCTTTAATACCCTCATTCCACAAACCAAGAGCGGTATTATTGCCGGTTCCATGTTGGTCTTCATCCCAGCAATTGGTGAGTACGTCATCCCAGAGCTTTTAGGCGGCAAGGGTTCGATCTTGATTGGTCGTATCCTGTGGCAAGAGTTCTTCAACAACCGCGATTGGCCTTTAGCCTGCGCTGTGGCCATCATCATGCTCATCATCTTGGTTATTCCAATCGTGCTCTTCTACAAGATTGAGCGCAAGGAGCAGGAGAAGATCTATGCTCGCAAGTAGCACTGCGCAAAAGTTAAGAAATATGCGTCAGCGTCGTGCCACGATTATGCGTGGTGTGATCATTTTGCTCGCGCTTACTTTCCTTTATCTGCCAATTCTAAC
>CALXYZ010000077.1 GCA_944393075.1 uncultured Anaerobiospirillum sp. | reverse complement strand
CTCCTACAGATAAGCGAACCAATCTTGAGAGGTTTTAGTTCTGTGATAAGGTTCGCATATGAATGGAACGCCCTACCCAAGCGCGCAAAATCTCACCACGGCAGCGCAAAATGTGCCCCAAAATAAATAAAAGGCTCCTAATTTTGCCCCAAAACGCGTCATTTTTCGCTAAAACCACGCTCCTTCGATTGACCATACCTACAAAGTCGACGAATATAGATGGCAAAGAAAACATCACTTGTGAGCGCCTGCGAAAAAAGCAACCGCACGCGCAGAAGCTCTACAGCCCCAATGCTCATAGAGCTGTCAAAGCTGTCATGTAAACCATGTAGACCATGTAGACACAAGTGTTGCCAAGCTAACAATCGAACAAACATCGAGTCCATTCCACCAGATATCGCTAAAGGAGACGATCATGAGAACCACGCTCTTGCTTCAATTAGCGCACGATCTTAGTGCTAACTCTACTGGCTTAGCTGTTGCTGCCCCAACTGCTCACGGCACTTCTCTCATGCTCGCTTCCATGCCTTCCTCCATGCGTATGCCAGCCATGGCATAACCGCAATCTTGCGCCTTGCGCACCTTAATCCCTCTCCACTGCTTGTAGACAAACACTCGTAGGCTTAGTGTTGCCACTTACTCGCTCGCCATAGCCCCAAGCCCAATCTAGTCTGGTTAGCATTGCCTAGCCTGACCTAACTAACCTACCCCAACTGTATCTGTTGGTCTTATGGTGCTACTGGGTCTAGTTGGTCAAGTTGGTCTTAATGGCTCTGCGGTAGCTCTTTAGCCCACAACCTTTGTCTCTCCATAGCGATTACATGACTTTAGGACTACAAGACTTGTCTCCTCACCTCTCTTTACCACGAGGCGACAGTCACTCCAACCAAACAGTAATCCTGCGGTGATATGCGGTGAGGTAGGACTTACAACATCGATCCTGTTAGCTTTGGCTTTTGGCTTTTTTGGCGTTTTTAGCTTTTTTGGCACTTTGCCCTCAGATTTGGCGTTTTTGCCTTTGTTTTGCGTTTTAGGAAGAAATACAAATGATTAAGCACCCATTTTTCGTTGCCCTCTTGTCAGCTTCTGCCTTGGTCTTAACCGCCTGTGGTGGCGATGACAGCAGTAAGACTACTGCCTCCACTGCAGCTGCTTCAGGTGGTGATAGTGCCACTACCGTCGCTAAGGAGCTTAAGATCGGTGTGTGCCCTGGTCCATACGGCACCATGATCGAGAGCACCATTACCCCAATCCTCAAAGAGGAAGGCTACACCGTGACTGTGGTTGAGTTTACCGACTATGTGCAGCCTAACCTCGCTTTAGATGGTGGTGACTTAGATGCTAACCTCATGCAGCATGCCTCCTACCTCAACAACATCGTGGAGACACAAGGCCAGAAGCTTGAGGCAGCAACCAATGTCCCTACCTTAGGCATGGGTGTGTTTAGCCAGAAAGTGAAGAACTTTGAGGAGCTCAAGAGCGTAGAAGACGGCCAAGTAGCCCTGCCTAACGATGCCGTCAATTTAGCTCGTGCTTTGCGCCTTGCTCGTGACTTAGGCATCATCACCTTAAACGAGGTTGCTGACGAGAACAAAGCTAGCGTCGCTGACATCAAAGACAACCCATACAATCTGGAGTTTGTCCCAATGGAGGCTGCTCAGATCTCACGCTCCTTAGATAGCGTCACTTTAGGCTTTATCCCTGGTAACTACGCCTACGCCGCCAAGCTTGATTACCACCAAGCCTTAGGTGTTGAGAATGTGCAAGAGGACATCAAAAACGTCATTGCTATCCGCCAAGGTGATGCAGCTTTAAAGGAGCTGTTCTTCAAGACTGTACACTCTGTTGCCTATAAAAAGGCCATTGAGAACAACTCGGTCTTTGATGCCTTTACTCGCCCTGCATGGTGGAACGAAGTGCAAGACACTACTACTGCCACTGCTACCACTGATGAAAGCCCTGCTATTGAAACCGATGCTGGCGCTCAAGATCAAGCAAGCGAGGCTAAGTAACCATGATTCGCTTTGATCAGGTCACGGTACGCTTCCCTGGCGATAAGAATAAGGCACCATTTACTGCTGTCGATAACGTCAGCTTGCAGGTAGAGCGCGGTGACTTCTTTGGTGTGTTAGGTCAGTCGGGTGCTGGCAAGTCGACCTTAGTACGCACCGTCAACCTGCTGCAACCAGTGACTTCAGGTCGCGTCTTTGTCGGTGAAACTGAGGTCAGTGAGCGCTTAAGCGCCAGCGAACTGTCGGCTCTGCGTCTGCGCATTGGCATGATCTTCCAGCACTTTAACCTCATTGGTAACGCTTCGGTTTTTGATAACGTCGCCTTTAACCTCAAGGCAAAGGGCGTCGATGCACAAACCATCAAGCAAAAGGTGCCTGAGCTCTTAGATAGCGTCGGTCTCTTAGGTAAAGAAAAGGTCTTTCCGCAATCTTTATCTGGCGGTCAGAAGCAGCGTGTGGCTATCGCCCGCGCCCTAGCCAATGATCCTGAGATCTTATTGTGCGATGAGGCAACCTCAGCCTTAGACCCAGACACCACCTCAGAGATCATTGCTCTGCTGCAACGCCTCAAACAAGAGCGCAACCTGACCGTGCTCTTTATCACCCACCAGATGGAGGTCGCCAAGAAGCTATTTAATAAAGTTGCGCTGATGGCCAACGGTAAGGTGGTTGAAAATACCACCACCTACGAGCTTTTTGCCCGTCCACAGAGCGAATTTGGCCGTGCCCTGATTCGTAAGCATGATGCGGCACTGCTGCCAGCAGAACTCTTGGCAAGTGAGAGCAATCTCTATGAGATCACCTACAAAGAGGAGCATGCCTACGAGAGCGTGATTGCGGCCGTCATCAAACACTTTGATGCTGACATCAGCATCTTAGGCGGTCGCGTGGAGTACATCGGTGGTAAGCCTTTAGGTAACCTCATCATCTCCATCCGCAATGCCAAAGCACCGCGTGAGCAGATCTTGGAGTACCTACAAAGCCGTACCCAAGTCACCTTGATCAAGGACGAGACCACCTCACCATTGAATTTGGCTCAGGCTCAGTGGCACGTCTTAGGCCTTGATGACGACACTAATACCGCTGATGCCAGTACCAGTACCAGTGCCAGCGGCAGCGGCAACGCCGGTACCGGCTCTGGGGTCAGCACTAGTGCCGCTGACCGCGCAGAGACCACCAATACCGCAACCTCAGGAGAGCAATAAGATGTGGGATAGTACACTTCAAATCTTGCAGCGTGAGCTCGGTAAAGCTCTCTATGAGACAGCAATCATGCTCGGTCTCTCGCTGTTTTTAGGCTTGGTTTTTGGACTGATCTTGGGTCTTTTACTCTACTTAAGCGCCCATAAGCAGTTCTTCTACCACGCCACCTTAAACAAGGTCTTAGGCACCATCGTCAATGTAGTGCGTTCGATTCCTTTCATTATTTTGGTGGTCTTTACGCTGCCTCTGACCTTTGCCTTAACCGGCACCAAGATCGGACCTGTAGCCGCCGCGGTACCGCTTTCGATCTGCGCTATCGCCTTCTATGCCCGCTTAGTGGAAGGATCGTTAAAAGAAGTCGACAGCGGTGTGATTGAAGCGGCAGTAGCCTCAGGTGCTAACAAACGCCTCATCATTACTGATGTGTTGCTCAAAGAGGCCGCCCCAAGCTTAATTCGCGGCTTTACCGTAACCTTTATTAGCCTCATTGGTTTCTCGGCTATGTCAGGCATGGTGGGCGGCGGTGGTATCGGTAATATCGCCATTCAGTATGGCTATTACCGCTACGAAACCGGCGTCATGCTCTTTACCATCATCATTCTCGTGCTCTTCGTGCAGCTAGTGCAGTGGCTTGGCGATCATTACGCCCACAAACTCCACCACTAATACACTGCTACCCTCAGCACCCAATAAACACACAAAGGAGAGAAAAGAACTATGGCAACACGAGAGCAAGAGTTGTTGCAGCTCAAAGAGCTATTAGTCGATGGAGGTACGGTGCTCTTAGGCTCTGATATCAGCCCTAATCTGTTGAGTGACTTCATCGGCCAAGATATCGGCTTTGCCGAGGCCTACGTCAAGGTAGCCTCTGGCGCTGAAGTCGGCTCTGTCGTGAAGTTTGCCGCATCCCACGACCAGCCAATTACCATTCGTGGTGCCGGCACCAACCTTGTTGGCTCTACCATTCCTCATGGTGGTATTGTGCTTGATGTGTCAGGCCTCAACCGCATCTTAGAGCTCGATGAAGAAAACCGCACCATCTTGGTTGAACCTGGTGTACTGCTGTGCGATTTGCAGCAATATGTCGAAGAGCGTGGCCTATTTTACCCACCTGATCCAGCCGAAAAGCGCGCCACCATTGGCGGTAACATCGCCACCAACGCTGGGGGTATGCGTGCCGTCAAGTACGGTGTGACTCGTGACTTTGTCTTAGGCTTAGAAGTCGTCACCGCCACAGGTGAGACCGTGTTCTTAGGTTCCAAGTGCCTCAAAGACGCCACCGGTCTACCACTTAAGCAGCTCCTTATTGGCTCTGAGGGCACCTTAGGTGTAATCACCAAGTGTCTGCTGCGTCTTATCAGCAAGCCCGAGGCCACTGCTCATGCTTTAGTGGGCTTTAGTAGCCTGAAAGAGGCAATCACCGCAGTCAATGATCTGCATGCGGCTAACTTAGCACCTACAGCCATTGAGTTTGTGGAGAAAAAGGTCATTGCCTTTGGCGAGAGCTTTGTCCAACAGAACTTCCCTCTGCCAAACAGTATCGCCTACTTAGTCATCACCTTTGATGGCCCTAAGAGCGAGCTGCAAGACAAACTCACGCGCTGTCACGAAGTGCTTGCTAGCAGCCACAGCATTGAGTTTCTGCCACTTGAAGACCCTACTGTAGCTAACAATGTGTGGACGATCCGCGCTGCCCTTGCCAAGGCTGTGCAAGCCTCAGGCATTTGGGAGCCAGTTGATACAGTAGTGCCACTAAGTGACATTGCCAGCTTTGTGGAATACTTAGAAGAGCTCAGTGCCGAGACCGGCGTGCGTATCTTAGCCTTTGGTCATGCTGGTGACGGTAACGTGCACCTATGCATTCTCAAGGATGATCTTCCAGTAGAGGCTTGGCCACAGACCTTAGATGTAGTGCTCTCGAAGCTCTACCGTCGCGTCTATCAGCTGCATGGCAAGATTGCTGCTGAGCATGGTATTGGCCGCCACAAGCGCAAATACTTCCTGCAAGAGGTCAACGACACCGAGCTAGAGCTTATGCGCCTAGTGAAGCATGCCTTAGATCCGCAGAACCTCTTCAACCCACAAAGCGGCTACACCGCTTAGAGCAAGGCTTGAGCCTATGTTTAGGCCTTGCCTAGGCCTTGTCTAGGCATAGGCCTAAGCCACGCACAGAACAACAAGACAAACATCAGGGCAAGCCTGACTTTGTATGAGGCCGCCCTCAAAGGACATACACCATGCAAGCTGCACTTCGCACTGCAACCTTTACCGACTCGGTCATCCGCCGTATGACCCGTGTGTGCTTACAGCACAATGCCATTAACCTCTCACAGGGCTTCCCAGACTTTGATCCGCCGCAAGAACTCCTCGATCGCTTAGCTCAAGTCGCTCACACTGGCCCACATCAATACGCTGTGACTTGGGGTGCACAAAACGTCCGCGAGGCCTTAGCCGCCAAGATTGAGCACTTCTCAGGGCAAAAGGTCGACCCTAACGCTGAACTTGTGATCACCTGCGGCTCAACCGAAGCTATGATGGCCTCGGTTCTCGCCACCGTCAATGCTGGCGAAAAGGTCGCGATCTTCTCGCCTTTCTACGAGAACTACGGAGCAGACACTATTCTGTGCGATGCGGTGCCAATCTACGTGCCACTACGTCCACCTGTGTTTGACTTTGATCCACAGGCTTTAGAGCAGGCATTCATCGACGGTGCGAAAGCTCTGATTCTCTGCAACCCATCAAACCCATGCGGTAAGGTTTTCAGCCTTGAGGAACTGCAAACCATTGCTGCCATTGTGCAGAAGTACAACGCCTTTGTGATCACTGATGAAGTCTACGAGCACATCCTCTACGCACCACACAAGCACACCTACTTGTCGACGCTGCCGGGCATGCAAGAGCGCACCTTAGTGTGCAATTCGTTCTCCAAGACCTACTCCATTACTGGCTGGCGTTTAGGCTATGTGCAAGGACCTGCCCACATCATCGATGCAGTGCGCAAAGTCCATGACTTCCTCACCGTCGGTGCAGCAGCACCTCTGCAAGAGGCTCTGATTGCCGGTCTGACTCTGCCAGACAGCTACTACGCTGACTTGCAGCAAAAATACACACAAAAACGTGAACTCTTCTGTTCTGGTTTAGACAACATCGGCCTTGAGTACTACAAGCCACAGGGTGCGTACTATGTGCTTGTTGATATCAGCAAATTTAGCTACGACAGTGACCTCAAGTTCTGCGAAGACTTAGCTGCAAAAGTGGGCGTTGGTGCGGTACCTGGTTCTTCGTTCTTTAAAGAGAACATCAACAACTACATCCGCTTCCACTTTGCCAAAAAGAACGACACGCTCTGTGCAGCTTTAGACAAGCTGCAAAACATCTTTACGCTGCAGCGCTAACCGCGCTCCCGCGCCCGCAGCTGCTGCTGCCGCTGCGCGCAACTGCGCGCAGCCGCCCCACCGAGCCCTCAAGCTATGTATGCATGCGTGCATTGCATGCGCTTGAATGCTCGGTGGAGCATACCCAACAATTCCCTCCAAAACGCAAAAAGAGCCTGATGCTTAGGCACCAAGCTCTTCTTATCTCTAAGGGTTGGCCAGCTCCTCAAAGTGAAGTGATGGGCTGGCTGGGCCCTTATTAAGGGTGAACTTACGCTCTTTGGTCTCATCACAGTGCTTACGGTTTTCTAAACCTGTTACTACACCTGCGCTTACTCTGTTGACGTGGTGCTAGAGTCCGCTACCGCGATTGAGGCGACAGTTGGGGCCGCTTCGACGACATTCTTTGCTACCGCTAATTTCGAGTTGTGGTCTTGCACACTATGCTCAAAGAAGGCCACGCGCACTACACGACGCTCTTTTTGCGAAAAGACCACTGCATAGCACAGGGTGTTACGCCGTGGTGCCTTGTCGTAGTAGCGCTTGCTGTGAATCTGATCGATAGCCTCTTGCATGGTCTTATCGTAAGACTCTTTTACCTTAAGACTATCTTCAGAGTCGATCTTGTCGAGCTTCAACTCTAAGACAGCATTGTTGAGCTTACCTGCAATAAAGATATCAGAACGGCCCAGGGATCCGTGCCGTTCCTCAATAACATCTTGCACGATGGAGTACACATTTTTCGCATCTTGGATAACAAAAGCCAAGATCAGCCACGAAGCGAGAAGATCACGCAAAGCGACTTCAGCACTAAAGGCCAGTTGGTTGTCATAGCCAATTGCGATCAACAACTCATTAATTGCTAAGAGCAATTGCTGCGGGTCGCCTGAGAACACCTCTTTGAGCAGAGCAACAAACTCTATCCTCTTGTCAGCAAGAATCTCGCGGAGTTCGTGTGCGATGAAAGTCGAGATGTTGGGCCAAAACCAATAGTGCAAATACGTTTCTACTTCATGGTTAGGCACAGTGAGGAAGAACGGAGTCGTGCCATCAACACAGTAGAATTCACCAGCACTTTTCAGTGCCTGTTCTTCGCTAGGGGAAAGCTGTTTTAAGGTGTAGTAACCAGCTTGCACCATTGCCACTCTAAAAGCCGTTACGAGATCTGTAGCCGTACTAAAATTTGCGGTATAAGGTGAGCTTGTTACAGAGAGCAAAGATGTGTTCAGGGAAAAGTCTGCAGTCAGATCAGTGCTGAGAAAAGACAAGAACTGCTGCAGTGCACTTTCCTTATCTACGCCACGCAGTAAACTGCCAATAAAATTCACCAGAAAGCTCGATTCTGATCCTGTTCCTACCCAAAAGCGATCCATGACTTTAGCAAGAGACACTCTCTTGGCAGACAGGGCATACAATGAGTTCAAAATCGACCATGGGTTATATACCTTTGTTACCTCGGTCGACTTGGCTGTATCTGTTACAACAACATCTTCATCGTCTTCCGTACCTTCGAAGCAGTAGCCATCGTACTCGTGGCGCAAGCAATTGAGGTAGTCATCGAAAGACATGCCAAACAGCCTAGCGCCATACTCAATATATGCTCCAAAATATCGTCTCAGCTCATCTTCGGTATAGCCAAACAGAGCCCCGTACCCATCATCGAAGCTGAAATCTTTGAAGCCATTAAAGCCAGAGAAAATACCTGTATGTTGATAACGGGTTACACCAGTGATGTACAAGAAGCGTAGACACCCGTCACCACTAAAACCCTTGATGATGCTGAAAAACTCAGAGAACCAGTGGATGCGCTGCTCAAACACTTGCTGTTTGTTGATTGCATTTGAGATGAGACGGTCGTACTCGTCAATGATGATGACAAACTCTTTGCCAGTATTCTCGTAGTATTTGGTAAGAACCTCAGCAAATAGAATTCGTGCATCCCCATCACTTGTCTTTAAGCACTCGGCGAAGTCGACGTTAGCTTCTTGCAGATATTTACTGATGGCTGGAGACTCAAATTTGCTGCGAATGAGGCTGTATACGGCTCTATGAAAGCTAGCTTCGTTATCATCGGCAGGGCATTTAACAAAGCTGATATGAAACACAAGGTAACGCGGTTCATGCCATTGGTTCTCAATAGCCAGACCTTTGAAATTTTCGGTGCCATTGGCAAAGAGATCGGCCAAGGTGGAGCACAACAGGCTTTTGCCAAAGCGGCGCGGGCGCGCCATAAAAATAGGATGGTGAAGTGCAACTAGGTTCGCGATAAAAGCTGTCTTATCGACGTAGATCAGGCCCTTTTGGCGAATCTTGCTGAAGTTATCTACAGAGATAGGAAGAGCTAGAAAATCAGGCGCAGGCTTGGCAGAACCATTATTGCTAGGCGGCTGCACAGCAGCATTGGTTGTGGTTGCATCTTGCATTTTAGCCCCTCCATTTAGGTCAGACTTTCTCAACTAGCCAAACGATCTACACCACAATTATAAGTGCATATGCTGCATGGCACAGCAAAGCTCAGAACAGATTTCCTACAAAATGCAAAAAGAGCCTGATGCTCAGGCACCAAGCTCTTCATATCCAAAGGATTCTCAGGATTCTAAGGGTTGGCCAGCTTCTCAAGAGTGAAGTGATGAGCTGGCTGTGCCCTTATTATTTGGTGATTTCAAGCTGCATCTCGCGGCGACGACGGCGTGGACGCGAAGCGTCATCACCACCGGCATTGCCGTCTTCAGCATCACCATTGTTGTTCTTGATCGATTTGACGCCTGATTCAGAAGCGTCCTTGATCTCCATGGTGAACTTACGCTCTTCAGCTTCGTCACGAAGCTTGCGCTTCTTCTCACGCTCCTCGTAACCCTTTAAGGTCCAGAGCTCATTGGTGGTTGGCTTGAACTTGCTTGGCTTCTTGACCAGAGCAATGTCGAGCACCTCATCAATGGTCTTCACTGGCACGATCTTGAGGCCTGTAGTGACGTTCTCAGGAATATCCCACAGATCCTTTTCGTTCTCGTGAGGGATGCACACGGTCTTCACACCACCACGCAGGGCAGCTAAAAGCTTCTCCTTGAGGCCGCCGATTGCCAGCACATCACCACGCAGCGTGATCTCACCTGTCATAGCCACATCAGAGCGCACTGCATTACCAGTTAAGGCTGACACAATAGCGGTAGTGGTAGCAGAACCAGCCGATGGGCCGTCTTTCTTGATGGCGCCCTCTGGGAAGTGGACGTTGAGGTCGACATACTGGTAGAAGTCTGGGGCTAAGGAGAACTCACGGGCATGTGAGCGCACCCAAGCAATAGCAGCAAAGACCGACTCCTTCATCACTGAGCCTAACTGGCCAGTAAGTAAGTGCGAACCCTTACCTTCGTTAGCCACCACTTCAACTTGCAGCATATCGCCACCGACGGAGCTGACCGAGAGACCGTTGACCACACCGACACGATTGTCCTTAAGCTTAGAGGTGTAGTCATAGCGCTTAGGGCCAATCAGTTTTTCGATCTCTTTAACGCCTAAGACTACCTTCTTAAACTTCTCAGGGTACTGCACCTTCTTAACCTTGCTCTTAGGCTCATCAGTAGCCTCAGTAGCAACAGCGTCAGTGGCTGAAGCAGGCACGACCTGATCAGTAGCAACGACCACTGCATCCTCACCATCAAGCGAGGTAGCAGCCGACGGGATCTCAGATACGACCACCTCGTCAACTTGATCGATCTTATCGGTCTTATCACTATTAACATCAACAGCCTCTTGGGCATCAGCCTTGGCTTTGCCCTTAGACTTGGCTGTCTTCTCACCATTCTTGTCGTCCTTTTCACCAGCTGCAGCAATAGCCTCGGCGGCGGACTTCTCAGGGTGGAGCATCATCTCCTTGACAGTCTTACGGCACAGTTCAGCGATGATACGTTCTAAGCTACGCACACCTGCTTCCATGGTGTAGTGCAAAATCAGCTGCCGAATACCGTCGTCAGTGATATCAAACTCGTCAGTGCTTAAAGCGTTCTTGACGATCTGCTTTGGCAGCAAGTGCTCACGAGCAATGTGGAACTTCTCATCAGCGGTGTAGCTGCTCAAATCAATGATCTCCATACGATCACGCAGTGCTGGTGGAATCGAGTAGCTGTTGGCCGTACAAATGAAGAACACCTTCGACAAATCGTAGTCAACATCCACGTAATTGTCGCTGAAAGACTTGTTCTGCTCTGGGTCTAACACCTCAAGCAAGGCAGCCGAGATGTCACCGTGGTAGTTGTTGGTGGATATCTTATCGATCTCATCCAACAAGAACAGAGGGTTATCCACGCCACACTTAATCATGCTTTGGATGATACGACCAGGCATAGCACCGATGTAGGTACGACGGTGACCACGGATCTCGGACTCATCGTACATACCACCTAAAGCCACTCGCACGTACTTACGGCCAGTAGCCTTAGCAATGGAGTTAGCCAGCGAGGTCTTACCGATACCTGGAGGGCCCATTAAACACAGGATCTGACCATGAGGATCGACACGATCACGACGGGTTTGGACGGCTAAAAATTCCAAGATGCGGTCTTTGACCTTATGCAAACCATAGTGGTCTTGATCTAAGATCTCTTTGGCGAGGTTGAGGTCAGTGTTAAGCATTGAACTCTTGCGCCATGGGATCGAGAGCAAAGTGTCGATGTAGTTGCGCACCATCGAGTTCTCGCCAGTATTCATTGGCATCATCGACAGACGCGACACTTCTTTTTGCAGACGCTCTACTACCTCAGTTGGGGCATCTAAAGACGAAATCTTCTGACGATACTCTTCGATATCGCTGCTATCGTCGACACCTAAGTTCAGCTCACGCTTAATGGCCTTGAGCTGCTCGGCAAGGTAGAAGTCACGCTGGCTGCGATCCATAGCAGCACGGGCATCCTCTGCAATCTTCTTGTCAACCTCAGCCTTGTAGCTGAAGTTGTTTAAGAAAGCGATGATAGCCTTAGCACGAGCAATAGGATCGACGCACTCTAAGATGTACTTCTTGTCGAAGTAAGCGAGCATCAGGATCTGAGCTAACCCGTCAGTGAGATTACCTAACGAGGTCACATCACGAATAGCAGTGATCATCTCAGGTGGGATGCTCTTATCGACAACCGAGCGACCACCTTGTTGCTGCATTTCTAAGGCGTTGTCTAAGGCTGCGCGCACAGCATCGATGTAGCGCTTCTGGCTTACAGGGTCGACCTCAACTTCCTTTAAAAACTCGACCTCAACGTGGCGCACTTGCTCACTTGGCTTGTCGATGATACGGCGGATGATGATACGCTCATAGCCACGAATAGTAGCGCGGTACTGCTCTTTGTCGTTGTAGCTGCCGTTTAAGACCTTGGCGAGCACACCAACACGACCTAAATCATCACGCGATGGACGCAGATCGCTCTCAGTTAATTGCGAGAACACGGCAATGTCTTGCTTGCCATGTAAGGCTTCTTGCAGGGCTAAGACCGTGTTTTCACGGGCAGCGATCAGCTGCACGTTTGCAGAAGGGGTAATGATGATAGAGCGCAGAGTAATCAGAGGATAAGTGCCAGTGCGCTTTTCCTCGTTCTGAGCGACACCATCGCCAGAATTAGAACTAGAGCCCGCAGCAGAAGAGCCTGACTTAGAGTTGGCGCTGAAACTGGAACTGGAGCTTAAGCTAGAGCTGGACACAGGAACAGCAGCGGTGCTGACAGCATCCTTGTCGTCGGCGACAGTCACAGTAGCCTTAACGCTCTCCTCGGTCACTGGGGCTACAGCTTGTTGCTCTACTGAGGCATTTGCCTTTTCGTTATTGGTAGCGGTAGCGGCAGCGGCAGCCTTAGCGTCAGTAACCTTTTTGCTCCTACTGCTCATTTTGGTGGCAGGGTGCTTAGTAGTCTTGTTTGCAGCACTGATAGCTGCCTTCTTAGTTTTGCTGGCACTCTTGTTGCCGTTTTCGCTAGTTGTCATAAAAACCCGCTATATAAGGCACGAGGATGAATGATACAAGAGCTCTGAAACCTCTCCCTGTCTTGGGCATGAGCTCGTGCTTCAAAGCTCTCTTCACATTTATTTAAGGTAAGGCTTGCGCCTTACCCCTATCTAGCTCTTAACCACAGGACTTAACTTCTTATGTTTGACGCGTCTGACTTGTCTTGACCTGTCTTGACTTGTCTTGACTTGTCTTGACTTGTCTTGACCTGTCTTAACCTGTCTTTAATTGTCTTGACTTGAGATTAAGTCTAGAGCTAGCTGTTAGAGACCTTAGCGGCCTCACTGTCGCCTTTCTTGATGATGATTGGTTCGGTACCGTTGCGCACGGTATTCTCGTCGACCACCACCTTCTTGACGTCATCAACAGATGGAATGTCGTACATGGTGTTAAGCAAGATGTTCTCCACCACCGAACGCAGACCACGAGCACCAGTGTGACGCTCAATAGATGTATCAGCAATAGCAAAGAGGGCTTCGTCGGTGAACTCTAACTCCACACCTTCAAACTTGAAGATAGTCTCATACTGCTTGATCACAGCATTCTTTGGCTCACGCAACACGCGCACTAATTGATCGCGGTTGAGCTCCTCTAAAGCAGAGATCACAGGCAGACGACCGACAAACTCAGGGATGATACCGAACTTCACTAAATCATCAGGCTCAACTTTCTGGTACTTCTCGGTTAAGGTCATCTGCTCGTCCTTACCCTTCACCTCAGCACCGAAACCGATACCACTGTTTTGGGTCAAACGCTTGTCAACGATCTTCTCTAAACCATCAAATGCACCGCCACAGATGAACAAGATCTGAGAGGTATCCACCTCGATCATAGCCTGATTTGGATGCTTACGGCCTCCAGTTGGAGGCACGGAGGCCACCGTACCCTCAATTAACTTGAGCAGAGCCTGCTGCACACCTTCACCAGACACGTCACGGGTGATCGATGGGTTCTCGCTCTTACGGGCGATCTTATCAATCTCGTCGATGTAGATGATGCCTTTTTGGGCTTTCTTCACATTACCGTTGCATGAGTTGAGCAAACGCACAATCACGTTTTCCACGTCCTCACCCACATAACCAGCTTCGGTTAAGGTGGTAGCATCGGACATAGCAAAAGGCACGTTGAGGAAGCGAGCTAAGGTTTGTACCAACAAGGTCTTACCAGAACCAGTAGGACCAATCATTAAGATGTTGGACTTACCCAACTCCACATCATAGTCGTTATCGCTGTGCTTTAAGCGCTGATAATGGTTATAAACCGCCACCGACAACACCTTTTTGGCGTCATCTTGGCCGATCACATACTGATCTAAGTGTGCGGCGATCTCGTGAGGAGTTGGGATGTTCTCCAAATCGATGTAATCAGGGTCGCTTTTATCGACAAACTGCTTTTTCTTTTGTTTGACGATCTCAGCACAGCGCTCAATACACTCTGAGC
>CALXYZ010000076.1 GCA_944393075.1 uncultured Anaerobiospirillum sp. | reverse complement strand
AGCAATACTTTATCCAAACATGCGACCTTATCCCCACTCTCACGAGTGGGGTATTGGTCGCTATAAGTCAGATAAGCATTTATGCATCAAGGCAAAATGACCATTTTTCTGCTCTTATTGCTCATTTCTATATCGCCTAAGCCTAAGAGCCAACACAAGAGAAAGGCTGTGGCTCCGCCCAAAATATAGAGATATAGAGCCCGCCTGTGACCAAGGAGATGTCACAAAGCAAGCCGCTATAAGCTAGGAAGTAAGGAGATTGGGCGTCAGAAAACAGCGGCTGTTCGGCGCTTTTGCATTATCCGCTAAGCCACTAAGCCACTACTTGCGGGCAGCGATAGCCTGATCTAAGGCACTGCGGGCAATTTGGCCTTGCTCAGCACCAAGAGTCTTGGTGACGTAGCTGACGAATTCGTTGAGCTGAGCCTCAGTCCAACCGACGTTCATGCTGCAGCCGAAGTGGCTAACCAATTGGGCTGGAGCTGGGAGGCTGGTTAAGGCAGCGATGGTGACAATCTCACGATCCTTCATGGTCAGAAGATCGTTAGCAAACACATCACCAAAGAGGTGGGCCTTTAAGAAGGCATCGGCATCACGGCTAAAGGTGTAGGTAAAACGGCCACCAGTGAGCACGCCCTGTACCTCAGCACCCTGAGCCCACATATCAGTACCCTCTGGAATTGGTGTTGGCTCACGACCGACGATATCGTCGGTACCGGCAGCAGCACGCTCCTTAAGGAGGCCCTCAAAAACACCTAAGGCAGTTAAGCTGCGTGGAAAGCCACAATAAGCGTAAATGTGGACGAGAACGGCCTTAATCTCGTTAATGGTCATGCCTTGGTCTAAGGCAGCTGCTAAGGTTGGCTTAAGAGCCACTGTATCACCGTTAGCGGCGTAAACCGACATGTCGATTAAGCGCTGCTCACGCACACCTAAGACCGAGTCGCTGGTAGTAGCGACAGCAGCAGGGCCTACACCGCCATTAGGGCCAGCAGAAGCGGCAATGGCTGGGGTCATGCTCACAGCACAGGCTAAAGCCACAGCAGACACTAAAAACATTAACTTCATATCACACCTCTCTCGCTAGAAAATCCTGCAAACAAGCTGATAGAGACTAACTTGACCTTAGCCACTAGCCACCATCATTCCCTACTTACGCCGTTTTTAGGCTGACTTTCGCAGACCTATCTCATTGCATACAAACAACGAAAAGCAGAGAACAGAATAGAACAGAACAGAACAGATCAGATCAGAACAGATCAGATCAGATCAGATCGGAGAAAGCGATTTTTATCGCCGCCAACATCTTGCTTGTTGCTATGAGACCATCTTAGTCGTTAGCAAATCGCGGCAAAATGGCGATTCTTATGGACTCTTTGCACGTTTCTATACGCTCCGTGTAATAGGGCCCGCAACAGCCAGCTCAATCACTTAAGTTAGGCCGTGCAGGCGCTATAGAACTATCTGCAAAGGAGTAAGGAGAGATTTGCGAGCTGTGCGTACAGCAAACGGGTTTGACAAGTTCAAACGCATCTAAAAGAGGCTGCTTAAGTTTGAATCTACAGGGGTTAATGCCTTATGGTACAAGGGTTAGAGGCTGATTTGTGCTGTACGCACAGCTCGCTTTCGATTTTTACACCTCAATTCTAGGGCTGGTAGCTTTGGCTGCTGGCCCTATTTGCTTTTTGCTTTCTGCTTGGCATAAGGCTCTCTCATTTGCTTTCTTGGCAGTACCATGAGAGAAAGACAAGTCCGCTTTAGAACCTCTGTCTGATGCCAAGTAGAGCTCAGCTACAAGCTTGTCAGGCCGCCATAATCTGCGATTGCAGCCTATGACGGCTTTTTGCTAATATGAGCGCCGTTTTCTTGGATCTGATCTTTTTGGCCTTACGGGTGCGATATTTATGGGATTTTTGGAAGTCGTAGTCATCGCTTTTGCGCTCTCAGTTGATGCCTTTGTTTGCTCTGTAATCTCTGGCAAGCGCCGCATGGATGCAAGCATGCGTCTCTACACCGCTCTAGCTGTAGCTTTTGCTTTTGGCTTATTCCAGTTCCTGATGCCAATCATTGGCTTTGTGGCAGGTGTCGGCATTCAAAAGTACTTTGCAGCCTATGACCACTGGGTGGCTTTTGTGCTCTTAGCCGGTGTGGCTCTCAACATGATCAAAGAAGCATTCTTTGATAACGACGACAAGGAATGCTGCGCCAATAGCGAACCTAAGGACAATGCCTCAACCGACGTCACAGCGCCTGCCCCAATCTTAGAAGACAAACTCTTAACCACTGCTACCGCTACCGCCACCGCCACCGCAGGTGCAGGCGCTGCTATGGCTAATGCCGCAGCCCCTGCTACAGCCACTAGAGCTGCTACAGCTGCTAACACTTCTACCTCTAACGACGATCAGGATGAATGCAATTGTGCCTGCTCTAAGCTCGTCACCCAAGGCGCAGACAAAAAGATTCAGATTAGCCTCTGGGCGCTGTTTGCTATGGCTGTTGGTACTTCTATCGATGCTTTAGCGGTGGGTGTGTCTTACGGTTTATTAGAGAGCACCATTTTGATGGCAGCTTCCATCATTGGTGTGATCTGCGCCATGTGCTCCTTTGCAGGCTTCTTCTTAGGTCAAGGTCTCACCCACTTTAAGAAGCTGGATCCTGTGCTCAATAGTGTTGGCGCATTGGTGCTCTTAGCTATCAGCGTCAAGATCCTCCTTGAGCACAACGCCTTTGGTTAATGGCTAACCGCTGACAAACGTTGCTGAGCGCTGCTAAGAGTTACAAAGCGCGCTAGCTCAGAACCAGCCCTTTTTCCTCTTTGCTCAACCCAGCACAGCTCCAGCAAACAAAGACCATGCTGGGGCTGAGCTTTTTTGTGGCCGCTATTGCGCAGTAGCTTCAGTTGCCAAAGTGCGGGGCTTGGCGTCTGGAGCATAGAGGCGATGGCGCTCGCCCTTGTCGTTGGAGAAGATCTCGTCTTCAAAGTCTGTACGTACCTTGCCCTGAGCAACCCCAATACGCGAAAGGATGTAGGAGTTGACCTTAATAGAGCCACCCCATGAGTAGTGCAGACCATCTTGGAAGACAGGGATATAACGCCCTGTAATCAGCTCGCACACTCCATCCGTACAGATAGCAGCATTTGGATCGAGGTACTTAGCACTATTGTCCACCACTACCTTTTCTAATAAGGCATTGAGCTCAATGTCATGCAATGGCGCAGAGAGCTTGCAGGTAAAGTTGTTTGCCAGCGCAAGACTTGGAGCACTATCTAATAAATGCAGATAAGTGCAGGCTGTACCTAAGTCATAGACGCTTTGGCGAGGCGTACCAAGGATATAAACCTCTCTGCCTTGCAGTGCTCCGCTGTCAGCAATAAAGCCTTTAAGGTCTTCAGTTAAAACCTGCTCATAATCACTGACATCAACTTTCTCACCCGTGGTCTTATCAATCAGGCTCTTGCTGTAACGCGGCCAGTCTTGAGCCAAGACTACAGGCAAATCAGGGTATTGCTTGATGGCATCAAGCTGAGCTTGGTAGCGTGGTTCACATTTAGCCTTGATATTACCGTCGGCGTCTAAGTTGACGTGGTTGCCAAAAGAGTAGCAACCATCAGTAAAGACGGTAACGACATGGAGGCCACGATCAATCAGGTCTAAGGCATAGTGACGGGCAAAGCTATCGCCCATCAAAATAAAGTCAGGCTTACGGTTTAAATCACCAATAGCGTTGATCTCACCGTCAAAAGGTACCCCGTGGCCACCATATTGGGCATAGCGGGTCACATCATGGTCTAAGCGATAACGTGCACCGGTGCTCCACAAGTGGTAGCTACCACCACAGCCGCCAATGAAGTACAGCGCCAGCATCACATAGCCGTAGTTGCGACGACGCTCAATGGCGTAGTGTAAGAGCACGCCTAAAATCACAATCACCACCGACAAGCCAATAAACTGCAGCTCCTGCTCTATACCTAACTTGGTAGTAAAGATTAGGGTTGGCCAATGCACCAGATAAATGGCGTAAGACCACAAACCCAGTTTTTGGAAGACCACATTACCCAACAAGCTCTGCTTGTTACCAGCAGCAATGCAGATGTAAGCACCAACCATTGGCAGAAAGGCACTAGCTGTAGGCCAGCCGCTGTGGTCGTTGACCACAAACAGTGACACCACCAAGATCACCAAGCCTAAAGCCTCTAAGTGCACTGGCTTAATACGCTGCCACAGGCTCTCAGCTAGGCTGTCGCTGCTGGCTGTGCCGGCGCTGCTAGAGCTGCTTGAGCTGCCAGCACTGCCTGAGCTGCCACTGTCGGCCGTACGGTTTTGCAGATAAGCTTGGATCTTGCTCCATGGATAGAAGTAAGCCACGGCACCCATTAAGAGCTCGAAGGCGCGCGATGGCAGCATGTAGTAGGCCGCACGTGGTGAGACCTCGGTATAGACGCAAGCCACCACAAAGCAGAGTACAGTTAAAACTAAAATGGTACGGGCTAAAGCCTTAGTGCTAGAGAGAGGCTTGATGCGGGTCAACAAAATCAATAACCATGGATAAAGCAGATAGAACTGCCACTCTACTGAGAGCGACCATGTGTGTAAGAAAGGCTGATCTAAAGCGTGGTTGTTGAAGTAGTCGACGTTGTTGGTGAAGTAGACATTAGAGATAAAGAGCAAGGCATAGAAAGCCTCGCGGCTCATGCGCATGACTTCATTAGGACTTAGGAAGATAAAGGCCAGACCTAAGAATAACAGCACAGTAAAGAATAAGGCGGGGCAGATACGCTTCGCACGGCGCTTGTAAAAGTCATAGAGACTGAAATTGCCCTTTCCCAAACCGCGCATGATGATCATAGTCATCAGGTAGCCGGAGATGACAAAGAAGACATCGACGCCCAAAAAGCCGCCGCTAAAGAGCTCTCCTTTAGGGTCTAGGACTTTGAAGAGGTGATACAAAGTCACTGAGATCACGGCAAACGCGCGCAAACCAGTAATATCAGATCTCAATTCCCGGGCCATTGCTCTCTCCTTTCTTCTTCTTCTTTTTTCTTGTCTGTCAGCTTAAGGCCACCTTCATCCTATATGAGATGAAACCCAGCATGACTTAGGCACTTTGCATGTCGCGAGTGCGCTTCGTGTAGAGCTCATAGAACGCACTTTATTTAGTGCACGGCGATAATTTTGACGCTGCCGGAGGTGAGGTCGACTAATTCACGCTCTAAGTTCTCGCGCTCATGTTGTGGTAACACCAGATCAAAGTAAGCAATGTTCTCAAAGCTCTCTTTTAAAATCGTGGCGCGATAGCGTGGCAGGATGTAGCGAAACTTTGGCACAAAACGATGCTCAAGGCCGATACTCATGTGCGCGGCAATCATGCGCTCACAAGTAGGCAAGGTCTCTAAAGCCTCTTTGACCGAGCCCTGATAAGCCTTGACCAAACCCCCAGTGCCTAACAATACACCACCAAAGTAGCGAGTCACCACAGCAGTAAGCTCACCCACACCGCAGTGTAAGACCACATTGAGCATAGGCTGACCTGCGGTACCTTTTGGCTCGCCATCATCAGAGCAGCCGCAATAGGCGGTGGAGTTTGGCGCAGTAGCATTAAAGGCAAAGCAATTGTGGTTAGCGTCACTGTATTTGGCGCTGATCTCTTCGATAAAGGCTTTAGCCTCGTCGACAGAGGCGGTATGAGCAATGGTCGTAATAAAGCGGCTGCGCTTAATGATGACCTCATGCACATGGTACTGACCTCTCTTGAGATCAGGGACTAAGTAGCCATCACTGCCTCCAGCGCCAGCGCCTGCGTCTGCGCCAGCGCCTGCGCCAGCTACGCCAGCACCATTAGCAGCGCCCGCTCCTGCATTCTTATCAGCAGATGCATTTGCCTTCTTTGCCATCAAACCACCTCTTGCAAAAAACAACGACACGGATCATTTGTCATCTTGGTCATAAGTCCGCACCAAACCGCGCCCATTATCACACAAAGGCCAAAATGAGGCTAATCAGCACGGTCGCAGCTATTCTGCCTACGTGATGTCGTCCTGCTCAATTGGCACTCACTGCACTGCCAGACTCTAACTACCTGCCTGCATACCTGATTACATGTGCTGTATTGGCTGCAAGAGTAGCACTGAAGTGCTTAGCGGCACCTTAGATCACTGCAAATGATGCCAAAGCGAAATGCCAAGCCTGACGGCAGGCATGCTGGCATGCAGGCAAGCAGGCAACGTAACAAGGCAAAGACCAATGAAGACGACGAAAACGAAGCAGAAGAAGGCAATTAACGAGCGAGCAAATACGGTTGATGGGGGCAATCACGAAAGGAGGAATTAAGGAAACAGCGGAAACAGGTAAGCAAAGGAAGGTAAAGCTAGGTGTAGAGGCCTACAACGTGGATGGTTCCCGAGCTCGGTACTTAAAAAAGGATTGCACCCGAACCCAATGCAAGTGGAAACCTGTTATAAGCCTCTCTTACTTGTGGCAAAGCCATTATACAAAAAATATTCATGTTTACAAAGCTTTTTCTGTCTTTTTTTCTAAAATGACGCCTAAATCACATTGTAACTAGTTTTTAAAAAGACTAAAAAGCACGTAAAGCTAGACTTAATAAGGTTTTAGCCCAAACTTAGTATACTAGTGACAAATTTACACCATATAAATACATAATTAAGCCTTAATTGCGCAATTGTAGCAGCTCATCACTGGTAATTCCCAATTTCCTAATTCACGCTTTTTCTTTTGCTAATTACGATCTCGCTCGTCACAAACCGCTTATTTAAGCCATTTTCAACACCATGCAAGCATTCTAAAATAGCCCTTTTGGCCCTTTTAGGAATTAAGCAATGGCAAAAAGAATTCATGAATTACCTATAGCTAACTCAAAAATAAAGAAAACAAGGTATGGGATGCAGGGCTCAAAATTAACCCACGAGCCTCAATTTAAGGAGTCACGAGTAATGTACAGGATCGCGGCCAGTCCCAGATAGTAGGCTACAAAGGCGCAAAAGGCCCCAAGGCATTTGCAGCCTTGGGGCCTTTTGCAGTCAGGCTAGAGCGCCTGACATCAAGAGCTAGACGCTACGCTATGCTATGCTATGCTAAATAGCGCTAGTGGCGCTAGTGGCGCTAGTGGCTTTAGATAGCGTTCTTGAAGACCTGCTTAATGTCTTCTAAGGTCATTGGCTCCATGCAGAGGTGGAAAGCCTGATTGTGCTCTAAAGCATGCTTTGCCATATCAGCAATGCGCTCATCACTGATCTCTAAGCCTAACTCAGACAGACTCTTTGGCAGACCGATCTTAGCAAAGAACTCCTCGGTCTTGGCGATAGCCTTATTGGCCATAGCCATGCGGTCATCTTCCTCTAAGAGATCAAATACGGCCTTACCATAGTGGCAGTAACGCTCCACAGTCTTCTCATTGAGGCTAAAGCGCATTAAGTGTGGAGTGAGGATAGCTAAGCCTACACCGTGGGTGATGTCGTAATAAGCAGAGAGCTCATGCTCCATAGCATGGCAAGGCCATGGCATCACACCATTACCTAAGCTGCAGATACCGTTGCAGGCAAGAGAGCTAGCCCACATTAATTGAGCGCGGGCATCGTAGTCATCTGGATTAGCGATAGCACGTGGGGCACAAGCAATCACAGTGCGCAGCACAGTCTCGCAGATTCCATCGGAGATGAGGTTGGTGGAGGAAGCAAAGTACTGCTCAAAGATATGAGACATCATGTCAGCCGAGCCAGCAGCAGTCTGGTTAGCAGGCACGCTGTAGGTGAGCTCTGGGTCTAAGATCGACACACGAGGGTAAAGCAGTGGATGGATTAAAGCCAGCTTCTCATCAGTATCGAGGTTGGAAATCACCGCAGCAGCATCAAACTCAGAGCCAGTTGCAGCTAAGGTCAGCACGGTGACTAAAGGCAGAGCCTTAGTGACCTTATTCCAGTCAAGCACTTGCTCCCAAGCATCGCCGTCATAGCAAGCAGCAGCGCAGATAGCCTTAGAGCAATCGAGAACCGAACCACCACCAACAGCTAAAACCACATCGATGCCTTGCTCTTTGCAGATCTTGGCACCAGCACGCACGGAGGTCACACGTGGGTTTGGCTCCACACCTGCAAGATCAAAGACCTCGCAGTCAGAAAGCTTTGCCTTTACTTGGTCATAGAGACCAGAGCGCTTAATTGACTGACCTCCATAGACTAAGAGCACCTTCTTACCAATAGCCACGACCTCATCGTGCAGCTTGTCTAAAGAGCCCTTGCCGAAGTGAACTTTAGTAGGAGTGCAAAACTGGAAATTATCCATCAATCCTCTTCCTTGTAACTAACTCAAAACAAGAAATGCACCACGCGATCTCGCTACATCGCGAGCTTTCGAGCTTGCTAGCTTGCTAGCCTCGCGCGCTCATGCCGCGCAGCGCCCCCCGCCACATAGACTAACACCGGCAACGGATTTTGTCTGCAAAGAGCGACAAGCACAGCGCTGTCGATTTCTCATGCTTTGCAGCTCGCCGTAATTAACGCACCAAAACAGCGCAGTAAAAAATGAGTGCATTTACGGCACGACATACACTACAGAGCGCTAAGCAAGTGTTTATATGGTTTGGCACAGCTTAGCCTCACACCAACACAGCACTGTCTTATGCCCATTTTTGTGCAAGATATCAATGACGGCCGTCAAAAAAGCGCATACTTAAATGATAATAATTCGCAAAATGCACCCAAAGGTGGTTGCTTTGTGTGCAACTTAGTTAAGATTAATGCCTTGTTTCACTTTGCGAGCACAATGTGTCAATGCAAATGCGGCTGCACTACTGCTTTCTGGGGCTACAGCCCTAAGCGGTGGTGAATTGGCCCCGTGGCCCCGTGGCCCTGTTAGTGAACTTGCAGCTGGACTAAGCCCCCGTCAGCCCCGCCAGCCCCCCCTGTCATGACCTGTGAGCCCATGTCAGGCCATGTCAGGCCATGTCAGGCTATTTCGCCTTTGGTCTTTGATCTTAGACTATTGGGACTGTTGGCGACAGCGCACGTCCATGATGATTAGCAATTAGAAAAATTGCATCGCGGTATCTGGTTTTAGCTGGAGCTGTGATGCTCTGGAGTTGATATGACCTCTCAAGAACATTCTGAAGCTTACGAGGCGGCACGCTCAACGCTTGAGCGCATGCCTAAGAAACGCCGAATCATCACTGCGAGTTTCTATGCTGTGTGTTTGGTGTTAGGTGTAGTCTTCGGCTACATCAACAACCCTAGCCTCAACGAGCTGATGAACTTCATCGCCACGGTGTTTACCCGCTTGTTCTCTTTTATCGCCGTGCCTATCATCGCTTTGGCGCTGATTTCAACCTTAGCTAAATTAGGTAAAGACTCAAGCTCCGGTCGCATCTTTGGCCGCACCATCTTCTACACCTTGTCGACCACCATCGTGGCCGCCACGGTCGGTGCCCTGATGTTCTGGATCTTAAAACCAGGTAATGTCCCAGCAGAGGTGGCTGGTACCGCTGATGTCGGTCAGATTGAATCAGCCTCGTACTTAGACCACATCCTCTCGGTCATTCCAAACAACATCTTGCAGCCATTTGTGTCGGGCAATGTACTCTCAGTGCTCTTAATTGCAGCTGCTGTTGGTATGGCTTTAGCGGTGATGCCTAAAAATGAGCGCCGTGATGCCCTGCTCAACACCATCTTAGGTTTGCAAGACGTGCTCTTTGTGCTGATTAAATGGATCATCACCATCCTGCCAATCGGCATCATGGGCTTTACCGCCAAGTTAGTCACCGAGTTAGGCCAAGGCATGATCTTAGGTTCGCTGGCAACCTACTTTACTGTCGTCATCGGCTCTAACCTCATTCAGATGTTTATCGTGCTGCCAGTGTTCTTGATGCTGCGCCGCCTCAATCCACTTAAGATCGCCCGTGGCATGTTACCTGCCATTGCTGTGGCTTTCTTCTCGAAGTCATCTGCTGGTACTTTACCAGTGACCATGGCTTCAGCTGAGAACAACTGCCACGTCAATCCAAAGGTATCGCGTTTTGTGTTGCCAATCTGCACCACCATCAATATGAATGGTTGCGCAGGCTTCATCCTCATCACCTCGCTGTATCTGATGCAGAACGCGGGTATGGAGATCACCATTGGCACCACTATTGTGTGGATCTTTATTGCAACCATTGCAGCTATCGGTAACGCTGGCGTGCCAATGGGTTGCTACTTCCTCACCATCTCGCTTTTAAGCTCGATGCACGTACCTGTGCTCTTAATGGGCGTGATTCTGCCGGTGTATGCCATCATCGACATGATCGAAACTGGTGTGAATGTGTGGTCTGATGCCGCAGTGGCCAACATGGTCAACAAGGATCTAGAAGACGAGTTAGACCAGAGCGACGAACCAGCCGATCAAAACGGCAACACACACACCCAGCAATTAGCTTAAGCAAGCTTAAGCAAGCTTACTTAAGCGCTGGCTTGACGCTGACGCCAACGCCAAACTCAGCCCAACTGAGCTCACAGAGCTCAGTGAACTCAGCAGGGTTTGGCTAAGCGCAAAGCCCCGTTTCTCGCCACCACGGCCTAGGAAACGGGGCTTTTTGTTTTGTAGGTGCTAAAAATGGTGCAGTGATGCTGCTTTCTTTGCCGCTTTCAGCTATGCTTATGGCGCTTTAGGGTTTATGCATTAAGGCATTAGAGCAAAGAGTCTGCCCCTTAAGACCATCGCAATGAGAGCGACGGGGTGTAGCTGTGTTCTTTTTGGCAGCTGCCACAGTTACGGGTATTTCTTCTGGTATTTCTTCGGGTGTTTCTTTTACTGCAGGCAGGAGGTTCAAGCAAATGCGCAGGCGCAAGATGTCAGCACGCCATCAGGTATATGTGGCGCGTATTGGCTACTTTTTGTGCGGCTTTGCTGTGGCTTGCTGGGCGCCTTTGATCCCTATCATTAAGGACACCTTAGGCCTCTCAACCGAGGCTATCAGCATCTTAGTGCTCTCCTTTGGCATCGGCTCGGTCTCGGGCATGGTGCTCGCCGGCTTTTTGCTGCAATGGGTCGGATTTAAGCTTACCTACGCTATCTCTACCTTTACTACTGCGGCCTCAATCTGCCTTCTTGCCATGATGCCGTCTTACGAGGTGGTGTTTGGTTCGCTCTTAGTATTTGGTATCTCTATTGGCTGCCTTGAGGTAGCGATCAACGTCTTTGGTGCCTATATCGAAAAGAAGTACCACTTGATGCTCTTGTCGGTACTATTTGCCTACTACTCCTTAGGCGAGGTTATGGGCGCGCTCATGATGATGTTCCTGTTGACCATCGCGCTCTCCCCTATGATCTCTATTTTGGTGTTGATATCGGTCATCTATATAGCTTGTGCTTACTACATCCCAGTCATAATCAACATCAAGAGCCAAGACAAGCGCGAGAACCGCTCGTTTGTGCGCCCAGTACAGCCAGTGATCTCCCTTGCCATCATCATTGCCTTTACTTATATGGTGGGCGGCGCCATCTTGGACTGGTCTGGACTATACGTCACCCAAGAAGCAGATGTGCCTTTAAACTTTGCTTCTTTTGGCTACTGCATTGTTTCGATTTGCATGCTAACCTGCCGCATCTACTCGCGCCCTATCATCATGCTGATTGGCCCATTTAACTTCTCGTTCTATGGCGCTCTCTTAATGATCGTAGGATTGGTGTGCATAGTGTTGTTCCCAAACATCTACATCATTACCATCTGCTTCTTTGCTATCGGCTGTGGTATGTCAAACATCAGCCCATTGGTGACCTCGGCTGCCGGACAGCAGCAAAAGATGCCGCTGGTACCAGCCATTTCATTCTTATCGATCTGTGGCTACACTGGCTTGCTCTTAGGCCCAGCACTCTTAGGTCTGATCGCCTCTAACATCAGCCTCAAGGGCGTGTTTATCTTCCTAGCGATCATCACCACCATCAGCGCCGGATTGATCTACTCCACCAAACACGACGTCAACGCCATTGCGCCTCATCGCCACTAAGGGCTAAGAGAGCTCAGCAAGCGCTACTTCTTGCTATCCAAAGCAGCAGCCGCGGCCTGTAAGGTCGCGCTGATCACAGCCTTAGCTTCTTGCTCTTCGCTGATAGCAGAGAGCTCTTCGGTGTCTTGTGGCGCAATCTCCGCCTCACCATGAGCTGTGCCTGTTGCCCGCAGAGCCATCATATCGGCAAGCACCGCTTCTAAAGCCGCATCTGCAGCTTGCGATGCGGCATCATCAGCCCCAGTACCAGCATCTGCACTCCCCATATCCAAAGCAGTGCTGAGATCAAAGCCATCTAAGCCGTACATGTCATGAGCACTGCTGCCCGCCAAGATATCAGCGATTGGATTGACAAAAGACATATGCTCACGCGCATCACTACCACTCTCAGCTCCCGCCATAGCAGCATCCACAGTCTGGGCAACCTGCGATACCGGAGTGCGGCGCTCTGCAACTGGAGCAGAAGGCGCAAATTTAGGCGTAGATGCAGATACAGGCGTAGGCGCATATACTGATACAGAAGCAACCTTGGCAGTAGCAGCAGTTGCTGCTTTAGCAAATTGAGATCCGAGCACAGGGGCGGGCGCTGTGGTTGTAGCTGTAGCTGTAGCTGTGACTGCAGCTGCTCCTGCGGCTGGGGTGGCTGCTTTGGTGGCGGCTACTGCGACCGTTGCAACTTGAGGTCGGCTGCCGCTAGCGCCAATGCTCTTGCCTTTGCCCATCAAGGTCGAAATAGCCTGCACCTCGGTTGGCAGATCAGTATGCACACTGCTACTTGCTGACTCGGAGGCACGGCTTAGGCTGTGGTAGCGCGGCTCAAGCCGTGTGAGGATCTCACCTGCCAAGCTTAAGTAAGCCTTTGCGCCAATCGATGATTTGTCGTACAAAATGACCGGCCGCCCTAGCGATGGGGCTTCACTGATGCGCGAGGTAAAAGGAATAATGGTGGTAAAGATCATAGAGCCGAAAGTCAGCTTGAGCTCTTGGGAAATCTTTTGGGTGAGAACTTCTCCCTGCTCATAGAGCGTACGCACAATACCCATAAAGTGCACTGAGCTCTTTTTCTCGCGCTTGAGGCTCTCAAACAGGCGCAACAGCGATCCTAGGCCCTCTACTGCAAAGTACTCACACTTGAGCGGCACTATAAGCTCATCGGCAGCACATAAGGCATTAGTGGTCAACAAATTCAGAGCAGGCGGGCAATCGATAATAATAAAATCGTAGATCTGACGCAGAGGCTCAAGGGCTTTCTTTAAGCAAAACTCCTTTTGTGGGTCGTCATACATGTTGACGCAAAAGGCAATCAAGTCGTCAGAGGCAGGGATGAGGTCAAACTTGGTCAGCGGAAAAGGCTTAATACATGGAGCTAAGGATGAGCCCTGCATAAGGGCATTGCCCGAGCTGATAAAAGAGGTAGAGCGCTCGCGCAGCATCGAGACAGTAGTAGAACCTTGAGGGTCTAAATCAACGAGCAGCACATTACGTCTGGTACCAGCAAAGGCACAAGCGAGGTTGATGGCAGTTGAGGTCTTACCCACACCACCTTTGTGGTTAGCGATAGCAATGACTACTGACTTGGCAGCCCTAGCTTTAGCAGCCTTAGCGGCTTTAGCGGCTTTAGATGCAGCGGCCGTAGCTGACGCCTGCTTATGCTTTGTAGTGCTAGTGCTAGTACCTGCGCTGGCGCTGGCACTGGCACTGGCACTAGTGCCAGTGCTGACAGCACCTACAATACCAGCCACACCTGATGCTTGTGATTGCTCCACTCTAACCTCCCGCGCGCTCTTGGCTCTGTTTGCTCTCTTGCTCTCTTGCCTGTTTAACTTTTCTTTGGTAGCCCCAAGAGTGGCTACTCATATGTCCGTGCTAGCCTCATGCCAACAGCTGCAGCTGCCAGCTGCCAGTTAACACTTGTTCGCAACCCCCTTATGGTCATTGTAGTGAGAACCATGCACACCGCAAACTTGCAGTCACAACAGCACCGCGCTCTTTGCAGCATGCTAAGCCTTTCAAAGTTACAGGTTA
>CALXYZ010000075.1 GCA_944393075.1 uncultured Anaerobiospirillum sp. | reverse complement strand
GTCACTAAAAAAATGGCCGCTAGGGGGCTGGAAGCCTTATTCTACCAAAGGAAAAAAATTGTCGTGCGTAATCCATGGCAATGTAAGAAACCCAAACAAGATCTTAGCTACACGACAATGCAAGACGAGAACAGGCACTCGTACGCATAGACCTGTAGGAACTTCTTCTTGGCGTCCATGATCTCATCGTAGTAAGCCATCCCCTCATGGAGGAAAGTGAGGTAGCTGAAAGACTCAAGGAAATACTTGCGAAAATTACTAACTGCAGCAAGAGATTCTGGAATAGCTTGGTGGTACGAGCTGAAGTAGTCAGACTCCTCATAGATTTGCAGCGCCTCATCATACGAGAGCTTGCTGACCATGCCGTCGCGCAAGTAACTCGCGAAAGGCTCGTGGAAATAGTGAGGTGGCTCGTAACCGCCAAAACGCTGGATGTCGATCATGGCATCGTTCAGATACATGTATATGCTTGATGAGGTGTAGTTCGAGTCATCATGGGTACCCCAAATAACGTCATCAATCGTTACGGGGTCTTTGAGACCTTTCAAAGTCTGGACGAACTTATAGCGCGCATCGAAAAAGGCGGGAAAAGCACTGTTTCCCGAAAGACCAATGCCAAGCTCTAAAAGTAGTGAACTCATAGCATAAGCGAACTTGCACGATGATCCCTTGCGCCAAGCTTGATCAAGCTTTATAAAAGTATCTGCTTTAGCAAGAGTTTCTTGCACTTTTTCTTCTGGAGAAAGCTTGCGGAAGCGCTCTTCTTCTGCTTTCTCTTCGGCAGGATCAATGCTTTTGCGATACTCCTCTGCTTGCTTGACGCAAATATCGATCAACTCATCTAAGTCCATATCGAACTCCTAAAAGGGCAATACAGTAGTAGAACCAGCTGATGTATTGCCCTTGTGTGATTAACTGCTACAACACCAGAGAGCGGCTGTTATTAGCACCACTGATGCTTCCACTTCATTGGCGATGCTGGAGGCGCTTTCACAAACTCAGCATAGGCTCGCTTCGCAATCTCAAAGACGCGCGCTATGTTAGGGTTCTTGTCACGTGCTTGCTTAGTAGCAAAGCAGTACTCCATACAACGCTCAGCAAAGTACTCGCTTGGGTTCTTAAGGGCCACAGGGGTAGGATTCCTATTTCCCCACGCAGCGCACTCTTCCCGCCAAAGACGCTCGATCTCTTGCCGGTAAGGCTTTAGCTGATCATCAATCAAATGATCAAGGTGATGGAACAGCTCGTGCTGAATAATGGCCGTTGTAGGGTCTACACCACTCTTCAGAGGTGCACTAAGGCCATTGCGCACTTGCCCCTCGTAAATCTCCTTGATCTGTTCGCTATGATCCTCAGCAAAAAAGCCGTCAGTAAGCCAAACGGATAACGTCTGAGGATCAAAGTAAGCTGCCGCATTAATCTTCTTCTGAGATTGGGCCTTTGTCTTAGCCTTAGTCTTAGTCTGAGTTTTAAAGGCTGAGGCCGAGTCTGAGTCAGAATCAGGCGTTGGCTTACCACTTAGCTTCTCTTTAGGCTTATCATCAGCGATAGGCAAGCCAAGCTCTTGCTTCTTGTGGGCAATTTCGTTTTGAGTTTCTAAGGCCCAGAAAATATTGAACAAGTGGACTTTAAGATCCTCAGTCGAAATCACTCTGTTAAGCAGCACTCCGCGCTGACCTAAGTAACGATTGATAATGATCGCTTCTTGCTCACTGAATCCTATGCTGTTGAGGTAGAAAGCAAGAGTTCTATTAGGCACATTCTCAACAAAAAAGCTTGCCTGTTCAGCCGTCTTTTCCGCGGCTCTTCTTTTTGCCCTTAGCTGACTGTTTTGATCCTCAGCCCAAGCACGCACATGATCAAGATCGTCATCGTCTAAGCCAGCGGCATCATCGTCCCCGTCCTCATCCTCGTCGTCGTACTCAAAGAGATCGTTATCTTCATCAGACTCATCATCGTAAGAGCTGCAGTCGATCTCTTGGTCATCTTGCGAGTCTGCGGCATAGCCATCGACACAGTCATCCTCGCCGTCATGATTACCATCAGATGACTCATCATTCCACCACAGACCAAATGCCTCTTTGTGCTCGCGCTCTTGCTGCTCTTTAATTGCAATGAGGAAGTAGCAAAGAACCACATTAAAGAGCATGAGCCAAGATTGTTTAGGCAGCTGACCAACAATGCTGTCTAAACTCAAATCGAAGAGCTGCAACTTTGTGATGAATTGATCGCACTCAACAGAAGACAAGCCTAAGTCAGCAAACAGCTCCTCAAGCGAGCTACCCTCATTTAGGTGCTGAAAAATCTTCCCACAAGCAAGCTGTATGGCCTGAGCCATATCTTCCACGCTAATGTAGGTTACGTTGAGATCTTTATCGTCATAAGGTTCTGAAAATCTTGCATCAAGCAGTAATTCCTTAATGCGAGCACGTTCACGTTGCGTCAGACGCTTGGCGCACAGCTGCGTTGGTGACACCATGCGTTTCTCAAGGTAGTGCTTAATCGCGGTCTTAACTTGCTCAGAGGCCCACAGGTTATTGATGAAGTCAGATATCAATACGTCAGGATCATCATCAATAAGACCTTCGACTTCATCACTAATAGCGCTTAGCAGTAGGGCGCGCAATTTCTTGGCCTCAATATCGAACTGCTCGTAACTAAGAACAAGTACAGAGCCTAAGTCATCATTGGCATAGTTGCTGTCTGCAACTACGGCTTTAGAAACAACGCGGCACTCATCAAGAATCTCTTGGCTGTAATAGAGATCGCATTGGCCTTTGCAGTTGACGACAACCGGTAGGTAATACAACCCAAGCGGGAAACGTTCACCGAAGTCTTTCACAGCCAGCGCAAGGGATCTGCTTTGCTGTGCCGAAAAAGCCTCTAGACTTGAAAAGTCTGTGCGTGGAGCAATACTCTCTAAGTACTCAAATGAGCGTTCACTTCTATTGAAGTAGAGAGGATCAGCCTTGCCTTCAGCAGCAAAGCACTGTCTCATTCCCTGCTCTAAGAGCTTCTTCTCCGTTGGGCTCTCTTGTGGTGGGACAGAAGGAAACTCATCATAGTTAGAAGCCTTGCTTACTGATAACCAAGGTTCATGCTTGATGACTTGCCCCTTTGGAGCAACAGCAGTGTTTTTTGCAGAAGTAACAGCTGCTGCCTTAGTGGTGGAAGCCTTGACACCTTTTGTTGGCTGAGGCCGCTTAGACTGTTGGCCTGAAGCGACGGTTGTGCCTTGGTTCGCGCGAGCTTGTGCAAGCTTCTGCGAGCTGCCAACCTTACCAAAAGAATAAGGACGCACCTCAGTACTCGCACTGGACTTAGTGTCGGCATCAGCATCGCCATCCTTAGGCTCTTTGGTGCTATCTAAACGAGTGCCCTTTAAGTTTGGTGGGCCCTTGGTGATAAGGCCACCCTCAACATACACGTGAGTCACTTTGCACTTCTCGCCACTCTTAGTGCGGCCAGTGCCATTATGGTCGTTCTTAATTGAGATCCAACCGTCTTTGACGTCATAGGCCAGATTACGCACCGCAGGGGAAAGCATATCTTGCAGGCAGATACTAGATTGAGCTGCGACAATGGTGTAACAGTTCCTAATGCTCTGACGAGAAAGGACATCCGAACGTACACCCATTTCAGCAAGACGCTGCAAACGCACCTCATGAGCCCTAGGATTTTTCCATAGAAGGGCAGAGTTGTTGTTATGCCTAATGCCATAAGCAAAGATCTGATCTTTGATTGAGCTCAGATCAAAGATAATTGGCAATTTCAGCTCAGCACGTAGGCACTCTACTTGATGCTGCACACGATCAAACAAAGTATCTAAGTTGCAAGCAGAGCTCTCAAATGCACCTAATGGCGTTGTCAACGTAACAGACCAATCCATAACAGAGTCCTTGGAATTGGCTACGTTAGCGTCAATACTTTGATGCACAAGATCGATACCAGAATCAATCTTGTCAAAGATCACATTAAGGTAGCTCTTTGCTAAATCGCGGTAGGTGTTTTCAATGTTACGCTTAATGACAGTGAGACTTTTATCATTAAGCTGGCCTTGACTAGGACGCTTGTGTAAAGTGTTTTCCCAATAATCAAGCATTTGCTTCCTTTCAGCGGCACCAGCCTCCAGAAGATCAAGCATTGACCTATTGCTCCGAGCGAAGAACCAGCGGCAATTGAGGCCAAGCTCCAACTCAATTGGACGTCTAAAGATGCTGGCAAGATCGTAGCCAATACGCTCTTGCTCTGACAGATCGATCATTTGCTCTGGAGTTAAGATCAGATCTTCATTGCCACACAAGAAGTGAATCTTGTTGAGCTGATCGAGCTCATCAAGAACAAGATCGCCTAGCTTACGATTATATTTGCCCATGAAAGTGTCATGCATGAAAGATCCAATAATACTAGCGTTGGCGCTGTTTCTAGCAGCAAGCGCATCCACATCTTTCTCAATCAAAGCAAAGGCTGCAAGCATGTGCTCTGTGTAGGGCGATTGCTCAATCAAAACATCCACCGCATCAGCAATCGATTGATCACCAAAGGTGTGGTAGAAGCACAAGTAGGCGCTATGCATATCAGCATCTTCAGGATGCTTTGCCACAAACTCTTCAATATCGAGACGTGACTTAGTAAGGAAATCACACCTAATAAGGCTCAAACTTCAGCCCTCCATGCATAGTTGTCAGCGTGCTGCTCATCTACGCCTTGATTGCGCAGTAGAAGCGAGCGTTCTTTAGTATGTACTCTGGCACCAAACAGATCGACAGCCTTAGCTATCGCTTGCTTGTTACCGCCATCAACACGGTAGTAGCTCAGGTAGCAACAAAGGATCCCCTTTCTTTCTGAAGGAATCGCAACGAACTTACGAGCATTGCGCAACTCAACCTCACTATGATCTGAACAGATCAGTTTCAAACAAAAGTGCTTGGAACCCAATTATATGCACAGAGAGCACCTTGCAACCACGAAAAGATAAAAAATTTTATCCCTCTATCTATTTAGTAAATAAACAAATATGCATACATAAACCATCCATAGGTTAAAAGACTTATTTTCACAAACTTCTTAATATTTGCTAGAAAAATTTTTATTTTTTGATCTATTTTTACACACGCCAGCTCCACTTAGTGCATTTCAATAGAGTGCTGGAATCTATTTCGTTAGTTGCCAACCTATAAAGACATCAAGGCATGGATAGTGGTTAGACCTAAAGATTTTTATATTGCCAAGCGGCAATTTCAGCGTTTATTGGTTAATAAAAACTAGACAAAATAAGCAAAGTTGTATGGTTTCATAGGCTATGTGCCCTCAACTTTGGCAACGGCATGATCATTGGAGCACTCTTGTTTGCGCCCAAAAGCAAACGAGCCCCCACAGACTTGGTCATAACCTTGTCCATGGGAGCTCGTTTGAAGTCTAATGCGCATGCAGATATAGGCAGCGCAGATAAGAGCAAGTTATCGGTTAAGGGAACTTAGGATACTTGCTCCAATCAGGCTTACGCTTCTCTAAGAAGGCCTTACCACCTTCTTGAGCCTCTTCGGTCATGTAGTAGAGCATGGTGGCATCACCAGCAAGCTCTTGGATACCAGCTTGACCATCTAACTCAGCGTTGAGGCCAGCCTTGATCATACGCAGGGCTAATGGGCTGTGCTGCATCATGGTATGAGCCCACTCCACCACCTCATCCTCTAACTGATCAAAAGGCACGACCTTGTTCACAAGGCCCATATCTAAAGCCTCTTGAGCCGAGTACTGACGGCACATGAACCAGATCTCACGCGCTTTCTTTTGACCGACGATACGGGCTAAGTAAGAGGAGCCAAAACCAGCATCAAAGCTACCAACGCGAGGGCCAGTCTGACCAAAGATGGCGTTTTCGGAGGCAATGGTGAGGTCGCACACCACATGCAGTACGTGGCCACCACCGATAGCATAACCATTGACCATAGCGATCACTGGCTTTGGCAGTGAGCGGATTTGCTTTTGGACGTCTAAGACGTTGAGGCGAGGAACACCATCGGTACCGACATAACCGCCATGACCCTTAACGTGCATGTCACCGCCTGAGCAGAAAGCCTTATCGCCAGCACCGGTGAGCACAACGACATTGATGTCTTGGCACTCACGGCAATAGTAGAGCGCGTCGCTGATCTCGCTGGTTGTAGTTGGCGTAAACGCATTGCGATAGCGTGGACGATTGATGGTGATCTTAGCAATACCCTCGAAGTACTCAAACAAGATGTCTTGGTACTCTTTAATGGTTTGCCACTGCCTTTGAGCCATGGGCAACTCCTCCAAAAAAGCACAAACGAAACAAAAAACCTGAAAGACATGCAGCCTTAGAGACATAAATCCTTAGATCTAAGGCCAAGGCTAAGGATAAGGCTAAGACTAAGACAAAGGTCTAAGCCTAAATGCATGCGAGAACCTGCTGCTGGAACTTCTTGAGCTCCTTAGCATCGCGCTTACTGTCGGTGAAGACTTCGATAAAGCGCGGCGCAGAGATGTCTGATCTGCACCACCTTGGGAGCATCATGTTGATTAACTCTAAGGCAGTGAGATTATGGATCTCACTGTAATCAAAGCCGCGGCTTTCGGCCCAAGCCTTGGCCGTAAGTTGGTGGGTTGCAGTCACGTACTTAAAGGTATCCTCATTGAGGTTGAGCTGAGGCAGCACTCTAAAGATCTCACCACCGTAGTTGTTGAAGAGCACAATGCAGACATTGTTGCCGATGTACTCTTGAGCGAGCGCGTTCATGTCGTAGAAGAAGCTCAGATCACCAATCAAGATGAAATTAAGACGCTGCTGACAGCCTGCAGCATAGCCCAAAGCCGTAGAGAGCGAGCCCTCAATGCCATTGACGCCACGATTAGCGCAGAATGAGAGCACCTTCTCTTTAAACTGAGAGTAAGCCGACTGCTGAGCATAGCGCACAGCGGAGCTGTTAGCTAAATGCACAGTGATTTCTGGCCAGTTTGGCTGAGCTTTCATGGAGGCAACAGCATCCAAGAAGCTGACGACCGCATAGCGTTGCGAGTAATCACTATCTTGCGACACCTCATCACGCACTTGCACAATGCTTTGAAACTTGGCGACTAAGCGCTCGCACAAGATCTTACGCTGTGCAGTGATGTCAGTATCGATATAGGAGTCAGCACTCTGTAGAGCCTCTTGCAGCAGCTGTAAGAAGTAATGATTTGGTAACTCTAATACGGTGCTTAAGGTACCAAAGAGGTCGGCAATCTCACCATTAGGACTGACCTGCCAGTGCTCAACCTTTTGTGAGCGTAAGAAACGCTTTAAAGGCTTGGAGATGATGTGGCCACTTAAGGTAATCACCACATCAGGACGAGGTAGCCCATCATCAGCTGGAACACCGCCTTGTGCGGCAAGCAGCAGATCGAGGGCGCCCATAGGACAGCAGTCAATACCATTTCTCTCTAAGTTAGCTAAGTTCTCAGCGACAATGATGACACCAGAGGCAGCTAACGCCTTTAGGGCCTGCACTGCTCTTTGTGTTTGTGCTGATTGCAAGCTGCGATCAAAAATGGTCTCTTGGCCTACCACCATCATAATCACATGGTAGTCACGCAAGGTGGTACGCAGCGCGGCAACGCTTAAAGCACGCTCATCATCACTGGTAGTACTGTCTTGAGATTCAGGGCACAGCTGCGGCATGGTAAAGGCGTCATAACGGCAAATGACACGCTCTAAAGAAGACTGCTGTAACTCAGGTACCTGTTGCTGCGACTTCGCCTTCGACTTTGCTTTTGTCTTTGTCTTTGTCTTTGCTTGTGGTTGTAGTTGTTCTTGTGCTTGAGGCAAGGTAGCGGTATAGGCTGCTTGCAATGGTGAAGCGAACTCAAAGAAAGGATCGCTAATTGGCACATTGATGTGGACTGGGCCACAGACATGGTGATTAAGCTCAAGCAAGGCCTCGTTAATCAGGCGATTACAGAACCAAGCCTCATCACTGTTGTCGGCCGTAACTTCAGGAAGGGAGACCGACTTGCGGACAAGAGTCTTAAAGACATCGCTCTGTGGCAGAGTCTGACCATCCATCTGGCCAATCCATGAGAAAGGACGATCTGCAGAGATCACAAGCAGTGGCACTTGCTGATAGAAGGCCTCTGAGACCGCTGGATGGAGATTTAGTAAAGCGCTACCTGAGGTGACAATCACGGCCACAGCCTGACCACTTTCTAAGGCACGGCCTAAGGCAAAGAAGCCTGCACTACGCTCGTCTGTGATGCTGTAGGTTTTAAAGGCTCCGGAGTTCACCACAGTATGGATAAGAGGGATATCACGGCTACCAGGGCAAAGCACTACCTCTTTGATACCGTGAGAGATCATCAACAGCACTAATTGCTGCACGCTCTTCTTATCGGTAAAGACGCTAGCACTGCGCACTTTTGGGTCTAAGGCTTCCCATGCTGTAGTGGCGGCATGATGGGTCATAAAATCTCCTCCCTTCCTTCTTCTTTTATGTATTCCTTCCGATTATTCTGTGGCTGCATCTGCTGCAACATGACATGGCCAAATGGCCGCATTGCCTCATGACCTCATAGCCTCATAGCCTCATAGCCATAGAGATACAGGGCTAGCCTCTAGCCCTCAGCCTCTAACCCTTAGCCCATGGCGCCTCAGCATTATAGTGCTGGGGTTAAGAGCGAGAGCATGGTCTTCATCTTATGCTGTGTCTCTTGGAACTCATCTTGGACTTGAGAGGAGCGAAGAATACCACCACCGGCATATAAGGTGGCACAGCGTGGATGGAAATCAACAGCCAAAGCCGAGCGCTCTAAGCTCATGCAGCGTAAGTTCACGTACAGAGCTGTGGTTGTATCTAAAGATAGTGGCCCTAAGATACCGGAGTAGTAGGAGCGGTCATAGCCCTCGCTAGACTTAATGAGCTCATAGGCTGCTGCTTTTGGTAAACCACAGACAGCTGGTGTTGGGTGCAAAGCAGCAATCAAGCTGCCAAGCTTAGAGCTATCTGCAAGCGCAAAACTAAACTCGCTTTTCAGGTGTACAACCTGACCAGCAGCCGATGAGAATGGGCCGTGCTCTTGGAGATTGGTACCAAATGAGGCAATAACATCACGCAGATAGGCGCTGACAAAAGCTTGCTCTTCAACGTTCTTTTGCGACCAAGCACTGAGATCAGGCACTGCCGCCGGATCAGCTAACGGCATGGTACCAGCTAAGGCTACAGTCTCGTATTGATGGGTAGCAGAGCCACCCTTAAGGAGAATCTCAGGAGAGCTACCCAACCACATTCCACTATAGGTGGTGGACACTAGAGTGACCATCATCTGTGGATACAGAGCACAAGCACGCTCAAAAGCTGCTACCGCCGAGAAGGCTGGAGGCAGAGCAAAGCGCTGTGCTCTTGAGAGCACCAACTTCTCGAAGTCACCACGCTCTAAGGCTTCCATAAAGACAGCAAAAGCCTTTTCGTAGTCGCTATACAAGGCCTCCGTCTGCTCTAGCACAGGACAAGTAGTAGTAGTAGTAGCAGTAGCAGAAGTAGCTGTATTGGATGCTGATGCAGTGGCAGTAGCGGCAGCCAAAGCAGTATCGATATGCTCAGCAGCTAAACGCACAGTGACATCTTTAGCGATGAGCTGATCAATGAGAGCCGCGATCTGCTCTTCACCACAAGCACGGTATTGTGGAGCGATAAGCAGAGCTGGATGCTGGGCACTGATAGCAAAAGGAGCTACAAGAAAACCTGAGTGAGAATTTAAGCTTGCGAGGTTGGAGATGACCTCAACTTGCACGCTCTGCTGCACGATAAGCTCAACACTAGCATGAGGCAATCTATATAAGGCAAAGGCATAACCACAATCAGGCAAAGCCATTAGCACTTGAGAGTGCTTTAACGACAATGACATTACACAGCGCTCCTTTGGCAGCTACACAAACAATCAAACAAAGACTGCCCATAATAGCAAGCAAAGCGGCAAAAGCCCAATGTTGTATCTTTGGTCTGCGAAAGTTGCTCACAATTTCGCGAAAAATAGGCTCATTAAACTCATATGTCTCTCTCATCGATGATGAGGGGGCGGGCGCTGTGAACTCAAGAAAACCTACGCCTAGCTCAGCACACTCAGCTCACTCAAACAGCTAAGCTTTGCGTGGAGCTTTTTTAGCTTGGACTTTGCCAGCGATACGTCGCTCAGCCACGATGGCGTTGCTTACACGAGCACTACTACATACACGACCTTTGTGGTCGAAGAGGTCGACATTCCACAAGTGGCTGTTGTTACCCTGATGAATGATAGTGGCGATCGCTTTGATGGTGCTGCCATAACGCACCATACGCACATGGTTAGCAGCAATACTGACTCCACAAGGGTTAGTATCAGGTGGGCAGATCAACATGGAGCCTAAACCGGCAATGGTCTCAGCAATGGCCAACGAAGCACCACCATGCAAAATAAGGCCTGATGGAGTGTAGCGGCAGATAGCTGCGGTCACAGGAATACGAGCCTCAACATAGCCTTTGCGCAGCACAGTGAATTGAATGCCCAGATGTCTTACCAAACCACCATTGAAGTACACCGCACCTAAGTTATCAAGAGGCGCATCATCTTGAGGGCCGTAGAGGGCACCTTCGAGGTCAAAATCTCGCAGCTCAGGATCACGAATGACCTTTGGCAAAGCTGCTTTTACCGCCCTACCTAAGACAGGAGTAACTTCAAACGAGGAATTGTCCTGATCGATCAAACCATCGGACATATTAGGGTCAGCATCGATCTCGGTTGAAGCAGCAGTGGCTACCACATTAGGCTTGAGGGTATTAAAGAACTTAGGTGCGATAGTGAACTTACCACGGGCGTGGCGACGCACCTCGTACCATCTAAACGTAGGGTTCTTGTTTAAAAAGCGCTCATTAAACTCCAACACACCGATACCGTCGCTAGAGTTGATCTTACCGATCATCTCGGTATCACGCTTGTAGGTAATCTTGGTTACAGGGTTGTATTCGTTACGGTAGGTTAGGGCCACATAATAGTGGCTGCCATCAGCGCGCTTGGTTTTGCTACACGAGATCTTTGGCAATGGAGGAGGTGGAGGCAGCTTGTTAGCCGGCAAATTAGCTGAGCCTTTTAAAGCGGCATAGGCGGCAGCCACAGCTTCTTCATTAACAGAGCTGACCTGATCAGAGACAGCAGCAGTGCTAGAGCCACGCGCTGCTTTGGCTTTGGTCTTGACCTTGGCATGTGCTTTAGCGGAGGTATTGGTCTTATGAAGGGACTTCTGTGGTGATGCTGAGCTAGGGTCAAGCTCACGCGAAGCGTTGTCTTTAGCATTAGTAGCAGATACGCCCTGCTTACGGCTTGTGGCTTTGTCCATACCCATGCCCCAAAAAAAACCTAGTAGAAAGAACAAGAACACTGCACCAAAAAAGGTAGCTATCTCTAATGTGTGCAGGAGAATTTAGGCACTCCATGCAGCAAAACACCATGATAGCACGTTGCATGGGACTTACAGTGACTACATGCCAATAGCCATATGGCTTTGCTGCAATTATTTGGCTACCCATTTTGGAGCAAAAGCCTTACAAAAAGGCTTGCCACAAACGCTTTGACGATCGCAGACAAGACAGCCTATAGCTGTTGGCGGATAATGAGGGCTCTACCTAATGTAGCAGCAACAAAGGTTTAGCCCTTGGTAGCAAAACGCCGGTTGCAGGCAGCAGTGCTAGCAGCACGGCGAGCCTCATGGCGTTGGCTACAGTAGCAATCATTTACTCAATCAGAGCGATACAACACGCTAATAACACGATAACAACATGGGAGGAGGGCAAATGAGCACAAGCAGCATTCTGTTTGAGCCACGCAGTGGCATCTTTTTGCAAAGCTTTGCTGGCTATAGCCGATCGTTTGCGCCGCACTTTCATGATAACTACGTGTTAGCCATCATCAAAGACGGCTGCCGCAAGCTGAAGCTCGCTCAAGAGAGCTTATTGTTATCTCGTGGTCAGTGCATGTTGCTGTCACCACGACAGGTACACTCCTGTAGTGAGCAACACAATCAAGCGCTATGCATGCGTGCTCTGTGTATCCCCAAATCATGCTGCAACGTTGGTACTGCTGTCAGCAACAGCATGCTACGCTTTAAAAGCGCTGTAGGCGATGATGCTGAACTTTTCAGGCTGCTCGATCAGAGCTATGAGCAGTTGCAAGAGCAAGCCTTACAGCAGCAACAGCACCAACAACAGCAACTGCCGCAAAGCAACGCAACAGGCATTGCACCTTGTGCTAACACTCACACCCAATCTCAAACTGGCACTCACGCTCGCATACACAATTCGCACTTAAATGAGCTTTACGTCTACCTCAAAGAGCAGTACGCCACCACAACCAATGACACAGACTCTGTTACTGACGGGTCGCGTACTGTATGTATAGCAAAGAGTAGCGATCGTAACTTGTTCTCTGGGACTCAACCGAGAGTTCGTATGCAGAGATTGCTGAGCTACATGGAGGCTCATCTGTCTGAGCCTCTTACACTCAAAGACCTCTGTGTGGCAGCAGGCGGCTGTAGTGTCTCCACTTTGTTGCGTCTATTTAATACCGAGCTTGGGATAACACCACGCTATTGCCTCAATGCCATGAGGGTAAATGCGGCCAAGATCCAACTCAAAAGTGGCATGCCTCTCAGTGAGGTAGCCACAAGCTGTGGCTTTGCCGATCAGAGCCACCTAAATCACGCCTTTCAGCGCCTTGAAGGAATATCTCCAGGGATGCTACGTACCATTTTTCGCATGTCTTGCAAATGACCCGCTTTAGGGGATTACACCATGTCACAGTCACAAGAAACAACTGTCACTTCCACAAAATGGCTCGGGCCTAAAGCAACATCAGCTGCTTACTTTGGCCATATGATGGCCTTGATCACAGTCTTTGTTTGGGGCACAACCTTTGTCTCAACCAAGATTCTTTTAGAGCACCTTTCGCCTTTAGAGATCTTAGTGCTGCGCTTTACCATTGGCTTTGTGGCACTGTACCTACTCTACCCACGCCGTGTGGGCTTTTTAGGCTGGAAGAAAGAGCTGGTGATGATTGCAGCTGGCTTTACTGGTATCACCTCGTACTTCTTGTTAGAGAACATTGCGCTGACCGAAACGCTTGCCTCTAACGTCGGTGTGATCATCTGCCTCAGTCCATTCTTTACAGCGATCATTGGTAAGATCGCTGGTGTCGACGAGAAGCTGCGTCTTAACTTCTACTTGGGACTCATCATTGCCTTAGCTGGTGTATCGTTAGTGAGCTTCGGTAGTGCTAAGGCAACCGAGGCTAGTGGCTTTAGCTTCCACCTGCGTGGTGACTTCTTAGCCTTAGGTGCAGCCTTAGTCTGGGCTATCTACTCTCACCTAACCAAGATCATTGGCACTTATGAGATTGCACTGCTACCTGCGACCCGTCGCACCTTTGGTTATGGCCTCTTAATGATGCTGCCACTGACTGCCATGGATGACTTTGCGATTAGCCTTGAGGACGTGATGTACTTTGAGGTGTGGGGCAATTTGATCTTCTTAGGTGTAGGCGCCTCAGCCTTATGCTTTGCTATCTGGAGCTTTACAGTACGAACCTTAGGCGCATCGCGCACCGCGGCATGGCTGTATGTGGTGCCAGTGATTACACTCTGTGCTAGCCACCTAATCTTAGGTGAGCCGCTGACTACAGCCAATCTCTCGGGCTGTGCTCTGACCTTAATTGGTTTGATCATCGCCCAGAGCAAGTTCAAGAAGCATCAGCAGCAGAAACACCAGCAACAACAAGAGAAGCAATCTCCATCCACTGGCTCTGCGAGCTAACCGCTCACAGATACCACGCAAGCTACGCCTGTGACTTGTTGCTAAACGCCCGATGCCCTGCTACCAACTTAAGATAGCAGGGCGTTTTGTTTTTGGGGAAAGCAAGCTATACTCAAAACAGCTATGGAACAGTACCGAAATAAAACCGGTTAGTTATCAGTAACAATTCAAAGCTGCTGCTATTGGTCTAAATGACCTAAATAAAACCGCTAGCTTTTAAACCCACGAATGATGTAATTACAATCAGGGAACTCACCTACATGCTCAATATCGATTGAGTTGTAGTCCTCTTCACTGACCTTAATGCCTGTCTTATAGACATTATTGTCTAC
>CALXYZ010000074.1 GCA_944393075.1 uncultured Anaerobiospirillum sp. | reverse complement strand
CGTCCTTGCGGCCACCTAAGCAGGTAAGCCTAAAAAATAGGCTCACTTGGAATGAATTTATCAAATCGCCCACTAGCACTTTATTACGGCTACACGAATTTTACCAGACCATTTCACCAAATATGCACAGAATGAACTGCTCTATACAGCATCGTGCACAAAAAAAGCCCAAAACTTGCATAAACATGCCTTTTTGCCAAGGCATCTTATGTTTGTTTTGGGCTTTTTGAAAAAGCAAGTGCAGCCGTCACGAAAACAAGATCCAACAGGACTTGCACCTTGTGACGGCTTTGCAGTTTTTAGCTGCAACTGCCACGTGCTCAGCACGTGTTGGGCACGTACCCAGCACGTGTACAGCACATGCACGGGCAGTCACAGCAAAAGAGACCTAGAACGTCTTGAACGTCTTATTCGCTCTTAGCGACGTCGATGCTCTTTAAGGTCCAGATGTTGTGGACGTAGTCCTCAATAGCACGGTCAGAGGAGAACTTGCCCATGGATGCGGAGTTGATGATAGCAGCACGGGCCCAACGCTCCTTATCCTTGTACATTTCCTCAACGCGCTTGTGAGCATCACGGTAAGAGGCGAAGTCAGCTAAGACTAAGAAAGGATCACCCTTCTCTAATAAGGACTGCTTGATGGAGGACAGAGCACCTGGCTGACCTGGAGTGAAGTAGTCAGTGTCGAGCCAATCTAAGATGGCCTTTAAGTCCTCATCGGCATTGTAGTAATCCCATGGGTTGTAACCACGAGCCTTCAGAGCTTGCACCTCTTCCACGGACAGACCGAAGATGAAGTTGTTCTCCTCACCAGCCTCAGCGACGATTTCGATGTTAGCGCCGTCCATAGTACCTAAGGTTAAGGCACCGTTCATCGAGAACTTCATGTTAGAAGTACCAGAAGCCTCGTAACCGGCAGTAGAGATCTGCTCGGAGACGTCGGCAGCTGGGATGATCTTCTCAGCTAAGCTGACACGGTAGTTAGGGATAAACACCACCTTGAGCTGGTTGCGGATGCGGTGATCGTTGTTGATGCGATCGCCGACCTTGTTGATAGCAAAGATGATGTCCTTAGCTAAGGTGTAAGCTGGAGCAGCCTTGGCACCGAAGATAAAAACCTGAGGCACGATGGTCTTAGTAGGATCAGCTAAGAGCTCGCGGTATAAGCTCAGGATATAGAGCAGGTTTAGGTGCTGACGCTTGTACTCGTGCAGACGCTTAACCTGTACGTCGAAGATAGCGTGTGGATCGACGTCGACACCGCACAGCTTCTTGATCTCAGCAGCTAAAGCTTGCTTGTTCTTGAACTTAACGTCCATGAAGCGCTTCTGGAAGTCAGGCTTATCAGCGTATGGACGCATTAAAGCGCAGGACTCTAAGTGCAGAGGCCAATCCTTGCCAGAAACCTCATCATAGAGGGCAGCTAAACCTGGGTTGCAAGCTAATAACCAGCGACGTGGGGTCACACCGTTGGTGACGTTGCAGAAGCGATCTGGCCAAATAGCGGCGAACTCTGGGAAGAGCTGCTCGCGGACTAACTTGGAGTGGATCTCAGCCACACCGTTGACACGGCGGGAAGCGATCACGCTTAAGTAAGCCATACGCACCATACGGCATGGGCCTTCCTCGATAATGGAGAGCTTAGCGCGCATGTTATTGTCGTTTGGCCACATACGGGCAACTTCACCGTCTAAGAAGCGCTCGTTGATCTCGTAGATGATCTCTAAGTGACGTGGTAATAAGCGCTCGAAGAGGTACACAGGCCACTTCTCTAAAGCCTCAGGCAAGAGAGTGTGGTTGGTGTAAGCGAAGACCTCGGTCACGATCTTCCAAGCGCTGTTCCAGTTGAGGCCTTCCTCGTCTAATAACAGGCGCATGAGTTCAGCGACAGCGATAGCTGGGTGGGTATCGTTGAGCTGAATGGCGATCTTGGAGGCAAATTGCGAGTAATCGTGGTGGTGAGCACGATTGTAACGACGCAGAATGTCACGCAGCGAGCAGGCACAGAAGAAGTACTGCTGAGTTAAGCGCAGCATCTTACCTGCTTCGGTGGAGTCATTTGGATATAAGACCTTGGAGATGGTCTCAGCCATGGCCTTTTCTTCTTGAGCGTCGACGTAACCACCGGCGTTGAAGACGTCCCAGTTAAACTGCTCAGTAGCGCGGGACTCCCATAAACGCAGCACGGTCACAGAAGAGCCACGGAAACCAACCACAGGGATATCCCAAGGCACACCCTTGATCATGTGAGCAGGGTGCCAAACCTTGTGGATGGTGCCATCAGGAGCGGTCTGCACCTCGACATAACCACCGATAGGCACGTTTTGAGTGGACTCTGGGCGGCAGACTTCCCAAGGGCAGCCGTACTCACGCCAAGAATCTGGACGCTCGACCTGACGACCACCACGGATTTCCTGACGGAATAAGCCGTTCTCATAGTGGATACCGTAGCCGATCGATGGGTAGTTTAAGGTAGCAAGAGAGTCTAAGTAGCAAGCAGCTAAACGACCTAAACCACCGTTACCTAAAGCCATATCAGGCTCTTCGTCGCAGAGCTCGTTGATATCGATACCTAAGGAGGCTAAAGCCTGCTTGCAGGTATTGTAGATCTCTAAGTTGCAGAGGTTGTTAACGGTGAGGCGACCCATTAAGAACTCGGCGGAGAGGTAGTTCACAGCGCGAGTGTCGTTAGTAGCGTGGGTCAGCTGAGTCTGAGTTAAGCGCTCGAACACTAATTCGTTGACAGCGTAGACCACAGCCTGCCACCAAGCTAAAGAGGAAGCCTTCTTCTCGGAGGTACCGATGGTACGACGCAGGTGATTGATGATGCAGTGCTTAAACTGCTCTACAGAAGGCTTGAATAAGGTGCCTTCCTCTTTAGCAGCACTAGCCACAGCAGTAGCTGCGGTAGCGATGACGCTAGCAGGCTCTGCGCTCTCAACAGCAGCCGTAGCAGCGGCCTTAAGGGCCTCTTCTTTGCTGATTTGAGCTGCATTTTTATTAGCTACGCTAGCAGCCTTTTTACCGCCTTTTGACATGAAAATCTCCCGAGATGTCAAAAATAGAAGAGCAAATCTCTAGGTTAGTGAGAGTAACCGTACCCAAGCTTATCCCAAGGCACAGCACCGGCACTAAATCATCGTATCTAACGCACCCCTAACTCATAACCAAGCAAAAGTAACAGCTTGAACTTAGCTTGAGCTAGAGCAACACACACGCGCAAGAGAGACTATAAGTCGGCTGCCTAGTCAGAAACCACGCACGCCCTCCTAAAAGAGGGAGTGTCACTTCAGCAAAAAGACGTTCTGCCTCAAGAGCACCTACCAAACCAAACCTAAAACCAATCCAACCACAGGAATTCTTAGATCTTGCTCATAGGCACCAACACAGCAGTGGACTTATAACTCGCCTGACACCGTTCTTTGGCATCGTGTCATGTATGGCATTCACGGCATTCGGCATTCATGCCATTTTGTGGTGCCAAAGACTGCCCCAACTTCCACATCCCACCACCACCCAAACCCAATGTGTTTGGGTGGTAGTTGAATGTTTTTGTATGGTAGTTGGAGCCCCTTTAGCACTGAGTACCAAGCCACTTGCCTTAAGGCTTGAGGTCACATCTAACCTACAAATTTGCTTATCGTTCTTCTTTTTTCTCTAAAGACCTAACCTGAACGCTAGAAGTTAGGCCCGCAGACATAAGGCCGTACTGCTGTCGTTAGTAGCAAAATCAAAGCAACAACAACACGCCTCCCTATCTGCAATCGCATGGCAACAAAGAAAGAGCCTGAAGAGACTGATGGTTTAGCGGCCAAACTACAGCGCAAGCTGCATTTTGTACGCTATCTAAACCTCAGTAACAAGGCTGTATTCCCTTACTCAGACAAAAGACGCAAGCATCTTTGCATCTAAGATTAGGCATCTCTACGCCATAAAGAGAGTTAGACCCCGTGCTAGATACCGTCAGTACACCCTGATCCACACCCTCTACCACCCCTTATAAGGCGCACTGCATAGCCACTTAGAGGCACAGCAGATAACTGCTACAGGGAGGTAAACAGCCGGCGGGAATTAGTATATTAATACTACACATAGCTTTAATATACGTGACAGACCTAGACATACAGTCTTACCTGCGATTGTATCACACCGCCATATCAAATGACGGCCATAGGTGTCACAAAGTGCAATTTTACCAACAATTCACCCTCTTAATGCAGGGTGCCCCACCCCCGTGCCACCCCCGTTCTAGGGGGTGTTAAGAGGGTGGTAGTAAGGGTGCGATTAGAGTTAGCATATGCTAACTTTTAATCCACATACGCACAGCAGAAAATCGTTTTTTCTAGCTGCTGCTCCCTGTTTTTTGCCACAGCAAAAACGACAAACCTCGCGCCCCATCAGGAAGTCGCCTGACAACAATGCGAGGTTTGTAGTGAACTTTGTGACGTAGGCCCACCAAGCTAGGCTGGCTAGCTAGCTAGCCAGCCAGCCAAACAGCCGGCCAACTGGCCGGCCAGCTTGTCTGCTGCTCAGCAGGCAAGCGCGCAGCCTAAAAGCGCAGCTCGTCTGGAATTGGCAGATTAGGGTCAAGGTCACGTGGCTTATGTGGGCTCTTACCCTCTTTATAAGCCTTAGTACCAATAACCCAAGCTAAGACCTGAGCCACAGCTTGGAACAGGCCACGAGGAATCTCATGGTCTAAATCCGTGGTGTAGTACAAAGAGCGCGCTAGAGGTGGTAGCTGTAAGATCGGGATTTGGTACTCACGAGCAATCTCTTTGATCTTTTCAGCAATCTCATCCACACCTTTGGCAACAACTAGAGGCGCTAAGGAACCCTCAGGATCGTAAGACAAAGCCACAGCGTAGTGCGTAGGGTTGGTGACCACCACGTCTGCTGTTGGGACTTTAGCCATCATACGACGGGCAGCCATTTCGTACTGCATACGACGCATACGGCTCTTGATCTGGGGATTACCTTCAGTTTCCTTCATTTCGTCCTTGAGCTCTTGCTTGGTCATACGCAATTGCTGACGGTATTGCCAGATCTGCCATGGCACATCGATGATGATGATAGGAATCATGGCACAGACAATAATGAGCATGAACCAAAAGAGAATGGTAAAGGCGTTGCGAACCGCACTAAACACATCGATATAGGACAAATTGAGGATCTGATTGATACGACCTGAGATCAGGAAGTAACAAATAGAGCCAATACAGGCCACCTTAGCAATACTTTTGATGAGCTCAATCACCGAGTTTAAGCTGAAGATACGCTTGATACCGTTGAGCGGGTTCATGCGATCGAACTTCGGGGTGATAGCCTCAGTCGATAAGTTCATGCCACCTAGCATGATATTGCCAAAGAAAGCCGCGACAAACATGGTGCCGCAAACAAAGAGCAAAGGAATGGCAATGGTGAAGATGTTTTGGTAGAACACACGGCCCATCTCATAGAGGTCAAAAGCCTCTTCACGAGTAAGAGAGAACGAGTGTTCCATCACCTGCATCATGCCTTGGCCTAAGAAAGGAGCAACCAACCACAAAGAAAGCACACCTGAGATCAGTACGGCGAAGGTACCAGCCTCACGGGAGCGCGGGAGTTGACCTTTTTTACGAGCATCAGATATTCGTTTACCTGTTGGCTCTTCGGTCTTCTCCTGTCCATCAGACGACTCGGCCATTTCATCTCCTCTGGCGGTGCGCTCAGGCATGCCGGATCACAATCACGCACACAACCTCTCTTAGGTGAGCGCTAAGAGCCAGCTGCAAGCTGTAAACAACACCAGCAAACAGCAAACAACATTTGGGCTAGGTCGGCGTCATTGCGTCCAAACATCAAGAACGCTAGGAAAGCTATGCCCGCAGGCATAACTCTGGCACTAAGGGCTAAACACAAGGAGCTTTTTCCCTGCGGACAACCGCAACAGAACTAGCGAGACTGAAGACTGTCTAGCTAGACAAGAAAGAAAACTCCCCTTTGCTCACAACAAAAAATCTATAGGCACTAGCAGCAAAAAGCATGCTCAACCACTTGCCTATTTTACCGAGCAAAGGCCTATTTATCGCAAAAAGGCAGGATAGAGAACAAGAAAAAGGTGGGCTTGGAGGGCTGGGTATTCGTGGTAGTGGTGGTAGGTGTTAACCCAAGGCACCACGGTGCCTTGGGTAGCGTGCGGACAAGAGCAGCCAAGCACAGCCAAGCACAGCTAAGCACAACTAAGCATAGAGCGCTTGGGATGAGCCTTTACTCGACGAGCTCGGCCTTGTTGCCGTTAGCTTCTAACCAATCACGGCGGTCAGCGGCACGCTTCTTCGACAACAGCATATCGAAGAGAGCAAAGGTCTGATCGGAGTTGTCTTCGTTTAAGGTGAGCTGCACTAAACGTCGCGATTGTGGAGCTAAGGTGGTCTCACGCAGCTGCTCTGGGTTCATCTCACCTAAACCCTTGAAGCGCTGCACCTTGATGTTATCAGGCTTAGCGCCGCGCTCGATGAACTGCTTTTGCTTGAGCTTGAGCTCCTCGTCATCTAAGGCGTAAGCCTTATCCTTACCACTATCAATACGATACAGAGGTGGGCAGGCAACAAAGACGTGGCCTTCACGCACTAACTTGGTAAAGTGCTTGGTAAATAAGGCGCAAAGCAGGGTACCAATGTGCAGACCGTCGGAGTCTGCATCAGCTAAGATGCAGATCTTGTTGTAGCGCAGGCCATCTAACTTGTCAGAGTCAGGATCTAAGCCCATAGCCACGGAGATAGCCTTAATCTCCTCTGAGGCTAATGCCGTATTGGCTGAGACTTCCCAGGTGTTGAGAATCTTACCGCGCAGAGGCAGGATGGCCTGATAGGAGGCATCACGAGCCTGACGGGCCGAACCACCTGCCGAATCACCCTCTACGATAAAGAGTTCACCGCGCTTAGGGTCAGTAGAAGTACAGTCGACCAACTTACCTGGTAACTGTGGGCCACGCACAGCCTTTTTACGCTCTACCACCTTGGCAGTCGACTCACGCTCTTTTGCCGCAGCAATGATGAGGTTAGCTATAGCCTTAGCACGCTCCACATTAGCGTTTAAGAAGAGCGAGAAGCGATCTTTTACAGCGTTTTCGACTAAAGAGGCGCACTCACGCGAGGACAGCTTTTCCTTGGTCTGGCCAGCAAACTGCGGGTCGCGGATCTTAATCGACAGCACGTAGGAGCAACCAGCCCATACATCATCAGGGACTAACTTGAGATTGCGTGGCAGCAAGTTGTGCAGGTCGCAGAACTCACGCATGGCAAGCAATAAGCCAGTGCGCAGACCGTTGACGTGGGTACCACCTTCAGGGGTTGGAATGAGGTTAACAAAGGACTCGCGGACGCGCTCAGAACCAGAGGTCTCCCAGCACACAGCAAACTCGATTTCTGAGTCTGCGTTTTTGATGAGCTCGGAGTATGGTGGATTTGGTAACACCTCACGACCTAAGCTTTGATTGCTCAGGTAGTTACCTAAAGAGCCCTCGTGTGTCCAAGTAAACTCCTCACCAGTCTTCTCGTTGACGAAGTGCACGGTCAGGTTTGGGCACAGCACAGCCTTAGCCTTGAGCAAATGCATCAAAGACCTGAAGTTAAAGTAAGGGATATCGAAGTACAAGCTATCAGGCCAGAAACGGATATCAGTACCAGTATCACGCTCAGGGCAGGTACCGATCTCACGGAGCTCTTCGACCTTATTGCCATTTTCGTAGGCAATAAAGTAGCGCTTGCCATGACGCTGAATCACAGCCTCCAAACGAGTGGACAGAGCGTTGACCACGCTCACACCCACACCGTGCAAACCACCCGAGAAACCGTAGCTCTTGGAGTTGAACTTACCGCCAGCGTGTAAACGACCGAAGATCAGCTCTACTGCTGGTACTTTCTCTACTGGGTGCAGATCAACAGGCATACCACGACCGTTGTCAGTCACTTGCAGCGAATCATCCTTATGCAGCACCACCTCAATGGCACTGGCATAGCCTGCTAAAGCCTCGTCGACGGAGTTATCGATGACCTCCATACCCAAGTGATTAGGGCTGGTGGTATCGGTATACATACCTGGGCGGCGACGCACTGGCTCTAAGCCTTCGAGCACCTCAATAGAGGAACCATCATATGCATCAACCTTCGACTTAGCCGTACTTTTAGCCATCGCCAACGCTCCTACTTAACAAAAGAGAGATAAGAAACCGCACCACAAGTAAGTACACCCTGCTGCCTACAAAATCGACACATATGTCGTCATGCAGCAACGCCGCACAGATTAGCACACATCACAGCCAGTCCATACACCTTTCACGAGCATGCCCAATCCTGTGGCCAATCCTGTAGCCTCCACTGCGACCACAGCTGTGGCCATCCCCTGCCCTGCCGCACACAACAGCAAACAGCCAAACCACAGGACAAAAGCACTCAAAAACGTGATAAACAAGCGAAAAAATGCCAACCAATTTGAGCTTCAAGAGGCACTGACATACCAGCCCACGGACAAAATCACAAGAAGTCGAGCTGTGCGTACAGCACAAATCAGCCTCTAACCCTTGTACCATAAGGCATTAACCCCTGTAGGTTCATACTTAAGCAGCCTCTTTTAGATGCGTTTGAACTTGTCAAACCCGTTTACTGTACGCACAGCTCGACAAGAAGTGACAGTGCATAAAGCCTGTATTTATCGAGCTTCACGCATTTGTAACCTACAACTAACTCAAATTTTTAAAAAAAAGTGTTGACACCCCTAAAAGCGCCTGTATAATGAGCATCGTTTTCTGAACGACGTGGGGTTATAGCTCAGTTGGGAGAGCGCTTGCATGGCATGCAAGAGGTCATCGGTTCGATCCCGATTAGCTCCACCAAATCTTAGTACTGAACTCTAATGCAGCTGTGGGGGTATAGCTCAGCTGGGAGAGCATCTGCTTTGCAAGCAGAGGGTCTACGGTTCGATCCCGTATACCTCCACCAATACTCAAGAATGTGGGGTTATAGCTCAGTTGGGAGAGCGCTTGCATGGCATGCAAGAGGTCATCGGTTCGATCCCGATTAGCTCCACCAAATCTTAGTACTGAACTCTAATGCAGCTGTGGGGGTATAGCTCAGCTGGGAGAGCATCTGCTTTGCAAGCAGAGGGTCTACGGTTCGATCCCGTATACCTCCACCAACTTCTTCAAAGAGCGTCTGCTCTTTATTTTTTACTCCCCATGTTGTATCTATTAACAGCACTCCAACTTCAATCTTCCCCCTACTACATCACTCACCTAGCTTTCCCTACTTTGTAGAAGTTCTCCGGGGAACCTCTAAAAATTAAAATACGCTAAACATAGGCCATTCTTTTATCTTAGGGTACGGTTGCTTGCTAATCCCAAGTTGAACCTGCTATGACTGCACCGGATCCGGTTACAGAATGGTGGGAGTTGGAGTTAAGGCGACTTTGCTCCTTACCAATTTTGCGCCATTGGGGCATTCTTTGAATTTGGTGATGTAGTCCCCACTGCATCCTGATGCAGATGCAGATGCATATCCTGATGCAGTTACAGTCCCCATGACATAGAAAGAAAGTTGGAGGCGTTTACCTACACATTGTGCAAAAGAGCCCGTTTGCCACAGTTTTTGAGTCTGATAGCGTACTTTTAGCCATACTCTGTTTGGCTGGTATGCGCTAATTCAGTGCCCTCTTAACTTTCTTTTGCATAAGCAGGCACTTTGCAGCTTTATGAACTACCTACGCACTTACGTGCGAGGTTTCGTGAGGTCGGTGCCTCACTTTTAGTAAGCACCCATTACTGGGTACTTACGGGCATGTCCACAATGCCCCCATCAGGTAGGAGCAAAAAGCTCGTTCCTGAGTTCTTAGAGGGTATTATACATGATCAAAATGTGCGACAACAGCCGCTTTCATCCCCACGCTCACGCATGGGGAATTTCGCGGCAACTGTTAAATGTGCGATTTTAGTGAGCTACTGTAAGCTTAGAATTTGGTGTGCCTATTGTGCGCTTCATGCCTGTATTGCAGGCTTTTGCTCGCGTCCATACAAGTTGTGGGCGCTATGACGCGGTGTAGCGATGAACACTTGTGTTTACGGGGTTTAACCTACACAGCGCCGTAAAACGCACAACAAACAAACATGGTGTATGTTAAAATACACCGTGCCTTACAAGAGGTCATTTATGCAGTGGAAAGCCCATGGAAAAGCGCTTTAGCGCTACTTGGGAAGCTTCTTTGGTGTGCTGCTAAATGACTTTGGAGCTCGGCTCTACTTCAATTCATACTACTGATAGCTTGTGCTAGCTCAATGCTGCAGCAAAATCCTAAGTTTCAACTTAGAGAATTCCTTTAAACTAAAGGAGCAACAAGGTCAGCTACAGCTCTAAAGCTACTTAGCTACTTAAAGCTACAGAGGTAGTTGATAAGATGCAGTGCTGCGCTGCCTTGCTTGTAAGTGTCGAGAGACAAATGTGGGATAGTGGCTCTCTAAGCTTAATTCTTGCTTAGTTGTTGCTATATATGTGCTCCGCTCAGCTCTTGCCTATATAGTTGTGGTTCTGTAAAGCTCGTGCTAGCTCGTGCTTAGTGCTAGCTTATGCTGCACCACCATCATCTTGGGATACCTGTAGACACCTTGAGATATAGGTAATGGTTGCTATTGCTCAACAATAGTGGTGTTTGCTAAGAGCGCGGCTGTTGCTGTTTATTGAGGTTGCTCAATGCGATTCAAAGTTGGAATGTTAGCTTTAGCACTGACTGTTTTTTTAAGCACTGGTGTGCACAGTGTGCAAGCGGAAGATCTGTTAGAAATCTATAACGAGGCTTATCAACGCGACCCAGTGGTCTTACAGGCTAAGGCTAATCGTGACCGTGCTGTGGCTGCTATCGATGAAGCTACCGCTGCCTTGTTACCACAACTGAACTTAGTGGGTGGCTTAAACTACTCGCGTACCAATCCAGCTGGCGATGCCTCTTCCTACAACACCACCACTGCTAGCGGCGGACTTGATCTGTCTCAAGCTATTTGGCGTCACAGCTCTTGGGTCAACCGCGATATAGCCACCAAGACTGCTGCTCAACAAGAACTCATCTACGCTGATGCGCTGCAACAGCTCATCATTCGTGTCTCTAACGCCTACTTCTCGGTACTCAACGCTGTTGATGCTGTGACTTTTGCTAAGGCTAACCAAGCTGCTTTAAAACGCCAATTAGACGAAGCTACTCGTCGCTTCCACGTGGGCTTGATTGCTGAGACCGACCAATTAGAAGCTCAAGCTGCTTACGACTTAGCTTCGGCTCAGGTAATTACCGCTGAGAACACCTTAATCAACTCCTACGAGGAGATCCGCAAGTTAATCGGCCGTCAGGTAGTTGATCTCAATGCCTTAGATGAGAACCGCTTCTCTCCTGTGCCAGTGACCAAGACCATTGCTCAAATCATTGCCGCTGCCGAGAAGAACAACTTATCGCTGCAATCGAGCATCGTGAGCCGTGATATTGCTAAGGATCAAATCACCTTAGCTCAAACTGGTCACGAGCCTACCATCGACTTAACCGGCTCGGTATCGGTTGCTAACAACGACTACTCCATCGACAGCGTCAGCTTAGCTGACGGTAGCTCCAATCAGGCTGCAATTGGCTTGTCTTTGAACATGCCTCTGTACTCTGGTGGCGCTGTGATGTCGCAAGTTGAGCAAGCTCAACACAACTACGTGGCTGCTTCTGAGGCTTTAGAGTACGCTCACCGTACTATGGTCTCTGACGCCAACAACAACTACAACAACGTGCAGGCTGCAATCTCCTCGGTTATCGCTTATCAGCAAACTGAGAAGTCCGCTCAAAGCGCTTTAGAGGCTACCCAAGCTGGTTATGAAGTCGGCACCCGTACTATCTCTGACGTGCTCACCGCTACTCAACAGCTCTACTCTGCAAAGCAGAGCCTCTCGGCTGCCCGCTTCAACTACATCATGTCGCGTCTGCAACTGCTCTACACTCAAGGTGACTTAACCTTAAACGACATCGAAGCAGTAAACCGCGGCTTAAAGAAAACTGCTAGCGCTGCTCCAACCATTAGCCACGCTAACGGTCAGTAATAACTAAGAGCCAAACAGCTCTAAAAGCTCTAGGAGACCTGTAACGCTTTAGCAAGTGTGCAGCCTCCATGAAAAAGGCCACCTTTTGAGGTGGCCTTTTTCGTGCATCTGCTCTGGGACCAATACAATGCCAAAGCTGCATTACATTGGGCATTGGGCACTATGCTCTATGGAGCTGCAGCCTCATGCGAGCTCTAAGAGGAAGCCTTGATCTTGTTGACGATCGAGGTGGTAGAGCAGTTATCAACAAAGTTTAAGATCTTGACCTTACCGCCATTGGCTAACACTTCTTTGTGGCCAGCAATCTCTTCTACCTTGTAATCACCACCCTTCACTAAGATGTCAGGGAGCACGGCAGCAATCAGGCGCTGTGGAGTCTCCTCGCTAAAAGGCACCACAATATCGACACAGCCTAAGGCGGCAAGCACTGCCATACGGTTTGCAAGTGGCACGATTGGACGAGTTGGGCCCTTGAGCTGCTGTACTGACTCGTCGGAGTTGACCGCCACAATCAACACATCACCCAAGGCTCTAGCTTGCTGCAGATAATCCACGTGGCCCTTGTGAATGATATCAAAGCAGCCGTTGGTCATGACGATGCGCTTGCCCTTTTGCTTTAAGCGCGCAACTTCTTGTAACAGCTCTTGCTCAGTGAGGACACCACTGTGCTTGAGCATGCCTTGGTGCGAGAAGATCTCTTCTTCTAACTCCTCAGGGGTTACAGTCGAAGTACCTAACTTGCCGACCACGATACCGGCAGCGCGGTTAGCGATCATACAGGCTGTTGGCAGATCAGTATCACTTGCAAGGCAGGCTGCTAAGGTGGCAATTACAGTATCGCCTGCACCAGTAACGTCATAAACTTCACGGGCATAGGTTGGGATATGCAGAGTTGGCTTGCCAGGGACAACCAAAGACATACCGTCTTCAGAGCGCGTTACCAACAGTGCATCAAGTTCGATCTTACGAATCAGGTCTAAAGCTTTGCGCTCTAAGTCATCATTGTCCTTGACCTTACCGACCACAGCCTCAAATTCCGACATGTTTGGGGTAAGTAAGGTGGCACCGGTGTACTTAGTAAAGTCAGTGCCCTTAGGGTCAACCAACACAGGAATTTGGTGCATACGGCACTCTTTGATCATGGTGGCGACAGAAGAGAGAGCACCTTTACCGTAGTCAGAGCAGATCACGACCTTAGTGTCGCGCAACGATTGACGCAGGGTCTGCAACATACGACCTTGATCGACCGAGTCATAGCCCTTTTCAAAATCAATACGCAGTAACTGTTGATGGCGGCTTAAGACACGCAGCTTGGTGATGGTTGGTAAAGAATCGCTGACGATAAAGCGGGTTTCAATAGACTTTTCTTCAAGGATCTGCTGTAACTGCTCACCGGACTCATCTTGGCCGACAATACCGACGATATCGCAGGAGATACCTAAAGCCGAGAGGTTCAGGCCGACGTTAGCGGCGCCCCCAGCACGGCTCTCATAGCGATCGACGTTGACCACAGGCACAGGAGCCTCAGGGGAGATGCGCGTCGACGTACCATACCAATACCGATCAAGCATGACATCACCGACCACAGTCACGCGGCCACCAAAATGCGGTAAATTGCGCACATCCATCGCCATAATTAGCCCCACTTTCACACAGCACCATGTAACTTTAGTTAGGTAAAGCTAGACAACTGAGCCCTACCTGCACTACAGACACACACGCGGCACAAGACAACTGAGAGAATAAAGACAAGAAGCTAGGTTCTGAGACACAGCTCCTCAGCAAATGATAGCAGATGCTCTATTTAGGCCCGCGCCTTTTTTGAAAAAACCGTTGATTTGGCTTAATATGAGGGGGTGTTAGCTACATTGGCTCTAAATAGCAAGCTGTACCAAAGCTGTACCAAATCAAAGCTGTACCAAATTGCAGATGTTATCTGCTGTTATTTGTGAATATAGGAGCTCATACGCGCGGGAAGCCACTTTACTCTTTGCGCCCTCTTTGACCTCTGATTATTTAGTGCCAAGTTAGTTGAGAACTTCTACAAATTAGCTAAATGGCTTATTTGTCTTATTTAGTGCATTACCTGTGGGGGCGGCGTATAGCCA
>CALXYZ010000073.1 GCA_944393075.1 uncultured Anaerobiospirillum sp. | reverse complement strand
TTTATCAGCGAAAAGACTCATGCTACCGCCCCATTTGTGCCTACAAGTGGCGATGTGGATTTGGCTTTGCAGCAAGATCTTGGTGTCTCAGAGAGTCTGAAGAACAAGATCGACTTTGCCCAACGCATCTGCGACGACAACAAGGTTCTCCACTGGCCTTTAGTGTTCCCTGAGGTCTTTGGTGGTGATGTGGCGGAAGAGCAGCGTGGCTTTGACTGCGTGCTGGGCAATCCGCCATGGGATAAGCCTAAAGTAGAGGACGAGAAGTGGTTCTCTGCGCGCATGCCAGCCATTGCCAATGCTAAGACCGCAGCCATCCGCAAAAAGATGATTGCGGCTTTGGCAAAAGGCGAATTTGCGCTCAAGTACCCAGATAAAGATCAAGAGCCAAGTGAGTTACGCTCTCAAGCCGAGCAGCTGTTGTATGCCGACTATCTGCACGATCAGTATCGAGCTGCTGCGAGCTCAGTGTTATGGCACCTGTCAGCAGAGGATGGAGGTAGATTCCCTCTATCAGGAGTGGGCGATACCAATCTGTTTGCCTACTTTGCTGAGTTGGCTATTTGGCTATGTAGTGGTACAGGCGCTGTTGGAGTAGCGCTTCCAACTGGCATCATTACAGATAACAACTGCAAAGCCTTTAGCCAGCACATCTTTAGCAACAAAAGAGTGTTGTCTGTATACCACTTCAGTAATAGCAAAAAGATTTTCCCTGATGTTGAGAGTAAGTACTCGTTTGTGTTGTTAACTTTAAGCCAGTCAGATACTCCTGATTGTGTATTCTATGCCACCGACATCAAACAACTTGAGGATCAGCGACGTCATGTGACTTTTGAGCAAGGTGACTTCGCTCTTATGAGTCCAAACACTCATACTCCTATGATTGCGCGCTCAGACTTTGATCTACAGCTTTGTCGCAAGATTTATTTATGTGTGCCAATCTTAGTTCGTGAGAGTGACGACCAAAACCCATGGTCTATCAAGACTATGAGCATGATGCACATGGCTAACGATAGTGGTCTGTTTTTAGATCTAGCTGATAAGGATATACTAGAGCGAGACGGCAAAGTTATCGTTCCTTTATACGAAGGCAGGATGATTTGGCATTTCGATCATAGAAGTGTCACTTATGAGATAAGTGACAAGGGTAGGCTTGTTCTTAGGGATTCTTCTTTTGAAGAAAAGTCTGATTCCCACTACCGGATTAATCCTGAGCATTGGGTTGATCAAAATGTTGTTCAAGATAAGTTCGCTAAAAAAAGATGGATGCGCCCTTGGGTTTTAGCTTGGCGAGATGTTGCTGCTGTCACTAATGAGCGCACTGTTATTGCGTCAGCTTTGCCAGCAAGCATTGCCGTTAATGATAAAGCCCCTTTGCTTTTACCTGATTGCGATGATCGCAAAGCTGCATGTCTCTTAACCATGCTCAACAGCTTGGTTGTTGATTATGTGGAACGTATTAGACAGACGAATGCTAATGTCGCTGTATTTCAGCTTAAACAGCTCCCAGTGCTGCCGCCTGAGGCTTTTAGCGAGGAAGACGTGGAGTTTGTGGCATCGCGTGTGGCGATGCTGACCCGTACCGCCGATGACATCAACGCGGTGTGGCTCACCTCGTATCCAAGCTATACCTTCCAAGAGCCACGCGAGCGTCTCAAGATACGCGCTGAGCTTGATGCCTTCATCGCTCGTAAGTACGGTCTCTCGCGTGAGGAAATGGCTTATATTCTTGATCCTAAGCAGGTCATGGGTGAGGACTTCCCGTCGGAGACCTTCACCACGCTTAAGAACAAGGAGCTCAAGCTCTACGGTGAGTACCTGACTTCACGCTTGGTACTTGAGGCTTATGACGCCTTAGAGGCTGGCACCTTGAAGTAGTCGGTGCTGCTTTCTGTGTTGCTGCACCTTGCCTCAAAACTAAAAGGGGTACCTCAGTGGTACCCCTTTTGGTTTTGGAGGTGCGGGCGCCGCCCGAGCCAGAGGCTCGGACGGTAGCTCGCTTTAGAAGATGTCGCCGTCGTTCACGGTACTGCTATCGATACCAGTGTTCTCTACGCTCTCGTAGGAAGCACCATCATCGATAATGCGCATACCTGGGATGGCTGGCTCCACTTGGTCGCGGTTTCTCATGTAGATAATGCCTCGTGGGGCAGAGATAATGGCGCTTTCTACACCTTGCTGGGCATTCTTAAAGAACTCAGCAAACACTGGCAGAGCGGTAGCACTACCACTTTCTGAACCACGTAAGCGCGAGTAGCCTAAGTCACGGTCATTATCAAAACCGACCCATGAGGTCACCACGAGGTTGCCATTAAAGCCGGAGAACCAAGCATCGTGGACATTGTTGGTGGTACCAGTTTTAGCGTAGAGGTCATCACGGCCAGTAATCGAGGCGGCGCGGGCGCCGGTACCCCAATAGCGGCCACTTAAACCTGTAGCACCGTAGACATTAGAGTGCATCAGTGAGGTCACGAGATAAGCATGACCATGGCTTAAGATCTGTGGAGCCTGTTGGCCCTCAGGATCTGGCTTGGCTAAGCGATCTAAGTCCATCAAGATCACACCAGAAGCAGCCTTTGGATCATCGCTTGGATCGGCAAGAGCAGCTTGCTGAGCACGAGCAGCGTTTAAAGCTTCAGCGGCACGCTGAGCTTGAGCCTGCTCATCTAAGACCACATTGGCCAATAGCTCGTCTTCGGTGGTCATGGTCTCAGGAGTAGCAGTGGCAGCAGCTGGGTCAGCTGCAAGGTTTGGTTGCTGCTGTGCAAACTGGGCTTGTTGAGCCTGTTGCTGAGCGCGGTACTTGATCTTCCATTGATCGAAGTTGTTGACGCGGTCTAACACGTCTTGTTCACGGGTATTTGGCTGGTAGCCATCCTTGTAGATCAGCGGAATGTCGTTTTTGACCACATCCTCACGTGTAGCATCAGCATAGTAAGGGTTGGCTTGGTAGATCAGCTTACCACTCTCTAACTCAATGCGATCGATCAGGTATGGAGTCAGCTTGTAACCGCCGTTAGCAAAAGCTGCATAGGCTGTAGCCACCTGTAATGGAGTTAACTCCACCGAGCCTAAAGCCATGGATTCACTTTGCTGGAACTTTGGCACAAAGATGTCGAACTTGCGTAAGTGCTGAATAGCGTTCTTCACACCAACGTGACGGATGGTGCGGATCGAGATGGAGTTCTTCGATTTAGCTAAGCCCTCACGTAAGGTCATCAAGCCTTCAAAGCGGTTTGGTGAGTTACGAGGTTGCCACCAAGTACGTGAGCCCACGTCCCAAGTGCGAATAGGTTCGTCAGGGATCACCGAGTTGATGGCAATGCCGCTAGCAAAAGCTGACGAGTAGATAAATGGCTTGAAGTTAGATCCAGTCTGACGCAGAAGCTGAGTAGTGCGGTTGAACTTACTCTTTTCGAAGTCAAAGCCACCTGCCATAGCACGCACAGCACCGTCATGTGGGTCGATAGCGATAATGGCACTCTCCACATCAGGGATCTGCGTTAAGGTTAAAAGTGGGTATGGCTCTTGAGGAGCATCCTTCTTTTTACGCTTTTGTGGATCTGGAGTAATGGTCTGCACGTAGGTGAAGACTAAATCGCCAGGCAGTAAGAACTCACTAGGTACCTTAGGGGCGTCACCTTGAGTGCGGTCATTTCTAAAAGCACGAGCCCATGACATACCCTCCCAAGTTAAGACTAACTGGGCACCGGTAGGGTCTAAGACGACTGCCTCTTTAGTCTCGTCGTTGACGGACAGGACTAAGGCTGGAGTGATGCTCTTGTACTTGTTCTCTTTGCCAATGGTCTCCATCAACTGATCTTGGGTAAAGGCGGTGAAGTCTACATTCACTAAGTGCTGGCTATCGACTAAGGCAGCGATTTCCTTGTAGTCGTAGCTGACGTTTTGGGCCTTGTACTGATCAATGATGGCCTGACGGGCCTGCATGATCACACCGTTGTTGGCGTTAGCGTTCTTACCGTTCTTTTCGGTAGGGAGCTTGGCGCTACCGCGGATGCCGCGGGTAGGGTCAAAGATGTTGATCAAAGGACCGCGATAGCCGTGACGCACTTCGTAGGCACTTAAAGCATTGAAGATAGCGTTGTGAGCGTAGTCCTGGTACTTCGAGTCAACTGTGGTGTAGATCTTAAAGCCGTCGATGTAGGCATCAGTGCCGTATTTGTTGATCACAGCCTGACGCACTTCTTCTGCCACATATGGGGCATAAGCCTCAAGTGGGGCCGAGTGGAAGAAGGTACGTGATGGAGCTTCGTCAGCCTCTTTGAATTCCTCAGGGGTGATGTAGCCTAAGGTCAGCATACGCTGCAGCACTAAGTGGCGACGCTCTTTAGCACGCTGTGGGTTGGTAATTGGGTTTAAGGTCGAAGGAGCTTTAGGCAGACCTGCGATCGTGGCCATCTCAGCTAAGGTAAGTTGATCTAAGGTCTTACCATAGTAGGTTTGGGCGGCCGCAACCACACCATAGGAGCGGTGGCCTAAGGCGATCTTGTTGAGGTAGAGCTCTAAGATTTCTTCTTTGGAGAGTACTTGCTCCATACGCCAAGCGATGAACATCTCCTTGAGCTTACGCTCAATGGTGCGATCGCGGCTTAAGAAGAAGTTACGGGCGACCTGTTGGGTAATGGTCGAAGCACCTTGGGAGGCACCACCTGAGGTAGCAGCCACCACAATGGCACGCAAAATACCAATAGGGTCGACTCCAGAGTGCTCGTAGAAGCGGCTATCCTCGATGGCGAGGAAGGCTTGCTGCAAGCGCAGAGGGATTTGGTCTAAGCTCACAGGAATACGCTTGTGCTCACCAAACTCACCGATGAGTTTGCCGTCACGAGTGTAGATCTTCATTGGCGTCTCAAAGCTCACGTTCTTAAGCTCTTTGACGTCAGGAAGCTCCCCTAACGATTGATAGAAGCTACCAGCGGCAACCTTAGTGGAGTTGCTAGTGTCTTGGGTGGTTGGCTGTGGCTCATTGACTGGTACAGCTGCTGCGGCGGCAGACGCAGCTGGCGCAGCTGCATTCTCCTCAGCAGCCATCGCGCTATTGCTGTAAGTAAAAAGCAAAGACACGGCGCCTAAGCTCAGCGTAAAACCGAGGCTTAGTCCGACGCTCTTGGTAAAGCGTAAGACCTTATGTGAGTAGCTCTCTGGAGCCACTGTCGGGCCTTGTTGCAATCTTTGCTTAATCGCTGGAATAAACACGAAAAGCTCCTGTGATGAAAACGAAAACCACGCGCATTTTAGCAGATACGCCCTAAGCAAACGCACAAAACACAGAGAAATACGCGCTGCAAAGCGCTTTTAGCACCTGTTTTTATGCGCTGGTGGTGCCTGTTGTTGTGCACCACGCAGGCGCAGCAAGAAACGGGCACACCACGATTTTGTGCAAACTCAGAGCTAAATAGGGCACAATGGTGAGCACGCCGCATAAAAAGCAGAAAAATGCGGGGTCATGCTGGATCATGTGGGGCCATGCTGGATCATGTGGGGCCATGCTTGGTCATGCATGGGTCATGCACTGCATGTACGGCATGGGGAAGAATGCGTTGCTGTTTTAGGTGTCTTTGATGCTCAAGCTTGATAAGAAAGACCAAGTTCTGTTTTTGGTGGGCCCTATGGGGGCTGGTAAGACTACGGTCGGTAAAGCCTTAGCTGAGGCTTTAGGTTCGCGCTTTTTAGATCACGATGATTTGATCGTGCATTTGGCTGGATGCTCTATTCCTGAGATCTTTAAAGAGCACGGCGAGCCTTACTTTAGACAATTTGAGCATGACAGTTTAGATGCCACTCTAACTGGTACTGATGCCGTCTTTAGTGCCGAGAAGAAGGTTCCACTGTTACCACTCCCAACTCATGCCGTGGTCGCCGGTGGTGGCGGTATTGCAGGCCGAGCTGACAACCGTGAGCTGATTCGTCAAAACAGCGTCTGTATTTATCTGCACCTTGAGGTTGAAGAGCAGTATCAGCGTGTTAAGGATGACACCAACCGCCCAATGATTCATGTTTCCGATATCAAGGGCCGACTCAACGAGCTGTTCTTACAGCGTGATCCTCAGTGGCGTGAGATCGCAGACCTCATCATCGACACAAACGATACGGTAGACAACATCGTCGCTCGTTGTATTAAAGAGCTGACTGCTTTAGGCGTGTTAGAGGCTAAGTAGGTCAAGGCCGCCTAGCAGACATTAGGGATTAGGGACTGGAGTCCAATAGGGATAGGGAGCAATTTGATGGAAAAGGTTCACATTGATTTAGGTGCTAACTCTTACGACATTTGCATTGGTCATGGTTTGGATGTCGGTGGTCTGATGCGCGGTGCTCTGCCTAAAGGCCGCGATGTCATGATCGTGAGCAACGAGACCATTGCTCCTCTGTACTTAGATCAGGTTAAGAGTTCGCTTGAGTCGCAGGGCTTTGTTTGCCATCAGTGCATCTTAAAGGACGGTGAAGCCTACAAGACCGTTGAGAGCTACATGCAGATCATGACCGCCTTGATGGAGCAGTCGCTAGCTCGTGATTGCTGCTTGGTTGCCTTAGGCGGTGGTGTGGTCGGTGATATCACTGGCTTTGCCGCAGCAACCTATCAGCGTGGTGTGGATTTTGTGCAGATCCCAACCACCTTATTGGCTTTGGTTGACTCCTCGGTAGGTGGTAAGACAGCCATCAACCACCCACTTGGCAAGAACATGATTGGCGCTTTCTATCAGCCTCGCATTGTGATTGCCGATCTCGACTTCCTTAAGACTTTACCTGAGCGCGAGATGGCCGCAGGTATGGCCGAAGTCATTAAGTATGGCGTGATCTTAGATCGCGAGTTCTTTGATTACTTAAAGACTCATGTCGGTAACTTAGACCTAAGCTACGTGGTCAAGCGCTGCTGTGAGTGGAAGGCCTATGTGGTCTCCCGTGACGAAAAAGAAAAGGGCATGCGCGCCCTCTTAAACTACGGTCACACCTTTGGTCATGCCATCGAAGTTGGTATGGGCTTTGGTACCTACCTCCATGGTGAGGCCGTAGCTGTGGGTATGGTCATCGCCGCCTATGTTGCTGCCAAGACCAAGGGCATGCCTGAGAGTGAGGTTGCAGAGTTAGTTGAGATCTTGCCTCAGTACCACCTGCCAGTGACCATCCCTGATAAGCTCAGTGCTGCTGATTTTATTGGCTACATGCACCACGACAAGAAGGTGAAGCAGGGCAAGATCAACTATGTTTTACCAACTGCCATCGGTAAGAGTGAAGTCTTCAACGACCTGAGCGATGAAGAGGTGCAAAACCTGATCGCCGCTTTCAAAGCCCAATAAGCTCGTAAAGCCCGTAAAACTCATAAATCTCATAAAGCTCATGAGGCCTTAAGGCCTAGGGCCATAGCATAGCCCTAGCAGAGCTTAGCCTAGTCACTAAAGAGCAAAGCTGAGTTCTTTAGTGACTAGGTTGGGGGTGTGGGGACAAAGGGGCTTAGTATAGGCAAAAGGCTTAGCAAGCGCCGCTGTGTTTGCTGTGGGAAATGGCTGTGGCCACATCACACATGCACATAGCGGCGTTTTGCAAAGCACAGTCGGTGCGCTAAAATGGCTTCAGATAGCCTCAAATGGTAACTAACTGCGCTTTGAGGTTGTGTTGGAGGATGGGCTTACTACCTTGCTGTCTTGTGTAAGTGTAAGTTCCTAATTGTGGCTGGTAGTAACTCCAGAGGTTCAAAGTTTTTTATGGCTGTGGAATATGCCGCTCTTGATAGCCGCACCAAAATCTGTAACGAGATTGTGCAGCAGGTGCTCAATCAAGAGTGCTTCATCATACTAGCAGGCGATGTAGGCTCTGGTCGTACTACTCTGTGCGAACAGATCATCAGTGCGACTGACAACAAGCTCAAGCCTGTGTTCATGTTCAATGATCCCAACATCTCATTGCAGTTCTTGCGTGAAAAGTTTTTGCAGCAACTGCTTGAGGGTGAAGAGTTTGACTCTAACCTAAACCTCGCTGATTCGCTCCTCAAAACCCATATCCCGAATAACTACAAAATTTTGGTTGTAATCGATGACATCGATTTGTTGGTGTCTTCCTTTTACAATGAGCTCTTTGCCTTATATGAGCAATTCTTAGGACAGTCACGCTTTGCCGTGTTAGTTGTCGGCAAAACTCTGTGGGCCGAGGAGAAGATTCGTAATTTCAACAGCAAAGCTGAAATTACCGTCAAACAGGTGCCCCCTCTCAACCTCCAAGAATCGCTCTTATTAGCCCGTCACCGCTTTGCGCAAAACAACGCTATGCGTATCTACAAGGCTGTGCAAAACAAGCTGCCAGAGTTGGTGGGCTTTGCTAAGGGCAACTTAAACCAGATTATCGCTATAACGGAGAAACTCATGAAAGAACCAACTGCGCCTCAGGCTAATTTTGAGGTCAAAGACAAAGGTAAGATGCCGCTCATTAAAAACTCACCAAAGAAGAAGAGCAGCTCGGTTGGTATCTTCGTGACCGTGGTGTGCATTATCATTGTGCTCGCCTGCTTAATCCCAATTTTCTTTGGCGGTAGCTTCTTCTCGGATGATGAGTCGACTGCCACCAAGGCGCAGGTAGCTAACGAGGACTCCTTAGTCTTTGATGAGGGCACTCGTGATTACTCCAACATTGCCACTGATGAGGGCATGCTGCCTCAGTCTGTTCCTGGTGGTATCGACACTGAAGTGCCAAAGCGTCAGACAGAGCACTCTGTGACCTTATCTGGTGAGGAATTAGAACGAATTGAAGGCGGAGCCAATGGCTCTGGCTATCCCAGGGGAGTGGACGGATCTGTAAGAGGTAACCAACAACCACAGACCCCACAGGTCGTGACCTTACGTCGTGGTGATAACTTCAACCACATTCAACCTAGCCAAGTTCAACAGATTACCGCTGTCGACGTTACACCTGCACAGCAACAACAGTTGATGCAGCAACAACAGCTCGCTCAACAGCAAGCCCAGCAGGCCCAGCAGGCTCAGCAGGCTCAGCAGGCTCAGCAGGCTCAGCAAGCTCAGCAGGCTCAGCAAGCTCAGCAGGCTCAGCAAGCTCAGCAGCAACAGCAGCAAGCTGCCGCTGATGCCGCTTTGACCGCTGCGCAACGTCAAAGCTTAGAGCGTGCAGCTCAAGAGAAGTTAGAGGCTGATCGCCGTCAAGCTGAGCAAGCTGCTGCAGCCGCAAAGGCTAAAGAGCAACAAGAAGCCCAAGCTAAGGCTCAGGCTCAACGCGAGCAACAACAACGTCAGCAACAACAACGTCAGCAGCAACAAGCTCAAGCTCAAGCTCAAGCCCAAGTTCAGCCACAGCGTCCACCACTGCGCGCCGGTCAGGTGATTAACCTCGCCGATGAGCAGCGTGCACAACGTGCTCAGCAGCAACGTCCTGCTCGTAACAACTCTGCTAACGATGCTCCACCTCCACCAACAGTGGCCGCTTCTGGCGCTGCGGTTGAGGGTAATATCAATGAGCTGCGCTCGGCTTCTCCAGATAGCTTTACTATCCAAATCGTGTCCGCTTCAAACCGCGCTAACATCGTGGCTGCTGCCCGTGGTTTAACCGGTCGTTATTGGATTATGGAGACCCGTTATAATAACCGTCCTTGGTACATCTTGTTGTCGGGTGACTACCCAACTCGTGATGCTGCTCAGGCTGCTGCCCGCCGTATTCCACAATCGGTATCGCAGGGCGCAACGCCTTTTGCTAAGAGCATGCGTGATGTGCAAGGATCACTCCGCTAAAGCCAGCTCGCAAAGCAAGCTGAGCTGAACTGAGCTAAGCAGATCAGAGCAGAGCTCGGCGTGCTGTGGCTTTAGTGGGGGCGCCCGCCCGAGGAGACGGCCACTTTGGTGGCGATCTTTTGGGGCGGGCGCTGTCATCTCTGTAGAGTCAGGAGATGACTCTTTCCTGTCTTGTTTTGTTAGTCGTAGTAGTTTTGTGTGAGTTGTTTGGGGTGTGAGATGGATAAGAAGTCGATGTTTGCCGGTTCGATTCTCTCGGCTGATCTCTTAGATCTGGGCAATGATATTAAGAGTGCCTTAGATGCCAAGATCGACATCATTCACTTTGATGTCATGGACTACCACTTTGTGCAGAACCTGACCTTTGGCCCAGGTTTGCTCAAGTCTATTCGTAAGCGCTTCCCTGAGGCTGTGTTAGACGTGCACCTCATGGTGACTCCAATTACCGAAAAGATCTTGGTCGATTACGCTCAAGCTGGCGCTTCCATGATCTCTTTCCACCCTGAGGCTACCCCTCACGTCGATCGTTACTTAGCCTTAATCCGTGAGTTAGGCTGCAAGGCTGGCTTAGCCTTAAACCCAAGCACTGATCCAAGCCTTTTAAAGTATCTCTGGGATCGCCTCGACTTTGTGCTGGTGATGACCGTCAATCCAGGCTTTGGTGGCCAGTCCTTAATCCCAGCTACCCTGCAAAAGATCACTGATGTGCGCCGCATGGCTACTGCTAGCAACGTCAAGCCTTTAATTGAGGTTGATGGCGGTGTCAGCCCTGCTACCGTCAAGGCTTGTGCGGTGGCAGGTGCCAACATCTTTGTGGTGGGTTCGGCCTTCTTTGGTAAGGACAACTATGTTGAGGCCTTAAAGGATCTCAATCAGGCCTTAGAGCAGTAGTGCAGTAGCAGTAGTTTAGAGCAGTAGTTTAGAGCTGTAAGAGAAGTTGCTTAGGTAGGTGGAGATCGATATGGAGCTTCAGCGTCGGCCGCAGGCCATGATCTTTGATTTAGATGGCACCTTAATCCATACCCTGCCACAGCTGTCGCGAGCTGTGTGCCGTGTGGCCCATGAAATGGGCCTCGCCGAGCCTGATGGTAAAACCATGAGCGAGTATGTGGGTAATGGTGTGGCCATGCTTTTAGGGCGTATCTTAGTCGGTCGCCATGATGTCGACTTAAAAGAAATCCCTGAAGACAAGCGTGATCAGGCTCGTGCCTTGTTCAACAAGTACTACGCCGAGGGCTTATCGCAGGACTTTGAGCTCTATGCTGGTGTCAAAGAGGGCTTAGAGTACTTCCATTCCTTGGGCATTAAGCTGTTGTTAGTGACCAACAAACCTCATATCTTTGCTAAGCCTTTGATGGGGCATGCAGGCTTAGCTCCACTGTTTTCCGTGATTTTAGGTGGTGAGGTCTTAGACAAGCGTAAGCCTGATCCTGCACCTCTGTTCTACGTGCTCGAAAAGGTCGGTATTAAGCCTGAGGATGCGGTCATGGTGGGTGACTCCATCAATGACGTGAAGGCAGGCGAAAATGCCCATATGCCAACCGTAGCCTTTACCTATGGCTATAACGGTGGCTATGATCTGCACACCAGCTGTCACCCAGACTATCTCTTCGACAGCTTCTCTGAGCTGACTGCCCTGATCAAGCGTCTTCCAGCCTAAAACGGCTGCACCGCCCCCCAGCCCACCACCTTAAGTTAATAAAACTCCAGTAGTGGTGGGCTGGGAGGCGCGGTGCTTAGCCTCTTCCTGCCTTTTGGCCTTTGTTTCTCTGCTGTTTTCTGCTTCCTCTTTAGCAAGCGCTAAGCTTGGGCAAATGCTGTCTTTTTGTGTGGAGCTACCATCAAAAGCGCTTGCGTGATAGGCTATTAGGGCTTTGATAAGCCCGATTCTCAGGCTTAGTCCAAAGGTTCGCTTTTTAGGAAAGTTTTTTTCATGGCACAAGATATTATTTTTTCAGGCATTCAGCCATCAGGTGAACTATCGATCGGTAACTACATTGGTTCCCTGAGAAATTGGGTGCCAATGCAAGATGAGGCTGATTGCATTTACTGTGTGGTTGATGAGCACGCTATTACTGTGCGTCAAGACCCACAGGTGTTACGTGACAACACTTTAAACACCTTAGCTATCTTTTTGGCTTGTGGCATTGATCCACAAAAGAGTGTGATCTTCTTGCAGTCGCATGTGCCAGCTCACTGCGAGCTTGCTTGGGTCTTAAACTGCTACACCCAAGTGGGTGAGTTAAGCCGCATGACTCAGTACAAGGACAAGTCCAAGCGCTACGCTAACAACGTCACCGCTGGCCTCTTCAACTACCCTGTGCTCATGGCTGCTGACATCCTGCTCTATCGCGCTACCAAGGTGCCAGTAGGTAACGATCAGCTCCAGCACATCGAGCTGTGCCGCGATATCGCTGAGCGCTTCAATGGCGTCTATGGCCCTACCTTTGTGCTGCCAACTGGCCTCATTCCAAAGGCTGGTGCTCGCGTGATGTCGCTGCAAGAGCCAACTAAGAAGATGTCGAAGTCTGATGACAATCCAAAGAACGTCATCCGCATCTTAGAAGAGCCAAAGTCGATCTTAAAGAAGATCAAGAGCGCTGTGACCGACTCTGATAACCCACCTGTTATCGCCTATGACTGGGAGAACAAGCCAGGAGTCTCTAACCTGTTAGAGTTAATGAGCGCTGCTACTGGCCGTGAGATTCCTGAGCTGGTTGAGCACTTCCGTGGCCAAATGTATGGCACTTTCAAGAGCGAAGTGGGTGATGCTGTGGTCGCCATGTTAGAGCCAATCCAAAAGCGCTACCACGAGATTCGCTCCGATGAGGCTTACCTCAAGGAGGTTTTCACTCAAGGCGCCCAAAAAGCCAGCGAGCGTGCCCAAAAGACCTTAAAAGATGTCTACCAAAAGATCGGCTACGTGGTCTACTAAAACAAGGTAGGGCACAAGCTCCTGTGATCTGTACGCTGCACTCGGCAACGGTGCGCTGAGATCACTGTGATGGCCTAAGCAACAGAGCCTAACTTCGTCATTTTGTAGTGGCGAAGTTAGGCTCTGTGCTTTTAGGAAGACTTGCCTAGGAGAAGGGATGGATAGGGCTACGTGCTACGTGCTACGTGCTACGCCCTATGGGCTAAGGGTTAAAGCGCAGGGCTTGACCTTGACCACCTTCAGCACACAGCTGGGAGTCCTTGACCACGAGATTGCCTGACGCAATGGTGTGGCAGATGCGGCAGGTGAAAGACGAGCCCACAAATGGCGACCACTGGCACAGGGAGATGATGTCCTCGGCCTTGACGGTATAGCGGTCACGTGGATCTACCACCACGATGTCCGCAAAGTTTCCTTCCTTGATCGAGCCGCGCTTTTCGACACCAAAGCGCTGTGCTACGTTGATGGTGGCAGCCTTAATACCTTCCTCTAAGCTGATTTCACCGCGCTTAAAGAGCTCAAAGATAGTAGGCAGACTAAACTGCACTGATGGCAGTCCAGAGGCTACCTTGAGGTAGTTGGAACTTGCTTTGACGGCCAGCTCATGAGGTGCGTGGTCGGTACCGATAGTGCTGATCACACCAGAGCGCAGGCCTTTGATTAAGGCGCGGCGATCAAACTCGTACTTGACGGCTGGGTTGCACTTTAAGAAGCCTTGCATTCGCGCATAGTCACTCTCGTTGAAGAAGAGGTGTGGGATGCAGACTTCAGCCGAGATCTGACGTGAGTGGATGTCACCTTTAGCGTATGGAGCCACCAAATAAACCTCTTCTTTGGTGGAGAGGTGCATGATGTGCAAGCGAGCGTTGGTTGCCTTAGCAACTTCGATGGCAAGGCTTGAGGATTTGACGCAGCAATCACGCGAGCGAATGATTGGGTGCATGGCAAAAGGAATGTTATCGCCATACATCTCTTGGGCGCGCTTGGTGTTGGCGTTGACGATGCCATTGTCCTCACAGTGCACAGCCACAATAGTAGGGGCGGCAGCAAACATCTTCATTAAGGCCGAGTCATCGTCTAGCAGCAAGTTGCCGGTGGTAGAGCCCATGTAGATCTTGATGCCTGCGATCTCGTGTGGATCGGCACGCTTGACCTCATCTAAGTTGTCTTCGCTACCACCTAAGTAGAAGCCATAGTTGATGACGCTATCGCGAGCGGCAATTGACTTCTTCTCGTTGAGTCTTTCCATGGTGGTGGTAGGTGGGAAGGTGTTAGGCATATCCATAAAGGAGGTGACACCACCTAAGGCAGCGGCGGCAGACTCGCTCTTGATATTAGCCTTTTGCTCCATGCCTGGTTGTCTAAAGTGCACGTGAGCATCAATCAAACCTGGCAGAACCAACATGCCCTTACAGTCGATGACGTCGGCTCCACTTTCGTTGATCTCACCTTCAATCTTGGCAATATAAGGGCCATCGATGAGAACATCAGTTTGCTTAAAGCTTTGCTCAGTCATCACCGTGGCGTTTTTCAGCACAATCTTCGACATGGGGCAACTCCATGAAAAAACCAAA
>CALXYZ010000072.1 GCA_944393075.1 uncultured Anaerobiospirillum sp. | reverse complement strand
GCATAAAAACCATCAAAAAATTTTTTTCTGCAAATATGGCTTGTTTCTTAGGTTTGGGGAAAGATTGGAAGCTTACCATTCACACGCGATCGATGCTAACTTATCGCACATTTTGCCCGCAATAAAAAAGGCCACCCCGTGGGGTGACCTCTTTTTGGGAGCTAAGAGCTAGCATCACGCTGCCCTCAGCCCGTTGGCTTAGCAGTGAAACTGCTTAGCCTATTAACCGCCGAAGTTATCGAAGAGGATGTTCTCGTCTTCAACACCTAAGCTGTGCAGCATGTTGACGCAGGACTTGGTCATCATTGGAGGGCCGCACATGTAGAACTCGCAGTCTTCTGGATTCTTGTGGTTCTTGAGGTAGTTCTCATAGAGCACATTGTGAATGAAGCCAGTAGCGCCAGTCCAGTTGTCCTCTGGCAGAGGCTCGGATAAGGCTAAGTGCCAAGTGAAGTTTGGATGCTCCTTGGCTAATTGATCGAACTCGTCGACGTAGAAAGCTTCCTTCAAGGAACGAGCACCGTACCAGAAAGAGATACGACGCTTGGTGTTGAGGCGCTTTAACTGATCGAAGATGTGCGAACGCATTGGAGCCATACCGGCACCACCACCGATGAACACCATCTCGTTGTCGGTCTCACGGGCAAAGAACTCACCGAATGGGCCGGAGATAGTGACCTTATCACCTGGCTTTAAGCTCCAGATGTAGGAGGACATGATGCCTGGTGGTACCTCCTTAAGCTGACGGAGAGGTGGGGTCGCAATACGCACGTTCAGCATAATGAGGCCCTTCTCATCAGGGTAGTTAGCCATCGAGTAAGCACGCAGGGATGGGGTGTCAACCTTGGAGACTAAGTCGAATAAACCGAAGTGCTCCCAATCAGCGCGGTACTGCTCAGGGATATCAAAATCCTTGTAGTACACGGTGTGTGCTGGAGCTTCGATCTGGATGTAACCACCAGCGCGGAATGGAACTTCCTCGCCCTCTGGCACCTTTAAGCGGAGCTCCTTAATGAAGGTAGCGACGTTATTGTTGGAGATAACTTCACATTCCCACTTCTTCACACCAAAGATCTCTGGTGGTAACTCAACTTCGCAGTCGCCCTTAACGGTGACCTGGCAAGCTAAACGCCAGCCTTCGCGAATTTGACGCTTAGTGAAGTGAGAGTACTCGATTGGCAGGGCATCACCGCCACCTTTGGTGACCTTGATCTTACACTGACCGCAAGCACCACGACCACCGCAAGCAGACGAAACGAAAATGCCCTTATCAGATAAGCTGTTTAAGAGCTTATTACCGGCTGGGCACTGGAAGCCCAAGGATGGATCGCCATTGACGCCAATGGTGATATCACCGGAGTTTACTAAGAAGCGTTTGGCGATGAGGATGATAGCAACCAACACGGCCACTAACACCACAAACATCACCACGCCCGATACGATTGTAAACATGTTGACTCCTTAGATCCTAGTCCTAGAGCTGAATGCCTGAGAAGGACATGAAGCCAATAGCCATCAGACCAGAGGTGATGAACACCAAGCCTAAACCACGTAAGCCTGCTGGAGCATTGGAGTACTTCAAACGCTCACGAATAGCAGACAGGAGGATGATTGCCAGAGCCCAAGAACCACCGGAGCCGAAAGCATAAACCACGGACTCAGCGAAGGTGTACTCACGTTGAACCATGAAGGACACACCAGCGAAGATCACGCAGTTCACGGTGATCAGAGGTAAGAAGATACCTAAAGCGCTGTACAAGGATGGGACGAACTTATCCAAGAACATCTCCAGAACTTGCACGATAGCGGCAATCACACCAATGTAGGTGATGAAGCTTAAGAACGATAAGTCGAGGCCATCAACTAAAGCGTTTGGCTTCAACACGTAGGTGTTCACGAGGTTGTTAGCTGGAACGGATAAGACCTGCACCAAGACCACGGCAGCACCTAAACCTGCGGAAGTGCTCACCTTCTTAGACACAGCCAAGAAAGTACACATACCGAGGAAGAAGGCTAAAGCCATGTTCTCGATAAAGATACTCTTAACGAGAAGCGAGAGGTAATGCTCTAACATTAGTAATCCTCCCTGTGAGTGTCATACTCAGGTTGCTCAATTAAGTCCTTACGATAGGTCTTGACGAGCCAAATTAAGAGGCCGACTAAGAAGAAGCCGCAAGGAGGCATCACTAATAAGCCACAAGGGACATACCAGCCACCATTGTTGACAGTCTCAAGCAGAGTGATACCGAACCAAGAACCGGAACCGAAGATCTCACGGATGGTAGCGATGATGCACAGCACCAGCATGTAGCCTAAACCGTTACCAATACCGTCGAAGAACGACAGCTTAGGTGGATACTTCAGAGCGAAGCCCTCAGTACGACCCATCACAATACAGTTAGTGATGATCAGACCGACGTACACGGATAACTGCTTGGACAGGTCATAAGCGAAAGCACGCAGCACTTGGTCAACCAGGATCACCAAGGAGGCGATAATGGTCATCTGGGCGATAATACGCACCGAGCTTGGAATGTAGTTACGGGTAAACGAAACGGCTAAGTTTGACAGAGCGCAAACGCAGGTTACCGAAATACCCATCACAAATGCAGTCTTCATTGATGAAGTAACTGCAAGCGAGGAACAGATACCTAAGACCTGCACCATCACTGGGTTATTAGCAATGAGCGGGTCTATGAGGGTCTCTTTCCAAGTAGGAGCCTTAGCTTCACTCATTTAGATCTCCCCCTTACGAACGTTCTCTAAGAAGTTCTTGTAGGCGACATTGAACCAGTAGTGAGCGGCATTATCCACACCACGAGCGGTTAAAGTTGCGCCAGACAAGCTGTCGACGTCGTAATCTTTGCCTTCACCTTGGTGATCAGGCACCTTGGTGATGTTAAAGCCACGTGAGCCATCTTCACGGACGATCTTCTTGTCGACCCATAAAGCCTGCCAACGTGGGTTATCAATTTCGCCACCTAAGCCTGGAGTCTCACCGTGGCTGTAGAAGGTGACGGCCTTGATGGTATTGCCATCAGGAGCGATAGCAACATAGCCGTAAACGGTAGACCACAGAGCCTGACCATAGAATGGGAGGATGTAGCGCACGACGTTGCCGTCAGCATCCTTAGATAAGAACACTGGCATTAACTTGGTGCGGGTGCGGATGTTACCGAAATCCTCTTCAGCAGGGATAGCTACGTTGTAGGCAGGATCCTTGGCTAAAGATTGGAAGTTGAAAGCGTCAGCTTCAGCAGATGGAGTGTCGGTGAACTTACCAGTCTCAAGATCAAGGAGCTTAGCCTCGATGTGAGCGTCGTAAGTTGCAGCCACCGAACCTTCAACCTCAAAGCCGGACACGCGCAGAATGTTGACCTGACGGTCATTGGCAATAGCAGCCTGTTGGAAAGGGCCTAAAGCCACCACGGCACTTGACACCACCACCGAGCACACTAAGCAGAAGCCAATGATGATGACAAAGGTACCAAACACGGAGTCTTTATTGAGCTTAAGCACGGGCAAGTCTCCTCTTGATATTGCGGTTGGTAGCTAAGTAGTCGAATAAAGGAGCCCAGCAGTTAGCGAACAGGATGGCGAGCATCATGCCCTCTGGGTAGGCTGGATTAACGACACGGATTAACACCACCATGACACCGATCAAGATACCGAAGCACCACTTACCGCTGTTGGTAAATGCGGATGATACTGGATCAGTAGCCATAAACACAGCACCAAAAGCAAAGCCACCTAATACTAAGTGCCAGATGAAGGTCATCGAGAACATCATATTGGTGTCAGAGCCGATGGCGTTGAAGAGGGAAGAGCAGAAGAAGGCACCAACTAAGACACCGGCCATGATACGCCAAGAGGCGATACCTAAACCGATGATGATAGCAGCACCGACTAAGATCATTAAGGTCGAGCCTTCACCTAAAGAACCTGGGATGTTACCTAAGAAAGCGTCCATCCAGGTGATCTTCTCACCAGCGAAGTTGACTAAAGCCTGCTCACCACCTTCAGCCCATTGAGCTAAAGGAGTTGCGCCAGAGAAACCGTCTACAGGAACCCAGCAGTTGGTGCCAGAGATGGAAGCAGGGTAGGCGAAGAACAAGAATGCACGGCCGGCTAAGGCTGGATTCATGAAGTTACGACCAGTACCACCGAAGACTTCCTTACCGATGACCACACCGAAGGAGATACCTAAAGCAGCTTGCCATAATGGCATGGTTGGAGGCACGATCAAAGCGAACAAGATCGAGGTGACGAAGAAGCCTTCGTTGATCTCGTGGCGACGAACGATGCAGAACAACACTTCCCAGAAAGCACCGACGGCAAAGACGACGATGTAGATTGGGAGGAAGTACACCAGACCAATCAAGAACTTGCTATAGAGACCGGCATCAGCACCCAACGAACCACCTAAGATCTGCACGATGGCATAGTGGTAGTCAGCGCTGAACAGAGCGTAGTCCATAGCGGCAAGCTCAGCACCATTTGGCATAGCACCAAAGGCCATCACCGTCTGGGCACCGACGTTGTACCAGCCCCAAATCATAGCTGGGAACACGGCGAAGTAGACGATGATCATGATGCGCTTTAAGTCAATGAAGTCGCGAACATGGGTCTTACCAGTGGTGACCTTGCCTGAGGAGAATAATAAAGTGAAAGTACCTTCGTAGAGAGGGAACAGCTTCTCAAAGATGCCATCCTTCTCAAACATAGGTGCTAACTTTTGAAACAAAGATAACAACACGGCTTAGCCCTCCACCTCAATCTTGGTTAAGCATCTGCGCAGGAACTGACCGTAATCGCTCTTGCCTGGGCAGACATAGGTGCATAAGGCCACGTCTTCTTCAGCTAACTCTAAGCAGCCTAAGAGCTTGGCTTGATCGACGTCATTGATTTCGATCGCGCGCAGCAGCATGGTAGGCTCCATCTCAAGAGGGAACACCTTTTCATACAGTCCGATAGGCACCATAGGACGGGCACCACCGTTTAAAGCAGTATTGAAGATGTACTCAGATGGCTTGAAGAAAGCAGAAGCGAAGGCACGGGAGGCCGAGTGACGCTTGAAGCCTGGAGCTAACCAAGCTAAGAGCTCGTTCATCTTACCTTCTTCGATCAAGGAGACTTGGAGGTGATGACGACCTAAGTAAGCGTAAGGACCAGTAGCGATGTTACCCCACAGGACGGAACCTGCGATCACACGCACACCATACTCAGACGCAACAATCTCACCAGCGGTGAGCTCGGCCACAGAAGCACCTTGGATGGTCTTCACGCAGCGAGGCTCTTTAGCGTTAGGGCCAGCGATGGAGATAACGCGCTGATTGTAGTACTCACCTTCGACGAAGAGGTGACCGATAGCGATCACGTCTTGGTAGCCAATGTGCCACACAGTCTTGGTCTCAGACACTGGGTCTAAGAAGTGGATGTGGGTACCTGGCAAACCAGCTGGGTGAGGGCCGACGAACATCTCTTCGACCACGTTTGGAGCGTCGCACAGAGGAATGGACTTGTCGTCGTGGCAGACGTAGACCTTAAAGTCACCTAAGCGGCTTAAGACAGCAAGGCCGTTCTTAAAAGCTTCAGCTTCAGCGTGAATGACGTTCTTAGCATCGACAGCCAGAGGGTTAGTATCCATGGCAGTGACGAAGATGGAGTGTGGCAAGGAAGCCACAGCAGGCACCTTGTCGAATGGGCGGGTACGGAAAGCCGTCCACATACCAGACTCGACTAATTCGGCCTTAACCTCTTCGCTAGTCAAATCCAAAAGCTTATCGGCAGGGGTCTTCTTAAACTCCACGCCCTTAGCATTAGGATCAACTTCGATCACAATCGACTGGAAGGCACGACGATCGCCACGGTTAATTGCCACAACAGTACCCGAGGCTGGAGCGGTGTAACGTGTTCCAGGGTTTTTCTTATCCTCGAACAGTACCTGGCCTTTCTTAACGGTATTTCCTACCTCGACAGCCATAGATGGACGCAAGCCAGGGTAATCACAGCTGCCTAGCAAGGCAACGTGCTTAACCTCCGGACAAGCACCTATGGTCTGTTCAGGTTGGCCGCTGATAGGCAGATCCAATCCTTTATTGATGTTAATCATAGGCGGCTAATTCCAAAACAAACAACAAGGAGAGACGAACACCGAGCCGCTCTCCAACAAAACCAAAAGCGCGCACAACCGCACCACTAATCTTGTCAGAACAACGACCGTGGAGTGCATCACTCCAACGTTTACTAACCTCTAACGCATAAAGCAACACAAAAGGTCAGAGGGGTAACAACAGCAAGCAAGCTCAAAAGTAGCAGCAAGCGTTACAACACCTCACAAACTTACGGCGACACAGTTACCACGAGGGCAATCAGCCTCACCACAAATTCAGAACCTGCGAGCAACAGTTGGTTGAGTACTCGTACACTGCCTCATCCCAAGGCTCAAGGTCGCAAACACTCCCGCCACACAGCGCCCGCCCCCCAATCACCTAAACACCCAAACACCCAAACACTCACAGCACTGAACTGACTGCCAGACAGGGCTGAGCTGGCCTGGGCTGAGCTGGCCTGGGCTGGGCTGGGCTGGGCTGAGACAACTGGATCATGACACTCGCCAAGCTTTGCAGCAGCAAGCACTCAAAAGACCCAAGTGTTAGCCAAGTATTTAGCGTGGTACAGACGTTATGAAGCCTCAAAGCTATAGGAGAAGCCTTGAGACTGCGAGATAAAAGAAACCTTGAAACCGTGAAATTGTGCCGCGCAAGCTTACACACTGGAGTAAACCGGACCCCCAATCTACTCAAGCACAAGCATGTGCCTGCGCGGAAAATCAGACCCGAGCTCTTGAAATGAGTGGCTGTGTCACCACGAGAGTTACTCAACCACAAACACCCAAGCAACATGCAGCTAGAGACCACAAGCAGCAACTTTAAGCTCAGAGGACTCAACACAAGGTCACAAGGTAATGTAGCACTAAATGCGCGCCACAAAGCCTCTAGAGCACCACAAAAGCCGAAAATTGCCAAGCCTATCGCACTACACAGCTACACATGAAGGAGCAGCGATTGTCGCAGGCTCACAGGCAAAGCGCCTAAAAGCCTTCAGCTCGACGTCCTTACTTTCCCATGCAGTGAACATGACAAAATAAGTGCGCAAAGTACCCACCATATCGATAGAGGTGGCATCAAAACAAGGATTTTAGCACAAATGCTCAGTGTTATAGAGGTGCGCAAAGCGCCACATCATGTGATTGTGACAAAGCTAGAAATTACAGCGAGCGCCTTATGAAAACGCTTGCATAACGCCCCAATATAGGGCACACAACCGAGCACCAACACCCCCAAACCATAGGCCCGCACATCCTTGCCACCACCAGAAACACGGAAGTGGTCTGACAAGATGGCGCACAACACATCATGATCTTCAGCCCCACGAGGTCATCTCGCCCTCTACCTCCCACAAAAGCTCGGAATGACCATCGTTAAGCGTTAAGCGTTAAGCGTTAAGCGTTAAGACTCCCTACTCCAACAAACAGACAGACAAACAAACAGCGAGGCCTAGGCTAGGCCTAGCCCTTGCGCACGTACTTGAGAGCCTCAGGCAGTGGATCGCGGTTGGTTGGATAGCTGGCATCGACACACACGCTCGCCACAAAGGTCTTACGTGGCTGGGCAATAAAGCGTGTCGCAAAAGCATCACCAGGCTTGAGCGGGAGCTCAATGCGAGGTGCGCCTTTTGGCATGTTGATTTTAAGGAACTTAAAGAGCAGCGTACCGTGGATATCACGGTTGTAGCGGAAGTGGTACTTCTGATTCTCCACATCCACACTGGTGACCACGGCTGTGCACAGAGGCATCAGATCCCACATGCTCTCTGGATTCTGCTCACGCATGCGCAGCTGACGCACGGTAAAACGTGGGGCGCCATTGGAGTCCTCACCGCTTTTCTCTAAGCGGGCCTCCAAAGGAGCACCAGGAGACAGCGCGCGGAATTGCGGATCGTCATTCACATTGATCGCGATCGGCAGGTCGTAGCCGGTGTACTTAACGTAAAGTTTGCGGCGCTTCTTTTCCTTGCCGCCACCAGCGCCACTACCACCAGCATGCGGCTTTTGCACAAACTCTTCGCCTAAGTTGCAGCGGTACCAGTGCATATCACCGTAGAGTTCGCCATCCGACTCGGAGGCGAGCATCTGCAAGATCTCCTGCACCTCATCTTTGGTCAGAGGCACATCATCATCACCACCGCCGCCACCACTACCCTTGGCCTTTTCCAGCAAGGATTTATCGGCCTCAGAGTTCACAAAGAGGCGCGAACGGCTACCACACGGCCCCCATGGTTCTTCGCCCTCTTTGCTAGCCTCGGCACTCAAAAATGCAGCTAAGGCGCTGTAGCCACAGCGATCAAAACTCCATATAGCCTTTTGATAGAGCCCTGCTAGCACCGACGACTGTGGGTTGCACATGATGGCCTTAGCAAAGCACTGCACGCTCTTTTGCAAGTTGTCGATCTCAGAGTGCGCGCCCAGATGGGCATAGCACTGCGCTAAAAACTGCCACAGCCAGTACTCCGAGCTCTTTTGCTTGGTGACGAGCAAGGCCGCATCAAGGGCTTCTTGGTAGCGGCGGGCACGGTAGTAGATCTGCGCCAAATAGTAATCAAGCCAGATGCGGTTATCCGACTTGTCATATTGGCGGTACTTAGCGATGGCATCAGCGAGGTAGTTAAGCTGCCCCTTCTGCGCTTCTGTCAAGACAAAACGGCCCTTATCCTTTTGCTCCAATGCCTTTAGACGTGATAACTCCAGCTTGGAGACATGACGCAAGAGCTTGATCACCAAAGGCTCGTACTCAGTGCCATCATCGCCCTTACTGACCTGCAAGTCCTCTTGACGCAGAACATGCGCATTCATGCTCTGGAACAGTGGTAAAACCGAGAAATCACGGTAGTTGTGGAAGCGCTTCTTGGTCTCTTTTTGTGGATCAAGCTGCGTGTTGATGCCTTTACAGAGCAGATCTAACTGCAACAGCATCTTAGAGTGCAAAAGATCTGGGACAGGCTGCGGATTAAACTGCATGTAAACGCCAAAGAGGTTAGCAATCTGCAGCACTTGGACGTTGTTCCCCGCGAGCAAGCCTTTTATGTAGTGGTAGACACTCCAGCCGGCTTTATTCAGCTCAAAAGTAGTCAACGGCCCAAAAGAAAGAGCTTGATGATACAAGGGCACTGCCTGCACATAGTTCTTTTGTGCATAAGCATCTTCAGCCTGCTGCAGTAACTCCACCTGCTTAGGATTGATCGCACTGATCGCAGCTTGGGCTTGGCTATTAGAAGCGCCTTGATTTGTCACTAAAGCCGACACCGCAGCCGCTTCATCGTCAGAGCGTGGCATCGAGCGCTTCACGCGGAAGTAGCGCAAGGCACGCAGTACTTTTAACAAGTACTGATCAAAGCTGCCGCCACTCTCTAAAATCCCCTCTAGAGTCGACGGAGCACAGGCTTCACGGCTGTGATCTTCGAGCAGAGTCATGTGCTCATCAAACGCAGTCCACCACGCCACATCGCACGTGCAATGCACTCCGCCTTTGCGCTTAATCCCCTCCCAGCAGTGCTTATTGAGGCAGTGAATAAAACACTTCCAGAAGTTGAGAGCATCGCGATAGGTAGCCTCATACTTATCTAATAAGCTCAAAGCCTGATCAACCTGACCCCGCTTTGCTAAGGCATAAGCCTCAGAAGTGATGCTACGCAGCTCAGGCACGGAGATGTCTGCAGCTGCTGTACTCGTGGAGGCCGCAGTGGATGAGCTAGCAGCAGAGCCACCACCGCCCAGCCATGGCACATACTGCTGCAAAGAGTTCTTCCCAAAACTAGCCATAATGTACCCAGCCTTTAATCCAATGACTCAATAACAGCTTTTACAGCTTGATAAAGAGGTTTATTGCCATCTGAATCATGCACAGGGGTAATGGTCGTTACCACACCCTTTTTGTTGTTGCTGAAATCAATACTCACGCAATCTTCTAACCCAAAGGCTGGTAATTGCTTTTGTGATGAATGCACAGTCAAACGTAAGCGGTAAGTGTCCTTTTTCTCCCAAGAAAGCACCTTTATGGCATTCGCCTCCAAAGCTTGATGCAGCTGCAATAAGAACTCGTTGTAGTCGGCATATCCCATATCTGGCGGCAGCATTGAAAGACTAATCGGTGACTGCGCCTGACTACCACTACCAACTACTGCCGTCTCTCCTGTAGAGACAGTAGTCTTTGTAACCACAAGCTGCATACGATTCTTCCCTTTTAACGATGTCTCTAAGAGAGTCTTAATGGTCTGCGAGAGCTCATTACTTAACGAGCTTTTCTGTAGAACAATGGATGAGTAGTTACCATTACCCTTGTAGTGCACTCCAAGCCTCATCTCATGTCCTTGCTTGTCACGACAAACAAGAACTTCTTGATACTGGTGAGAGCTATCGTAGCTGACAGTAATATCAGCTATCCCTACAAGTGCGCATTGCTGCTGACAAAACACCTCAAGCTGCTTTGTAGGATCCATTGCATTCACCGGCGCTGCTGGGACGGCAGGTACAGCAGAAGCAGAAGTCATAACTGTCTGAAATACAGACTGAACCATTGGTTGAGTCTTTGACTGGGCTTGAGGTTGAGCATGCATTAGCAACGATGTCTGCTCATGACCATAACCATCACTAAGTGCATATGGAGCAGCAGCCAAAGAAGCTGACTGCGACTGTGTAACAGGTGTGATCACAAACTGCTGCAATGGCATTGGATCCTGTTCTTTTGCAACCCTGCTTACTAAAGGCGATTTCTTCTCTTGCACCTTTGTCTCTTCATAAGCAACATGCGCTTTAGCTGAAGAATTAACAAGAGGCCCAGAGTCCACATGTCTCACCTCAGGCGAAGTAGCATGTGGTGTTGATGCATGAGTTGGTTCTGGAGCTACAACTGATTCTATATTGTGATATAAACCAACAATCTCTTTAGCAGAAACCTCATTAATTGGCTGTACCATTGGATTTTGACCATGATACTTGTTATCGGTAGCGTTATCCAAAGGAGCTGCTGATGACTCTGAAGTTGAAGAAAGATTAGCCGTTGATGGTTGCTTTGGGCATATATCAGCATCCACATTGGTTGGTTCGGCCGTTATATCTTGCACTTGATGGTGAGCACAGAGCGGTTTTTGTTCACTCAGCCTCATAGGATTTTCAAATCCGGCATTTGAAGAAGCAATTGCTGCTGTAGCATTTTTTAATGCCGATGGTCTTACCTGTTGCGAAAATCCTACCTCATGCGCAAATGGTGACATCTTTTTTTGGAAAACATCAGCAAACCTAGCAGAGCTGATGAAACTACGCCCATAATAGTTAAGCAACGTCAGCTTGCTTTGAGCACGCGTAATTGCTGTATATAGCCAGCGAAAGCAATCCTCATCTTTTCCTAAACGTCCTTTGCAGTCAACAAAAACGTGCTCCCACTCACTGCCTTGAGCCTTGTGGCAAGTGAGCGCATAGCCAAAATGCACCTGCAAAGCATTAAAATAAGGATCCCCCATCAACTCTCTTTTAAAATCCTCGGTATTTGGCTTCAATTTAGGAAAGCGCATTTTGAAATCAAGGTATAAAGCCTTGCTCTCAAAATTACTAATGCCGGCCCCATATGAGTACAGCGCATTGGTAAGTAACATAACGTCTTTTTCATGCCACTTATCTGCATCACTAGACTCAAGCACTTTTGCCTGCACAAAACGCAAAGGCACCATCACGCTTTGCTTTTGACCTGTATCTTTGTTGCTGTACTGCACTGGAACTTCATGCACTTCAACACTATCGCGATCATAGCTGCGCAATATCAACAGTTGTCCGTTATAGAAATTAAAGCGGAAGTTGTTTCGTAATACTAACAACATATCCCCATCGACTAAGTCTAAAGGACTCAACCATATGCGACTCTTGTAGCGGGAAAGAAGAGTAACTAAGGCTAGCCTTACCTCTTTCTCTTGCCCCTTTTCTGCTTGCTCTAGCATGACACGGATATCATTCTCTTCAGCACAGCTTGCCTCAGGCACCCCAAAGATCAGACTGCGTAGCTTTAGGTTGTACTCTAAAGCTTGTTTGTTGGTATAGCACAACAGCGTTACTTTAGGCATTTGCCCATGAGTCAGATCATCTAAGTAGAGTTGCTTAAGCTGTTTAAGGGAAGCCTCTATATTGTTAGATTGCTCCACCTCGGGAGAACGTATGGTTAGGCTTAAGCTTTGATAGGACTTAGTTTCGATTTTGCTTCTCAAAAAGCAAGCACTCTGCATGATTGCGCTTTGAGCCTTTTGACGAACAATATTGTGCAATTCAGCACTCTTAACACTTGAAGCAAAGTGCTCAAGCAAATACTTTTCACTAAGTGCAGGAGAGAAACCACCAATCACAGGAGGCAGCTGCGCACCATCACCGATGAAGATAACCTTATGCCCAGGATTGTTTGCCAAATCGAGAAACTCAAATATGTCGCTGAGCAGTTTGCCAGAACCGCACACAAAGTGCTCTTCTGTACCAACCTGATCAGCAATCATAGAACTCTCGTCTACGAAGAGTACAAAGCACGCTGGTAGTTCACCTTTGGTCACAACACCTAGCGTAACTAAGTTGCTTTGAGGTCGCAAAATCTCATTGCTATCGACTTGTTTCTCAATTTTTGTTTTGGTCTTATTGTGTTGAGCCTCACTTGCATCAACAAACCTAAAGGTATAAATGGTCTTGTGAATAGTAGCAGCAGTCTCAATTCTGGCTTTCTGTACCATCACCTGAGCAGCTTTTCCAGTTGGCGCACAACCACTGAATCGTACATGAAGTGCTGCAAGATACTGCGCGACACCACGAATCAAGAAGGTCTTACCAGTACCAGCATAGCCTTTAAGCAAAAACACCTGATCATCGCTCTGAAAGAACTCCCACAGATCCTGCACCATACGATCTTGGTCAGCAGAAAGCTCTTGGAAAAAAGAGCGCAATGGTATTGCGGATGCCGCCTGTTTGAACTCATTTATGTTTGTTATAACATTCTCATCTGAAAACTGCTCAACAGCTTTAGCAACTGCATCAGAGTCCTTTAAAGAACCGATATATCGCGCCAAGGCATCTCTATCTATATGCGAACGCTCTTGTTCTACCCCAAATTCTGACGCATCATCAGCAGAAGACTCTACCGTTGATCCAAGATGATGTTCGTCCTCGCTAGTACGGGCATTAACCCTGGTCTCTTCAGCAACAATTTCTTGATGACGATAAAAGCTCTCCTGTTCAAGAGTAGTAGTAGTAGTAGTAGCTGCACTAACTTGATCCTGCTTAGTAGGCAATAAAACTGCGCCTATTTGCTCATAATAATCATCATCTGCAGCAGTAATCTCTTGGTACCACTGAGGAGGCGCAGGAACAGAAACTTCAGTAGTACGGTGGTCATCAAGAACGTGACTCTCCGAAGTTAGAAGAGAAGCTAATGGGTGGTGATTGGAGTTATCAGAGGAGTTAGACATTTGGCAGTAGCAAGCTTAGTTCAAACAACACATTATGATTTTGACTTTCATCATAGCACGCTACTGCCAACGAGAATGAGCACCACGCCGCGAAATGAAAAACCCTCCCCAAGGGCCGCATAGACGGCCATTGGGGAGGGCCTGGTGCGGCTGCGGTTAGACCGCCTGCTGCCGCACCAGTGCTCAGCTCTGTACTAAGGCGCGATCGACTCGTCCTTTTGATTCCATGGCGCCACCTTAAAGAGCAGCAGCATGCCTGGAATAGCAAGGCAGGTACAGAGGATAAAGAAGTTTTCCCAGCCAAGCCCCTCTACAAGGTAACCGGTGACAGCATTACAGAAGGTGCGTGGTACTGCCGAAAAGCTTGAGAGCAGTGCTAACTGTGTGGCTGTGTAGGCTGGGTTGGTCTCTTTGGCGATAAAGGCCACAAAGGCAGAAGTGCCTAAACCACCGCCGCCATACTCACCAATCAGCACTAAGGCTAGGATCCACACTGATGGGGTACCGCTCTCACCTAACCTTGCTAACAGCACAAAGCCTAAGATGGTGACGACTTGGATGATGCCAAAAATCCAGAGAGCGCGGTTGATGCCGAGCTTGAGCATAAAAACGCCGCCCAACAAGCCACCGACCACCGTTGACCACAGGCCCACGTTCTTGGCCACAATGCCGATCGTAGTCAGGTCATAGCCTAAATCCATATAAAACGGAGTGGCCAGC
>CALXYZ010000071.1 GCA_944393075.1 uncultured Anaerobiospirillum sp. | reverse complement strand
TGCGGGGAGATAAGCAACCACCGTTAAAGAAGACTTATAAGGGTACTCCCAAGTCCCTTAGGTCGTGATAAATCACCGACCTGTGTTGATCCTTCGCTAATGTTGGAAGGGGTTTAGCGTTCGTAACACCGCTCCTACCTGACAGAGCTTTTAATCACGAACCGCAGAGCGCGGAACTAGGATCTACATCCCGCGGTGCCTATTTCCCAACCAACGTAGTCCGTCCCATGACGGACTGAAGCTAGACAACTTAGGCTTGATCTCGCAAGCCTCGGTCGTAAGACCGCAGGTAGTTGACAACACACCTCAGACATTCTTCATTACTAAACTTGGCGATCAGCTCAACACGGGTGATATACCACCTGCTCTCGCTTTTGGTTAGAGCTGCATCGCTTGTATGATGTCAGTTTAGACAAGTCACCTACTTGTCATAAGGTGCATTTTTTTTTGTCTATTGCCTGTTTTTATCGCGTTAAACGGATTACTGCCTATCGATAAAAATGTGCAAGGCAAGCAAAGGAGCGAAAGGCAACATTAGCGACAGCTATCGCGTTTTTGCTCACGACTTGTCGCTAATTTTGCAAGCTGCGTCGAATCTTGAGGACATTGAGCCTTGTCAAAGAGCATCCGCCCTTGCAACAATAGAATAAGGCTAGCTGGTAGAGCATTTTTCTTGGGGCTCTTACCTGCATCTACCATAGCAGAGATGTAAAGCTACAGCTGGTCTTGTGTTTTTTTGTGGCAAACGAGAAGTGAGGAGGACGCTATGATCCACGCTGTGATCTTGTATTCAGTGGGCTCGCCTGAAACCCTGTCCACTCAGAGCCTCAGACGCTTTTTAAACAACTTCCTCTCAGATCGACTGGTAGTAAAACTACCACGCTTTTTATGGCAGCCAATCCTGCACTCCTTTGTGCTGCGTACTCGCCCTGAGCGCATGCAAGGACGCTACCAAAAGATCTTTGTTGGAGGCTACAACCCTTACCTCAAGGCCATGGAGCATCTGTGTGTCGAACTTGAGCAGCACCTCAACGACGCCCACGATCTCCAAAACACCGCCTCAGCCGCCCAACAACAAGCTCTAGAATCACTAGAACTAGCCACTTCCTCACTCTCTGGCGATCTCTTTATTGCTGAGACTAGCGCTACCGCTGCACCTGCCGCTAGTGCTACAGCAGCAAACGACGAAAGCGCTAGTGCTAGTGCTGTGCAGTTTATGGTGCGCGCTGCCTATGCCTATATGGGCACACCACTCAAACAACAAGTGGATCAGTGTCTACAAAGTGGAGCCACGCACATCACTGTGATTCCGCTGTTCCCGCAATACAGCGACACCACCTCCAAGCGCCCGCTCCTTGAGCTGCAAGAGCTTGCGCGCCGTAAGATCAAAGCTAAGCTTAGTATTGTGCGCAGTTATGCAGACCACCCTCTCTATATCAAGGCGCTGGCCACTACCTTACAGCAGAGCTTGCAACAGGTAGTGGTGCCTTTAAGCGGCGATGGCAATATCAGTTCCATGCTCAAAGAGAGCAAGACACAGATCATTTTTACCTACCATGGTCTGCCACAAAGTTATATCAAGATGGGCGATCCCTACCCACAAGAGGTAAAAACCACTACCTATGGCTTGGCCTCCACCCTGCAACTTCAAGAGAGCGACTATATGGTCGCCTTCCAGAGTCGTATGGGCCCTATGCCATGGATGCGTCCTTACTTAGAAGATTGTGTTGATCAGGCTTTAGAGGCTGGCAAACAACACCTCATTGTGATCGCTCCAGGCTTTGCCCTCGATTGCTTGGAAACGCTCTATGATCTCGACATCAAGCTCAAAGAGCGTTTCTTACACCGAGGTGGTGAGAGCTTTACCTACATCAAGGCTCTAAACGATAGCACAGCACAAATTGAGCTCTTAGCTGCCCTGCTCTCCACCGCCGAAGAAGTAAAAGGCTAAGCTTAGCGCAGTGCACTGCAGAGCTCTGCAGTGCAGCGCCGCTCTAGCGCTGACTTCTTACCGCCAGCACGGTGAACCCAATCAGGGGGGCGTGCTGGCGCTTTTCTCCTTGCTGTCGGCCCTTTTTGAGCACACGTCCCTTTTGGGCGCATGACTTTGTTCTCTGCGTCAAATGCGCTATCTTTGAGGCCACGCGCTCACGAACTGAGGCTTTAGTCCTTAAGCTCGAAAGCGCTAGCGTGCTTGTGCTTTGGTTCAGTGTGGTCTTTTTTAGATAAGAAGGGAAAGAGGAGAAAGAATCATGTCATGGAGTGTTTTGGGGTCGTTTACTTTGACCTCACTCATCTTAGCAATTGCCCCTGGGCCAGATAACATCTTTGTGTTAACCCAGAGTGCGCTCTATGGCGTGAAGCGCGGTATTCTCGTGATTGTGGGTTTATGCTTAGGCATCATGCTGCAGACCTTGTGCATGATTGTCGGTGTAACCGCCTTTATCACTGCCGTACCTATTCTCATGACCCTGCTAAAGTTTGCAGGTGCCGCGTATCTGTGCTTTTTAGCTTACAAGTCCATTGTTTACGCTCGCAGCGTCGCAAAGATTGACCTGAGCTCCACCTCTGGATCTAGCGCCAGTGTGCCTAATCTCAGCTCGTGGAAGCTAGTGCGCCGTGGCTTTATCATGAACATCACCAACCCTAAGGTGCAGCTCTTCTTTTTGTCCTTCTTTCCACAATTCCTGCCAAAAGGAGTCGCAGGCTTTGAGCTGTTAGCCTATATGGCACTCTTAGGCTTTATCTTTACCTTAGCCACTGTCATTGTTTTTTGTGCTGTAGCTTTCTTCTCGGGAGCACTTGCTGCGCAATTCAAATCGGTGACCTTTAATCTCTGCTTAAACTACAGCGCCGCAGTGATCTTTATTGGTCTTGCGATCTACACCCTATCCTCAGCCTTTGATTTCTAGTGCAAAGCTCAAAGCTCATAGCTCATAGCTCACAGCTCATAGCACGCAGTACGCAACACGCAACATACACCCCGCAGAGCGCTGGCATGTGCTGTACAATGCGCGCTGCGATTAACAAACGGCATTGCCGCCGCTGCTGCTAGGGTCGGCGTGGCGATCATGCATCTTCTTGCGGTCTTCGGTGGACATGTACTCCAAGCGGCGGCCATCGCGCATCGATACCGGACGACCTTTACGCTTTTCTAAGTATTTCTTGAGCTCGGCGTAGTTGCTCTCACGTTGCTCTTCTTTTGCTTGCTGCATGCGCACGTCAGCACGCTCGATACAAGCATGCAGGCTGTCGCGCTGGACCTCACCAATAGTGGCGCGACCAAAGCCAACAAAGACCGGCATCACCTCTGGGATTTCGTTATGCTGTTCCACATAGGCATTGAGGTCTCTGATAATGGCTTTGCTCTCCTCCTCATCACAGCGCATCATGATGACAAGGAATTCATCACCTGCAAGGCGCATGATGTCGCACGGACGAGTAATAACCGAGCTTAAAACCTCAGTTACGGTCAGGAGCAGGATATCGCCGTCAGCGTGACCTAAGACATCGTTGGTGATTTTGAGGCCAGTAACGTCGGCATAGATGACCGAGATTGGCTGCATGCTCTCCTCTTGCCACTGCTCTAAGTGGTGCTGGAAATACGATCTGTTCTTCAATCCCGTTAGGGTGTCGGTGTAGAGCAGCTGCTTGATGTTCTCAAAGTTATCCTGCACGAGGTTGATATCAGAGAGCGTACCTATGAGGCGGATGGCTCTACCATCACTATCGCGCTTGACGATAATGCCGCGGCCAATCGACCAAATGTAGTACCCCTTTTTGTGGCGCAAACGCACGCAAAACTCAAAGCTATCACCATAGGCTGGAGACTCCACAATATGGTGCTCAATATCCATGATCTCCCTATCATCAGGGTGAACAATCATGGTGAGCTCTTCCATATTGTGCGGAAACTCGTGCTCATCGTAGCCCAGTAAAAAGCAGTAACTCTCAGAAAAACGCAAGTGATTGGTGGCGGCATCCCAAGAGAAAAAGCCATCACCCGAGATTTCGTGGGCAATAAACTCTGAAAAGGTGTTGCTAGTGCTTGTGATGTAACCAGTAGCCTGCTTGACTTTACCGTCAGCAAAGCGCGAGAGCACCGAACCGTTGATCACAAAGTTCTTACCCGCGTGCGGGCCTAGTGTGACCTTAATGTCCTCAAAGATAATGCTACCCCAGTCACGGGTATCCATAACGCGATAGAAGCGCTCAATGCTACGAATAGCAAGACGCTCTAAGATCACACGCTCATCAATCCACTCACCGTGGTTCTCTAAACCAAAGTACCCCGTACAGTTTTCATCTAACAAAAACGCACGCTTAGCACCATCAAAGACCCAATAGCCAGGCAAGAGGCGATCTTCATAGGTATGGGCAGCAGCGGCACTATCGACATTAGCTTTGGCATTCGCGCTTGCACTGGCATTAGCGATATCACTAGTCATGCTGCTCCTCCGATTTAGTTGTTGGCTTTTGCTCTTGAGCTGCCGCAGCGGCAGCGGCTGCGGCAGCAGCCTGTACTTGCTCTTTGTGCTTCTTCCAAGCACTAACCTCAGCTGGGGTCGCAGTGCGTGTACGCCGTACCTTGGTTGTGGTTCTTTGCTGCTTATAGCTGGTACTGCTTTCTTGTGCATAAGAGCCCATAGCATGCTCTTCAAAGATGTTACGCAACTCTTCGGCATCGTAGCTAAAGTTACCACCTAAGCTAATATTGGCCGAGTCGATACCACTGTAGTCTTGTAGCGTCGCGTCCATCAAGTCATAAGTGGCATCAAGGTGGTAGTTATCAGGTGGACTGTAGCTGGCGTGAGCTTTAACACGCTTTAAAGTGCTCTTTTCACCGATGTTAGCGACCTGAGCATGCGACACAAAGAGATGCTGGGCATTACGAATGTGCGCCACACTCGCATCGTACGCAGCATCGTAAACCTGACCTGCGTACTCCACTTTTTTACTAACACTATCGACTTCAGTCACGGCTGGTAAACCATGCACAAAGGACGCAGCTTGCGTCTTGGTGTGTTTGGTGGAGACACTGATATCGCTCTCAGGTTCTGTGCTTGCTGTGCCGTTTTCTAAAGCCGCAATACTCTGTAGGAGCATGATGTTTTGAATCGTTCTGAAGTAAGCCTGATTACTCTTTGTTGAGAAAATCAGCGACAAGCTAGAGGTTCTGAGATCAAGCTCATCTTCATTGGCTTTGGCATTTGCATTAGCCTTAGCAGCGCCCGCACCATACTTTGGATGCATAGCAGCATCAGCAATACGGCTTTCTTCATCAGACACCAAGCCAGCGGCAGTAGAGTGGCTCACACCATTGCGCATATCCTCTTCAGCCGCGACCGCCGCAGCCTCAGCTTCCGCCGCCGCCACATCAGCGGCATTAGTAGCCGCCACAGCCTCAGCATTCATGGCAAATGGGCGATTCTCACCCTTACTTAAATCACCACCATATAGAGCCGGATCAGAGACAATGGTGTTGTAGCCAATAAGACCTTCGAGGCTTTGCTTTTGGTTGATATCCTCATGCAGCACAGCTGGGTTTTGGGCATAGGCAATCTCTGAGGCATTGGCCGTATCCCACACGACCTCGTTGCCTGCCTCGTTATAGTTCTCGACAAAATCACGCATAAACACAGCTGCCGAAGCCTCAGCAGCACTTTGGTAGTTATCAGTGCTCTGATGCTGTTGCGACACAGCTTTGTAGTTATGCTGGCGCACATGATAGAAAGTACTGTGCTGATACTTAACCTGAGTTGCAGGCGCACCGCGCGTACCCTTTGCTACGCCCCCCTCGGCATATGCAGCCGCAGCTTCAGCCCCTACTGCCGCCCCAACGCTGCCTCGTTGGGCGCCAGCACCAGCACCAGTGCCCGCGCTATCTACGGCCCCAGCGGCATCAGCTACTGCCTCCGCAGCAGCCGCGGCGGTGGAAGATGCGGTCACACCGCTCGTAGCGCTAGCAGCACCAGTGGCGCCAGTAGCGGCGCTACCTGCGCCCGCAGTATCGTTTTCATCGGCGGTAATAGAGATCTTGGTGGTGGCAGCGAGATTGCGGCCATTATGGGCAGCATCAGCTTCAGCTGCGCTCTTTTCAATGTCTGAGACAGTACCTGCCATGTCGGCAGCGATTTTGGCTTTTGCCTCTTGAGCGGCTGCGAGCTTTTGCTCTTTCTTATCGCGGTCGTAGTACTCTAAACGGCGCTTGTCATCTAAGGTAATGATTTGGCCACTCACGCGCTCAATATAGGCACGCAGTGCGCGGTAGATGTGATCGTGGTGTAGAGCCTTATACTCTTGCAGACGCTGATCAGCACGAGCCTCACAGCGCAGGAAAGTATCACCGTCAGCAATCTCATGGAGAGTTGCAATACCAAAACCAAAGAACACTGGCAGTGGGTACTCCTGCTCGCGGTTTCTGGCATCCAACATCACCGCAAACTTGTTGATAAAGATCTTGCACTGTACCGCACTACAGTTAATGAAGATCAACAAGAACTCATCGCCTGACAGGCGTACCACCTCGTGGTCTAAGTAAACCTCGTTTTGCAGGATGTGGGCTGCAAGCTTGATCAGCTCATCACCTTTGGAGTGGCCAAGGTAGTCGTTGATGATCTTTAAACCCGAGATATCAACATAAACCAAACTTAGAGGCTGGCTCTCCTCCATGGTAAAAAACTTATAGCGTGTGTTGAGGTAGAGGCGGTTGTGCAATCCCGTGAGCGGATCTTGGTAGATCGAGCGCTTGAGACGCTCAAAGTTTGAGCGCACCACATCAATATTGGTGGTGGTACCGATGACACGTGAGGCCTTACCACTGCGCTTGCGCTCTACCACCAAACCACGATCGATACACCAAATGTAGTACCCACCTGCATGCTTGATGCGGTAGATAGTCTCGTAATAATCACCCAGCTTAGGGTTGGAGATCACCTCGTGCTGCTTGCGGTAGTTGAGCAAGTCCTCAGGGTGTACAAAGCGGCTTTCGAGCTCCGGTACGGTACGTGGCAATTGATCTTGGCTATTGATACCCAACATCTCACCATATGCCGAACCAAAGTGAATCTCGCCGGTGTAGGTGTCGATATCAAAAGACGAGGAGTGATTTTTGATACGGCTAACGCTATCTAAAAAAGCAGCTTGGATTTGCGAGAAATATCCAGCCACCAGCAAAGCAATACCAGTATCATCACGCATCACCACCGAACCTGACATATACAGGCGCTCACCTTGATGCTGACCTTGGGTGATACGGACATTAGTAAAGATCAAATTACCCTCAGATGGGTTAAAGAGCACATTGATAAACTGCTCTTCATCTAAGAGAGCGATTTGGCTTTGAATGTATTGGCTTGGCACCCAATCACCAGTATAAGTAATACCGATGAGGCGGCAGCTACCCTCGTCTAACAAGAAGCGATCGGCACCATAATCATAGAGGAAGTAACAAGGCAAATAGCCACCACGATAATGGAAAGGATTGTGCTCTTGTGGCTCTGATCCCATCTTCCAAGGGCGGACGCTGGCACTAGTGCTAGTGCTAATGCTAGTGCTAGTGCTAGCACTAGCACTAGCATTAGAGCCACTAGACTTAGTGTTTTGTGACTTATAAGCATCCTCAGTCACAGCTGTGCCTGCAGCCTTATCCTCAGCAACAGTTGTATCAGCTGCACTCTGACTTGGAACACGAGCGCGGACTTGAGCCTTAGCTTGGGCTTGCTTATGGATAGCAGCGCGCACGCTTGCTACAGCCTCAGCGTTAGCACTGAGCTCAGGGACATGAGCATCTTGATCTGGAGCTGCTTCATAGCCATACTCAGGGCTCACCACATTAAGGGTGATTTGCGCACGCTCTAGCTCTTGTTGCTTATGATCTGCGATCGCAACTTTGGCTACAGCCTCAGTAGCTTCGTGGCTAGTCACGCCAGCAGGCATGGGGCCGTCATAGCTAAAGGCAAAAGCTGGTAGATCGGCTGGAGCCATCCCCGCCACCCAATAATCATGATCAGAACTCAAGGCAGCCGTAGAGTTGCTACCACCTAAGTCCTGCACCAGCTTTTCTTGAGCGGTAGCCTCGTCTTTGGCCGCCCCTAAAGAAGAGTCATAATCAACAGCCTGTTCTACCGAAGTTGCAGCCACATATGGAGGCATCAACAGAGGCTCTTGTACAGTACGCTGCATTTCCTCATAAAAAGCAGCACGCTGCTCATCAGTGAGGTCTTCATCATGCAGGATATAACCACAGGCTGCGCCTGATGTGGCTACAGAGCAAACACCATTGTTGCTAGCACTAGCACTAGCATTAGCACTAGCACAAAAGCCTTGAGGAATAGAAGTAAGGTTGTTAGTGTGCCCTCTAGTCATGATCTCATGGTCAAGCACACCTGTGGGAATAATAGGATCAGGCACATAGCTGCTAGCATCTACTGCCTCACCGGCAATAGTAGATGGCGCAAAGATCGTGGAGGCATTAGCCTCAGATAACTGTTGTCTCTGATGAGCGATATCAGCTGCGGCTACTGTTTCTGCGTTGGCAGCAGCTAATTCATCAACATAGAGGGCCTCAGCTGCTGCTTGCGCCGAAGCTTTAGCAGCCGCCAACATTTCCTCGCTGACACTGCCGCGCATGATGGCAGCCGCATCTAAAGCCTGCTTTAACTTGCCCTCTATAAGCACGTGGTGATGGGCATTGTCATCGGCATCACCATTAGCCTCTTGACCGCCTTGCTTGCTTTGCATCAAGGTTGAAGCTAAATCAAAATTAGAGAGCTGGGTAAATTCGCGATGGAAAAAGTCACGGGCGGCTTGATCTTGATCTTGAGCCTGCCCCTGAGCAGGCTCAGGCGACTGTGTTGGGGTGTGTGCTGCGACCGCTGAAACAAAGTCATCTTCAACTTGTGCGCTGATATGGACACTTTGCTCCATCGCGCTTTGGCGCTCACGATCTAACTGCTCCATCATGGCGTGCTTTTTCATGGCACGCTCACGAGCGCGGTGCAACATCTCCTCAAGCTTACTCCAGTGCTGCTCTGATTGAGAGTTAGCACTAGCACGAGAGTAGAGACGCTGCACTTGCTCTAAAGCAGAACTCGGATCGGAGTGCACACTTGGGTTGTCGTTGATGATGAGGTTTTTGGCGAACGCAACTTCGTCCTCAGTTAAAGTGGCGGTAGCCGCAGCAGTAGCCTCAGGTGAGGTTGGCTCAGATACAAAAGGATTATTGCCTCTTACATTCTCAGAAACTAAGGACGCGTCGAGCGGAGCCACCTCTGTTGCTGTTGATGTAGGGGCAACCGTGGTAGATTGGTCAGGCTTCTGCGCAGGCATATGTGACTGCGACTGCGACTGCGACTGCGTCTGCTCCGGCGCTGTTGCAGCAGCTTTTAAGGAAGCATCTTGTTGTTCTGAGTTTGCCATAATGCGGAACAAGACAGATTAAAAAGACTAAGTTGTGTGCTACGCTCAAAGTGCACGCTTTTGAGAGTGCACCTTTAGCACCGCAGCGCTAAGGCCCATACAGCCGCGCTTGTCGTGACTTTTGCTATTTTAGTAAAATCGTTACTACTCTTTACTACGCTCAACACACTGTGTGGGCGCTGGTGAACAAAAAAGTCCCCAAAGCAGTATAGATACTCGCCAGAAAAATTACCTTGCTTGAACTCAAAATTATTGCGATTTCTTGCGCTATTGCACCTCACAAGTGTAGCTTCGCCACCTAAAAGTGGACTCAAAAACCGAGCATAAAGAGCGCCGAGCATTATCAGCACTAGTTATAACGGCATTGTATCTGATACACCTCTGGTGCTACAACCACTCGCCCAATGCTAATACACAGCCACTCTCCGCACCACAAAGGAGCAAGATGGCTGCCCAAAGCAAAACGTCAGAATTTTGTCACTTGCGTTAATTTGCGCTAATTTTTTTCATACCAAAACGTGCTTTGTGCTATTGCACAATTTGCACCACAAAACTATTTTTTGCGGATAGCACTTTTACCAAAGTGCGTATTTATGCGTAGCACAGCAAAGCGCAAAAATAGGCAAGTCATGGGCGATGCACGCCGCTTTAGCCACCGCTGCTAAGATGATATGCTGAAGCCACCGAGCAAGAGACAGGTTTTCACTACAACTGAGAAAGCCTAGAGGGGACTGAGTTGAGTTGAACTCGGCTGAGCTGTGCCGAGAAGAACTAAGCCAAGCTAGGCTAGGCGTGGCTGGACAAAGCTGACAGGCCGAAGTTAGGCAAGTAGCGCTGTTATGCTATGCAGGCAAAGTAAGGTAAAAGGGAGAGAGATGGAGCGAACATGATCTCAAAAGAGGAGTTGCAAGAGCTCATGTTGCAGCAAGAGGCTGAGCTGGAATTACCTAGCGCAGCAAACGCTGCAAACGCTGCAAACGCTGCGTCTGCTGTGTCCACTACATCCGCAGCAGCTTACGCTCATGACATAGCCGCTGCTACTGACACTGCGACCTCTACGTGTGGGGAAGAGACAGTCACCACTGAGTCAGATGACGACACCGATGAAGCCGTCTATCATCATGTTTACCTGCTTGTTGACTGTAATAACTTCTTTGCAAGCTGTGAGCGCTTGTTTCGCCCTGACTTAGAGGGCAAGCCTATCCTCGTGCTCTCAAATAACGATGGTTGTGTGGTGGCTCGATCCTATGAGACCAAAGCCCTCGGTATTCCTATGGGCATTCCTGTCTTTAAGATCAAAGACATCATTGAGCACGAGCACATCGTGTGCTTTTCCTCAAACTTTAATCTCTACCGCGATATCTCCAATCGCGTTATGGCCCTACTCTCTCGGTTCTCGCCCCACATTGAGGTCTATTCGGTGGACGAGGCCTTTTTGCGCTTTGCCAACATCACCGCTAGCGAAGCCATAGCCCACGCCACCAAGATCCGTATGGCCGTCGCGCACATGTTAGGCATACAAGTCGGTATTGGCATCGCGGCCACTAAGACCCTAGCTAAACTTGCTAACCACCATGCTAAAAGTCATGTTCCAAACACTGGCGGCATCTACTCGATCTTAGAGGAGATTCCGCGCATTCAGCTACTCAAACAAAGCCCCATCGAAGAGATCTGGGGTGTAGGACGCAAACTCACCACCAAGCTCAAAGATCAGCACCTCATGACAGCCTATCAGCTCTCTTTACTAGACCACAACAAGATGCGTCGCAGTTTTGGTCTGCATCTCATGCGTACTATTCTTGAGCTCAACAACATCCCAGCTCGCGCCAACGAGAGCCACGACAAAGAACAGCAGTCGATCATGTGGTCACGCTCTTTTAGCAAACGCCTCACAACAATGGAGGAGATCCACACGGCCCTAGCCAACTACGCCGCCGCGGCCGCGCAAAAGCTACGACAGCAGTTGCAGTACTGCCGCTCGATTACTGTAAACCTCAGAACATCTTACTTTGGAGACGCTCCCAAGTATGCAGCCGAAAAGACTTTTAAGCTCAAGATCCCGACTGCTGACACGCGAGAGATCATAGCAATCGCTACCAACCTCCTCATGGACATATATCGCAGTGGCTTTGCATACAGCAAAGTCGGCATCGTACTACACGACCTGACACGTGACCGTAGTTTTCAGCACAACTTGGTCGGCGGCAGCAACAGCGATGAGCTCAGTGAAAGCGAGAGCCACAGCCAAGCTCCCTACGACGATGCAGAGGCTGGTACTGATACTGATGCCAACACTACCGCCCGCGCTGGCGCCGATAATGGTGCAAGTGCAGGTACTGGTGCTAGAGCTAGTGCAGATGAAAGCTCTAGCTCCCCACACGAATCAAACTCAAACTCAGACACCAAGACCACATCGAAGCTGCATGATTCAGGGACTTCAGTCCTGAAAGCCGAAGACACAACAAATGGTAGTGGTAATGAAAATAGCAACGGTGATGGCTATGGTAGCAATGGTAGCAGTGATAACACTGATGGCAATGCTGGTACTGTTGCCGATAGCGTCCCCACAAAGAAACTGGCTATAGTTGACATTAAAAAGGAACAAGAGCGCTCTGATAAGCTTATGGCAGCGATTGATCAGATCAACAGCGGCCTTGATAAGCCTTTGCTTTTCTGGGCATCTCAGGGCTTAAGTCCAACGCAAACCTTATCGCAGCGCAAGTCGCTGTCACCAGCCTACACCACAGACTTTAACAATCTGCCACGTATTGAGTAGTAAAAACACGCAAAACCAGCAAAGACATGCTTTTTTTCGTGCTTAAGCTCAGTTTAGGCAAAGAAAACTCAACTATAATGAGCGGGTCATTGGTTTTTACGGCCTTGCTGGCCCTTTGAGGTAGTCATGCTCGCGAAGATCCTCGATTTTGCTCCGGCTCTCGCCTTTTTTATCTCCTATCGCATGTCAGGAGACCTTATCTTAGCTACCGGCATCATCATTGCCTGCTGCGTGCTCTCGTTTGCTCTACAGTATTTGCTGTGGCGCAAGTTCTCGCGCATGCAAGTGTTCTTAACCGGTGCGGTGCTGCTTTTTGGTCTGCCTACGATCCTCTTAAAAGACCCTGCCATCATTAAGTGGAAGGTCACGGTCGTCAACCTCATCTTAGCTAGCGCCATCTTTTTCTTTCAGGTGGTGTTACGTAAAAACCCATTTGCCTACCTCTTAGGCAAAGAGCTGCCACTACCAGACTATATTTGGGCAAAAATAGGACTGTCCTTTATCTTTTATTTCATTGTGGCTGCTGGTCTCAATGTCATCATTGCTTTCTATCTGCCAACGATCTTTGGTATCGATGAGAAGTACGCTGAGTCCTTATGGGTAGATTACAAAACATTTGGTAACGCCATCTTAAACTTTGTCTTTGTCATGGTGGTCTTTTTCATATTGATGCGCCGCCACCCAGAGATGATGGACATGTTCAAAGAAGCCGAGCAAGGCTTAGTTGGTGCTCCTGCGGCGGCTACAACTAACAGCGACACAACAACAACAACACAAAACACTGTTACTACTGTTACTAACGCTCCACACTTAGATGCAGCTCTAGACGATAGTGTAAACGGTAACGGTAACGATAACGAAACCAGCAATGCTGCTGGCAACACCACCGCAACCACCGACACGGCAGATAGACAGACTAAGGCCAGCACCACTGCTCCTACCCCATCAGAGCACTTAGCCGAATTCGAACAGCAAAAATAACAGAGCTCTGCACGCACTACGTTGCGCGCGGCTCTCGCTCTCTGCCACAGGCCTGCAATCCCTGATTTCAGGCCTGCGGCAATCAAGACTCATCCGCCTTACTCACTCCCACAACTTCTCTAAAGTGCCCACTTGTCGCACAAAATCGTGCTCACCCCATTGCTTTTAGATGGTGCAAGGCATAATTTAAGGTTATTGCCTGAGGCCTAATCCCGCCCACAATGCTGCACAGCGCCTCACAAGTTGCGAACCAAAAGATAGTGCTAGGCGCTAAGAGCAAAGAGCTACATCTCACATGCTACAGGCAAGGCGGAGAATATAGGCTCGTGGCGGCGAGGATTGGATTTAAAGAACAAGCGTTTTGAGTTAAGGAGTACACCATGCCTGACATGAACTACGGCAACATCAAGTATGCCATTATCCCAGTTGCTGGCTTAGGCACACGCTTACTGCCTGCAACAAAAGCAATTCCAAAGGAGATGATGCCGCTAGTTGACCGACCTCTGATCCAGTTCGTGGTCAATGAAGCAGTGTCGGCTGGCATCAAGAATATTGTGTTGGTGACCCACAGCTCCAAAAACGCCATCGAAAACCACTTCGATACCTCCTTTGAATTAGAGGCCACCTTAGAAAAGCGCGTGAAGCGCCAACTCCTCTCTGAGGTACAAAACATCATCCCTAAGGATGTGACTATTTTGCACGTGCGCCAAGGCGAAGCTAAAGGCTTAGCCCACGCCATCATGTGCGCCTACCCTATTGTCGGCAAGAACCCATTTGCGGTGCTGCTCCCTGACGTAATCATCGACAACGTCGAATCTGACCTACAAAAAGACAACTTAGCAGCCATGGTCAAGCGCTTTGAGGAGACTGGTGTCTCGCAGATCATGGTCGAAAAAGTCCCACACAAGGACGTCATCTCCTACGGCATTGTGGATATCGCTGGCAAAGAACTAAAGCCAGGTGAGGACACTGCTATCTGTAGCATTGTGGAAAAGCCACCAGTAATGGAAGCTCCATCGGACTACGCTGTGGTAGGCCGTTATGTGCTGCCAGCTGAAATCTGGCCACTGTTTAAGCGCACTCCATTAGGCGCAGGTGGTGAGTTCCAGCTGACCGACACCATTGATCTTTTGATGCACATTGAGAGCGTCAATGCCTATGCTGTAGTCGGCCGCAGCCACGATTGTGGTAACAAGTTAGGCTATGCCGAGACCTTTATTGAGGTTGCCCTACGCCATCCAGAGATTGGTGGCAAGCTCACCGCCTTCCTCAAGGAAAAGCTCTTTACGCAAGCAGCAGAAGAAGCTGAAGGATTAGTGCCTCGCAATTAAGCAAGTTGCTGAGCAACAGAGCTTGCTTCTTAGCTTGCTCATCGGCACCACTACGACGAATACCTTCTGATCTTGGGCTCTTTGGATTTGTGCCACGGCTACCACGGTAATGCCGCAAAACTGCTACAATCATACACAAGCATGCACGGATTCAAGGAGCCATATGCTAGTGCCCGATCCAATAAATTTTGACCCATCTTGATGGCTTGTTAGCCATCAATTATCGATAACTTCAAAACACT
>CALXYZ010000070.1 GCA_944393075.1 uncultured Anaerobiospirillum sp. | reverse complement strand
AGACAGTCGGCCGGTTCCTATCAGGAACCAACAAATGAGATAAATAAGCCATTTGGCTTGATTTGTAGAAGTTCTCCGAACATAGCAAACAATCCTACTCACAACAAACAATCAGGAACTAACTCATAGTTCACAGCTTATGCGCCTACAGTGCTGTGTATTAAAGCGCTGTGAATGCACGCTGTTTATGTGGTTATCTTAGGCAGGCCACCTACCTGCGGTGATGTAGAAGATCGCCATCGATATGGAAAATTCTGCTAACTATAACCTAAAATGAGATCTAGCTCAACTTTTAGCACTCAGACAAGCTTTTACCGCAAAGCGCCTATCTATCACAGTCTAGCGCCAACCATAAAAGCAAAACTACCTTCAGTCGAGTGCACGATTGTCTATTTACGATAGCAAGAAAGTACTTTTAAACAGCAAGGTAAGCAAATCCAAAAACGCAAGCAACCACCACAAGGAACGCTATTGCGTCTCTTGCGATTCTGGCTCATGGTAATATAGCGATGATGTGATATATGCGATTACAGGTGCTTAAACAAAGAGCTATAGGTGCTATGGGTTCAAGCCATGTGAAGAGGGGAGAGATGAAACCGGAAGAGCAAGCACGCAAAGTCATCGACCAGCAATTACAAGAGGCTGGATGGAAGGTCGTTGATCGTGACGAAGTGACCTTTTCTGATGCCGCTGTTGCTATTCGTGAAGAGCTTTTGCAAGGCAATCACGAGGCCGACTATTTGCTCTTGCTGCACGGTAAAGCTGTGGGGGTAATTGAGGCAAAAAAAGCCAGCACCAATCTCCAAGATCCAAAGGTTATGGAGCAAGCTGAGCACTACGCTCGCATCTTGCGCAGTAAGTTTCCTTGCTGGGAGCAGCCACTTAAGATCATCTACCTCGCTAACGGCAAAGATATCTACCTCAAGAACGCTCATGAAGGTCTCAACAAAGGCTACTCCAAGAAGACATCATTTTTTCGGCCTGCTGAGTTGATGCTGCAATATCGAGTTCCTACAATCGATGATTCCTATGCATTCCAGCTGCCTCCATTAACATCTCAGGGACTGCGTAAATGCCAAGAAGCAGCCATTAACAACTTTGAGAAAAGCCTCAAAGCAGGCCAAAAGCGCGCCCTGATCGTTCTTGCTACTGGTGCTGGTAAAACCCATACCGCTTGTACTATTGCCTACCGTTTGCTTAAGTACACAAATTCGGTGCGCCATATTCTGTTCTTAGTCGATCGTAACAACTTAGGCCAAGCAGCCTTGGGCGCTTTCCAAGCCTTTAAGGACGACAAACGCAATCACCCTTTTACCGATTCCTATGGCGTAGAGTTGCTGCGTTCTGCAGACCAATTACGTAGCTCTACCTCGGTCTACATCAGTACGATTCAGCGTTTGTATGCGACTCTCGCAGGTACTCCCTACTCAGAGGCTGATGACATGGTGGTCATGGGCGATGACTTATCTAACGCTGGGCAGGATCAAGAAAAAGAAACAGTTACATTGCCTGAGCACCCAGTGATCAAGCCTGATAGCTTTGACCTGATCTTCATCGATGAGTGCCATCGCTCAATCTACTCCACTTGGCGTGCCGTGTTGGAGTACTTCGGCACGCACGCCATCATGCTCGGTCTCACCGCTACTCCAATCAAAGAGACCATGGAGTTCTTCAATGAGAACATCGTGGTGCGCTACACCTTAGACAAGTCGATTGCCGATGATATTAACGTGCCACCAGTGGTCTACCGCATCAAGACTGACCTGACTGAAAATGGCGGACAGATTAGATCAGGCGAGACCGTGCAAGTCACCTCCACCTACACCGGCGCTACCAGCACCAAGAACGCCGTCAACGAGGTTGAATTCTCGGGTCGTGAGCTCAATCGCTCGATCATCGCCCCAGATCAGATCCGCAAGATCCTGCAAGAGTACAAGGACATCGTCTTCACTAAGCTCTACCCAGAGCGCGAACCAAACCTCGACTACCTGCCAAAGACTCTGATTTTTGCGAAAAACGAGAAGCATGCGCAGGAAGTCGTAAAGATCGCAAAAGAGGTCTTTGAGCGCCCTGCAGACGACAACCGCTTTGTGCAGACCATTACCTACTCGGCCGCAAACAGTAACGACCTCATTAAGCAGTTCCGCAACAAAAAGGACTTTCGTATTGCTGTGACTGTAACCTTGGTGGCTACCGGTACCGATGTACCACCACTTGAGGTGCTGATCTTCTTAACCGACATTAGGTCAGAGGTGCTGTACCAGCAGATGAAAGGCCGTGGTGTGCGTACTATCAGCAAAGACCACCTTAGAGAGGTAACGCCTAATGCTGACCACAAGGACAAGTTCTACCTCATTGATGCGGTGGGCGTAACCGAGTCCGATAAGATGGTGCCAAGCACTTCAGAGCCACAACAACTAAACCAAACCTTAGAAAGCCTTATTGAGGATATCTCGCGTGGTGTGGTGCCTGATGGGCACTTGTTACAGTTGGCCATTAAGATCAACACCATCATGAACCGTGGAGATCCTGATGAGCTCGCAGAGCTCGCACGCATTGCCCCACAGCTTGATCTTGAGACCATGGTGCTTGAGATCTTTAATGCTATTGAGCAAGAGAAACTGCCCCCATATGTAGACAGCAATCAGCCTAATAGCGAGCGCAAAGCCTTGGTCACTCCACTGATCAACGATACTGCTGCCCGTAAAAAGCTCATTGAGATCGCTAAAGGCTACTTCAAGGTACTACCACAGCAGAAAGACAAAGTGTTGTACTCAGGTTTCTCTCAAGAGGAAGCCTCAATACGCGTACAAGAGTTTGAGCAATACCTTAACGAACACACAGCTGAAGACCCTGTGCTTCAGTCCATTAAAGACAATACGGTGCAGCCTCAAGACATCTCTTATGACTATTTAAAGTCGCTCGGAAAAAAGATCCAGCATCAAATATCAGGATTCAGCGTGCCTCAACTTTGGGCCGATTATGATATGCTGACACGCCTTGCTGCTAAAGAAGAGTTAAAGACAGCATTGAAAGAAAGCGCTGACATTGCAGGTGCAGCTGTTGAGGATATCCTTAGCAACAGTGCTCGCACCACACGTAGCGTGCAGCCATTAGGCGATGAAGACGACCACGATGCACCAACCAACCTCTTGCAGCTGATTCGCTTTGCATATCACCAAAGCGACCGCTTAGAGTCAGTGTCTAACCCACGTCGCATCAACAGTCTCTTTAACCTCTGGTGTGGCCAAAAGAACAACAACTTTCCAATGAATGATGAGCTCAAGCAAGCCTACAACAAGCTAGCGCACATTATTGCCGCGAACGGAGCTATCACCCAAGTGACGGAAATATCTGAAATAGACTTAGACTTAGCAATAACTCTGATGCGCAACTCTAAGCAGGACGTAGAGCAACCGCTGTACTCGCTCAACAACTTCTTTATCAACAACCATTAGCCCATTAGCCGCTACTGCGCCAAGCAAAAACAGCAAGCAGCGGCCCAACAACATCAACCACATCAACAATAAGGTTTTGTCATGGCATCCGCCTCTACCGATTTAGTTAAGAAGGTCTGGAATATGGCTGATGTCCTTGCAGGTCAAGGCATCGGCTATACCGACTATCTCACTCAACTTACCTACTTACTCTTCCTCAAGATGGACTATGAGGCCAGTGAGTCCGGTCTTATGAAATCACGCATTCCTGCATCATATCACTGGCCCTCTTTGCTTGTATCAAGTGTTGGTACTGAGCTAACTCCTGTGCAGCAGTTGGAGCATTACGAGAACATCTTAAACGCCTTATCTACCGAAGAAGGTATCAATAAGTTCGTGAAGAACATCTTTGCTAAGGCCCAAAACAAGATCGACAAGCCTGTCTATCTCTCGAAGCTCATCTACATGATCAATGCCGAGAAATGGTTCTCCCTTGATAGTGACGTCAAGGGCAGACTCTACGAAGGCATCTTAGAGAAGAACGGCCAAGACAAGAAGAGTGGCGCAGGTCAGTACTTCACCCCGCGCCCACTGATCCAAGCAATGGTCGACGTGACTGACCCAAAGATCGATGAGGTAGTTTGGGATCCAGCCTGTGGCACTGGTGGCTTTTTACTGGCTGCCTATGCCCATATGAAGAACCAATCTAATAATCGAGATGCGCTTAAAGCACTCAAAGAACATGGTATTCATGGCCAAGATAACACCCCACTAGTGGTAACTTTAGGTTCAATGAACCTGTTCTTGCACAACATTGGAGGTGACGAATCACCTATCACCTTAGGCGACTCCTTATCCCAAGAACTGCCTGAGACCTTAGCTGATGTGGTGCTCGCTAATCCACCATTTGGAGCTCGTGCTGCTGGCTCTGTTGAAATTGATCGCAAAGACTTCGATACCACTACTAACAATAATCAGCTCAACTTCTTGCAGCACATCATGTCGCTCGTCAAGACAGGGGGCCGTGCCGCAGTGGTGCTACCAGACAACGTGCTCTTCGTAAAGGACGGTGCAGCAATTCGTCGCTCCCTGCTCACTAACTTCAACCTGCACACTATTCTGCGTCTGCCACTGGGCATCTTCTACGCTAACGGTGTACAGACTAACGTGCTGTTCTTTACCAAAGGTGAGCCAACTACTGACGTTTGGTTCTATGACCTGCGCACAGGCAACAAGTTCAGCATGAGCAAGAATCCACTGCAGCGTAAGGACTTAGACGACTTTGTAGAGTGCTACAAGGCAGATGGCAAGGGCGGCGTCAGCTTTGAGAAGCGCCAAGAGACCTACAACGCAGAAACCAATCCAGATGGTCGCTGGCGCAAGTTTGCAGCCGCAGAATTCCTGCAAAAGGACGACTGCAACCTCAACGTCTCCACTTGGATCGGCACGCAAAAGAGCGCCATTGAGCAAATGAGCTTAGAGGAACTCTTAGCCGCAATGCAAGATCGCATCGACAACATCATCACATCTTTCACACACATCAAGATGGGGGTGAGACGCTAATGGTCTTCAAAGAGTTACGCAACAAGCTGCTGCAAAAGGCGATCACTGGACAGCTGGTGCCTCAACTTGATAGCGAGCCAGTGGTAGAGCAGCTGAGCCCAGCTCCTAAGCCAGAGGAGGTGCCTTTTGCTATCCCCGATAAATGGAAGTGGGTGCAAATAGGCAAGTTGCTACCGTTTGGCACTGGCGCTAAACAAGCTTCTCCGGATCAAATTCCTTGTGATGCATGGGTGCTTGGCTTAGAAGATATTGCTAGCAATGGTGGCCTAATCTCTAAAAACCGCAACGTACAAGTCTCTAGCACCAAAAACGCATTCGTATCAGGCAACATACTGTATGGCAAAATGCGACCTTACTTAAATAAGGTCATCATGGCTGATGAGGACGGTTTCTGCACAACAGAGATCTTTGTTCTTGATGTGCACAAAGCTGCTTTGCCTGTAGATGCTGAGTACCTACTGTATTTCTTAAGATCTCCTTACTTTATCAGCTACGCAATCACATGCTCTAAAGGGCAAAAGCCTCGTTTAGATACTAAATTGGGACAAAGAGCTCTAGTTCCGTTACCACCATTAGCAGAGCAGCAACGTATCGTAGCCAAGCTTAAGCCTCTTCTTGAAGAGCTTGATACTATGGAACACGCCTACACTGAGCTTAGCGGCCCAATGTACTCGCACTTTAAGGATCTCATTTTGCAAAAAGCCATAAGTGGCCAGCTCGTGCCTCAGCTTGATATCGAGCTAGCAGTGGAGCAGCTTGGAGCTACACCAGCCACAGAAGATGTGCCGTTTGCTATTCCTGAGAAGTGGAAGTGGTTCAAATTCGACTCATGCTTAAAGCTTATATCTGGCCGCGACCTTAGCTCTAATCAAATCTTAGATAGCTATATTGAAGGTGCGTTACCGTACCTAACAGGAGCCAGCCAAGTATCAAATGGTGCTTTAATATTGAACCGATGGACTAATGCTCCATCCGTCATCTCGAAACAAGGAGATCTGTTGATTACCTGCAAGGGTACAGTCGGCAAATTAGCTTTCAATACTGAAGGTTCAATGCATATCGCGCGACAGATCATGGCAATTCGTCCTTTGCCTTCAAACTCCTGTCTATCAATTGGTTTTTGCCGGTTATTGCTTGAGTTTTGGAGTGCAAAGATAACAGCAAAAGCTAAGGGCCTGATCCCTGGTATCACCAGACAAGACTTATTGCAAATGTGGCTACCAGTACCTCCTCTAGCCGAGCAAAAGCGCATTGTGGAGCGCGTTGAGGCGATCTTTGCTGAAGCAGACAAGCTCTTAGCCTTAAAAGAGCTATCGCTCTAAGGCTCTCTGCATAGTCCTTTGCGGCACGCTTAGGCTTGCACTACCCAATTAGCACAAAGCCCAGCATCTGCTGGGCTTTGTCATAAGAGCTGGGGCTGCCTTGCGCCGCACCACGCGGTGCGCGGGGCGTGCGGCGTAAGGCTTGCCCTTTCTTGCTGGCTAGTCTGAGGTTGGGGTCTCAGCGGCATCACCACGGCCAAGGCTACCTTCTGCCATCGATGGCAGGTTGCTTTGAGCACGGTGTGCAGCTTCGATCTCGGCCTTTAAGGCGGCAGCATCAGCTTGTGCTTGAGCACGCTGCTGAGCTTGGGCGCGCTGCTCTTCCTCGTAGAGCATGTCGTCTTGCGAGACTAAGCTCTGCACAGGAATGCCGTTTAAGAAGGCTTGCTTGCCTTCGAGCTTAAAGGTGGTGGAGTAGTCAGTGCCTGCAAGGGTGATCTGATTGGCGGCGATGGCAGCCTCAAGTGGCTTTTGGTAGTTCTCGCCTGCGATCTCGTCGATTAAGCTCTTGTCAGCCTTGATGTCGTACTGCGAATCAAGCTTGGATAAGCGTGGCTTGGCAGCAGTCTCATCAAAGGCGATCTGCGATGAGCCCTTGACGCTCAGGCTCTTGCCCTCGTGGGTGTAACCAAAGTTATCGATATTAAAGACGATGGTATCGGTAAAGCCGCTTAACACAGCACCAATAGCCTTCTTGGTATCAAACTGCTCACTAGCGTTCTTCATGATCTGCTTGGCAGCATCAAAGAGCTTAGGAATAGAGATACGCTCCACAGAGCCAGCTAACTTGAAGTCATCTAAGCGATAGAAAGGCTGTACCACATCGTACTGGACGTATGGGAAAGCAAAACCATAGTTGCCGCTGTTATCAAAGCTCAGCTTAGCCATGCCCTCATCATCAGGCTCGCTTAAGGTGATCATGGTCGAAACATCGCTAAAAGAGATTGCCTCTTGCAGCGATGGATCACGAACTTCCTCATCTGGGCTAAAGCCAATGGCATAGAGGGTGGAGAACTTGAGGTCTAATTGGTCTAAGTTGATGATCAGGCTCTCAAAGTGAGGACGTTTGTCGATGATGCGTGGTAAAAACTTCACATCAACGCCTAACAAATCCATGCGGTAGTTTGGCTTGCCGTGGTAGCGGGTAGCACCTTCACAGACCACACCTGCAGAGCTAAAGGCAATGTCGACGTCTTCAGTGGAGGTAGCAAAGAAGTTTAAGGCGTTCTGACCAAACTTGCAGATACCTGAGGCGGTAGGAATTAAGAACGAGTCAGTGCGCAGCGAGCCTTCTAACTTTGGAGTCACTGCAGTAGCCTTAAAGGCACCAGTAAAGGAGATTGGCTCGACGTTAAACTTACCTAAGACCTCTTCAAAGTTACCAACACCAGGAACGCTATCAATAGCACCTGCCACACGCAGTGGGCCGAAATCGATCTTGAGGTCAACGGCACCGGAGATCTTGTCGACATTGAGGTTGTTGCCCTTCTTTAAAGGCACCTCATAGTAGAGACGACCACGACGCTCCGTAAAAGAGTTGTTACCTGGGGTGTAGCTGAGAGCAAGACCAGGAACAGCACGCTCCACACGAGAAAGACTAGACTCTAGCTTGCTATCAAAAAGATAGGTTGCAACCTTTATCTGGCCTACCAAGAGCAGCGAAACCACCGCTGCTAGGATCAGCAACCCAAGTGCAATCTTCTTTATCAATCCAGAATCTCCTAAAAATCAGCCACAGCGACAAGCAGCCCTTAAGCTCAGCTCAATGTGTAGTTTTTGTAACACCTAACAGCAACAGCAACATCCAAAGCTAACAGCCTAAGGTAGGCTCAGGGCATTACATATCGCCCACAAATCCCAACAGACCACAGGGCTCAGCTTAACTCTTAACTCTTAGTTCTTAGCTCTTAGCTCTAAGCTCTAGCCCTAGCCCTAGCCCTAGCCCTATACCTTGCAGAAAACCTTGCAAGGCAAAGCAGACTTTGCGCCATCTTTACAACGGCAAAAGCCCTCACACCACAAAGTGTAAGGGCTGCTATGAATCCTTTCTTTTGCCTTATTGCACGCGATATGTATCCTGCACTAAGGCTAATATCTGCGAACTCTCGCGCAAGAAATCTTGAGCATGCTTACCAAAAAAGGCAGTTGTGTCTTTAAAGTCAGCAATAAAGCTCTCTTTATCGTCACTCTTAAGCTGCTCTAAAGCCGCAAAAGCACAGCTGACATACTTTTGAATTAGCTCTAGGTTTGCCGAGGACGCGCTAATGATATCACAATACAGATGCGGATCTTGAGCAAACAAGCGGCCCACCATCATCAGCTCTAGGTGGTAAATAGGCGACGACAGCTCCAACAATCTTTCGATAAAAGCATTGTCAGCGGCGTGGTCATACAGCTCTTGCTGACCCTGCCCCTGCGTATGCTCTTGATCTTGCTGTTTGTTGTGCAAGATCGAGCGCAGGAAATTACCGTAGACAATGGTAGTGAAGTGGCGTAGAGCCTGAATCACGCGCATCGCTCTATCGTGATCGGCCCCAGTACACTCCACCACGCGTGCACCAAAGATTTTAAGCTGCTCAATGATAAAGGCACACTTGTCAGCATCGCGGCCGTGAACTGCCACCACCACTTGCTTTACCAGCGAATTAGTATCAGGGCCAAACATTGGGTGGAGACCTAAGACTGGGCCAGAGTGAACCTCTAGCATAGCTTTTACTGGCTTTTCTTTAATGGAGGTCAGGTCACTTAAGATGCAGTCTGGACGTAGCAGTGGAGCCACCTGAGAGATGACCTTTAAAGTCACTTCAATTGGTACCGAGATAATGCACCAATCAGCTTGGCCTAGGAGCACAGCAGCACGCGACTTGTTGATATCGTCAACTGCATTGCCGTCCACATCAACTCCGTAGTCGGCCACCTCTACTACGCCTACCTCATAGGCCGCACCTTCAAGGTAGCGGCGCATAAAGCGGCCCATACCGCCATTACCACCGACGATTACCACACGGCATGGGGTAGTCGCTATAGCAACTGCAGCAGCCGTAGCACTCTGAGCTTCTGTTGCTTTGTGCTGAGCTTGCGCATGTGCTTTTGCTGCATTAGTAAACGAGCCGTCACCACGCTCTTTGTAGGACTGTCTTAAGATGCGACGCTGGAGATCCTGCATCAAGGATGGTGGCAGATGGTATTTCTCCTCAAGCTGCGCACCGTGCTCTAAGATGCCTTTTTCACGCACGGCAGAGACCACACCCTCGCCTTCGCGCTGCTTAATCGATGCAGCCTTTTTCACTAGCTCTTGGCGCTTAGCAAGTAAGGCCGCAATGGTTTCATCGACCTCATCAATGGTCTGACGCAACTGCGTCAATGTGCATGGAGCAGACTCAGATGTAGATTCAGGCAAGGACTCTGCTGACAGCTCAGGTTTCATAGGCAAAACGCTTCGGTTAAAACTAGACCGCCAAAGGACGCTTTTAGGCACCCTTTGGCGGCGGAAATGATTTGGGGTTTGTATGGGAGGGACGTGCTTTTGCTATTAGCCGTCGATTTCCTCTAACAAGGCCTCATCAAAGTCATCTTCGGCCTCCACTTCACCCTCGGCCATAGGGTTGACCTCATTCTCGTCATACATAAGGTAAGCATCACGTGTGGTGATGTATGGGTCGATGGAGTTGTCGAGAAGATCTTCTTGAGCAATCAAGTTCGAGCGATTGTGCACACCTTGTACTGCCCACTTAGCAATGGTGATAGGCCACGACACGGCATACCATGGAGCACCGTCAATCACTGCACCTTGGATATCACGAGCAGTGGTTGGGCCGTAGGCAGGGATCATGAAAAATGGGCCTTGTTGCACACCACCTTTACCTAACACCGTCTCCATATTCATGGCTTGGTTTTGTAATCCCATATACGAAGCCACATCAAAGAAACCTAAGATGCCGATGGTGCTGTTGATAACTAAGCGGCCTACAGAGGTGATGGAGGCTACAGGGCGACCTACCAAGAGGTTGTTAGGGATGTTGTTGATCTCATCGAGGTTACTAAAAAAGTTACCCATAGAGTTGCGGAAGCCTTGAGGCAGATAGGCATAGCCATGAGCCACAGGACGCAAGATGTAGTGATCAAATATGTCGTAGTTGAGGTACCACATGGCACGGTTTGGCTCCTCTAAGGAGTCGATAGCACTACCAGAGAGAATGCTATAACCGTAACTGTAGTCAGCAAGCGCAGCTTTGGCTGAGAGCTGACGTGGCTGCATTGGATTGTAGGTACTGTGAGCGGCTGCATAAGCATCACTGCTCATTCCAATACCAACACCGACACCAAGACCTACAGTACCTGCAAACACAGCAGCGCTGACAGTAGAAACAATCGCTGCTTTCTTGCAAGAGTGCAGAACTTTACTGATGCGAGAAATACAAAAATTACTGACCATGATCAACCCCAAAAAACCGATGCCGTTGTAACCACACAAGCACAACGCGCCCGCCCATTATACGCGATCTAATCGGGCACCTTGCCGACCTCACCACAATATCACGCCAAAGAGGCAGCATACCTACACAGCTAGTTCTTCCGACTGTTTAGAGCAAGGCGGCACACACATCAGGCCATACCCAAAGAGGCATCCTGTTGAGGATGCCTCTTTGGACGCGCTATGCATGGCGCGATGCTCGTTCTCAACAAGAACAACAGCTAAGACTAGCCTTACCAACACTTAAGCTTCAGGCGGATGCCATAAGGCTTAGTGTAGAGGCAACTCCTCATCAATGTCCGACGAGTCCTTGCTTTGCTCTGGTGGGAAAAAGTAGTCCGTGATTTCGAAGTCGGTGTCAGTAATCAGATGATAGTGCTCAAAATCACCAGGATCCACCAGCACATAATTGTAGTAGCCTGTAAGCGCAATAGAGTCATCATCATCGTCGGCTGGCTTCTCATCGATAGCAAAGGCCAGTTGTTGTCCCTTGTAATAACCAAGGAATGTGACATTAGCAGTAGTAAACTCTTTTTCGAGCTTGCGCTGGACTTGTTGCTGGAACTCAGTTTGTTCCATGGCTATACCTCCTACTTTGTTTGACCAGAGAGTCAGCCTTGCTTGGCTTTCGTGGACTCTCTTTCGATTTCTTGGAGCAAGGCTACACGTATGCTAGGCTCCAACTAAAGAGGCATCCAGGTGAGGATGCCTCTTTGGACGCGCTATGCACGGCGCGATGCTCGTTCTCAACAAGAACAACAGCTAAGTCTGAGCCTTGCCAACACTTAAGCTTCAGGCGGATGCCCTAGGGCTTAAGTGTAGAGGCTACTCCTCATCAATGTCCGTCGAGTCCTTGCTTTGCTTCGGTGGGAAAAAGTAGTCCGTGATTTTGAAGTCGATATCAGTAATTAAATGATAGTACTCAAAATCACCTGGAGCCACCAGCACATACACAGGGTAACCTGTCAGGACAATAGAGTCATCACCATCATCGTCATCGTCGGCTGGCTTCTCATCGATTGCAAAGGCCAATTGTCCTTTGTAGTAGCCAAGAAAAGTAACATAAGCAGTAGGAAACGATTTTTCGAATCTATGCTGCATTTGCTGTTGAAATTGAGTTTGATCCATTGCCAGATCTCCAACTATTTTTGCCCATAGACAATTGCGCCTTGGTGGGCTTTCACTAAGACATGATCAGCGTAGCCGCTCATAATCTCGCAATTGTCGATCCGGAAGGCACTTAAGGTGGACATGTTAATCTTATGTCCATACTCGCTTTGAAAGTCAGCAAGTGAGCTTTTCTCACCTGATTGTGGATCATAAATGCAGCATTTACCTTGCTCTCGCAAAATTGAGACGATATGACCTTTTTGCTTAGTCGTTGCAGAAGTTAGTTTCCACTTCCACATTAAAGCAAAACGCTGGCTCTCTTGAACCAACTCATCAAGGTCAGCAAAGGATGAGATCTTGATGACATCAGGTGGAGCGCCAGTAACAGGGTTGAACCAAATGCCAGCACCGAACTTACTGAGTGAACCACACATGTTGTGGCCACCAATGATATTGGCTTGAGCTTCAACGTCGTACCCACGACGGCGCATCTCGTTTGACACAACGCAAGCTTGGCAGTTAATGCGATAAGGAAAGTACCTTCCGCCAAAAGGATCAGAAACAAAAAGATCAGCGGCGTTAAAGTAAGGGTTGCCCTTAAGTTCGTTAGCCTCAGCAAAGCTCATTGGTTTTGCACGGGCTACACCTGCCACCTCGCTAGGCGCATATGCATGCTCACTATCAAGCAGTTTCTGGTAGATCTTACCAATCCCACGCTCAAAGGCTTGAGCAAACGAAGTAACGCCGAGGCTTTGCTGCATTAGCTCTTGAGCCTGACGGGCTTTGGTGTCTGCCTCTGACACATAACGTAACAACGTTTGCTTGTTCTCGCCAATTGCAAGATTGTACGCGCACCAGCACTGTAGGCTCAAAAGCTTGGACTTGATAAAAAGTGCCACCGCTGGCTCAGAGCTTGGCGGAGCTAAATCATCGGAACCCAAGTTTGCGCTAATGTACGCTAACTGACTCTCAAGCATTTTCTTACCATAAGACTTACGAGCAAGAGAAAATGGCATCTTGTCTATCTCACCAAACAACTCACCATGAAGAGTTTTGGCTGCTGCTGCGCTCTCGGCCTTAAACCTATTGCCACAAACGCGTTTGATGAGGGGTGTTGCCTCTTTGATTTGGGCATCTAAGGCTTGTTTTGCCTTAGGCAACTGATCCTCAGCAATTTTGCGTAGCAGTTGAGTATGAACGAGCATTGCTCTTTCGCCACGAGCCACCATCTCTTTAGTTGGCTGCTTTTGCTCGTTGTCATCAACTGACTTAGAGTGCGCACCGATGAACTTCATCGCGTCGTACATCTGCACCTCGCGATGAATCTGATCGTAGAGATTCTGTAGCGCTACGTTCTCAAACTTGCGCCCTTTAAGGTCAACCCAGTTAGGATTACTTAAGGCAATGAAGCCCTGAGTAATATGCCATCTCTTGCTGGCATCAGTGACTTGATTGAGCATGTCATCGAACTCTTCCTTTGATGGAGCCTTAAAGCCATCACGGACAGAGCCGGTGTAGCCTAAGAGTTTCTTAGCTGATTGCGACTGTTTGCTCTTACTGATCTCATCAAGACGCTGGCCATTGTACTTGCCGCCTAAGCCACCGCGTATGATGCCGGTGCCTTTTTCGATCAGTACAGGCTGGCCTTTCTCGTCATCGCCATTTGGATGAACGGTGACCCATTCGGTGTCGTCAGCAGCGTCAGCAGCTAAACTGCGCTTTATTGATAGCACAAGATCAGTAATATACGCGCTTGTGCTTTTCTTCTCAGCTAAAGAGTCAGCATAGTAGCGATCATAGGCTGCGCGAAATGTATCGCTAACCGGTTTAGTCATATCATCGCTGAACGACAAAAGCAGACCTAGGTCAACGCTTAAGCTATGGCTTAGCTTGTGCACAGCGGTGACAGCCAAATCATGCTGGATCTTCTCAAGAGCTAACTCAAAAGCTGCTTGGGGTGTTGGCTTCACAACTCCACTACCATTGGCCGATGAGCGCGAAGCTTTAGAAGATAGCTGCAGCTTTTCTTGGTAAGCTAGTTTGAACTCTTTGCCAATGTTGGTAAGGATCTGCGTCAGACGATCTTTATAGGCGAGATGATCAGCCATAAGATCGGCGATAGTGCGAGCCATTTGGACTTTCTCAGCACTATTGAGGGCAAAGTGCAGATGATCTTTCCAGTTGGAGGTTTTATCAGGAGAGATCTCGTGCTGGATGAGCCCTTGAGCCACTTGGCACACAACATTGCGAACGTCATACTTGCCTTTGCCCTTGAGTGAAGCGAACTGCGATGCAGCTTTGGTAAGAGCAGTAATTACGCTCTCACTATTAGGAGTAGAGGCTTGATCACGAAGCCTGATTAACTGCTCATCGCCATAGCCAGCATATAGCAAGGCGTTTTGCAGACGATTTTGGGCAGCACGAGTTGGCAGACCTTGTTGATCTAACAAGCCCTTCTGCTCTGCTTTAGACAAGGAGCGCACAAATGGGGTCGTGCTTTCGATTGTTGGAGTGCCATCGGAGTAAAGCTTAACCTTGCTAGGGTTAAGACGTTTGCTGTCTTTGATAGCTAGTGAGACAGCAGCAGACTTCTTCTGCTTCTTTCCTAAACCTGTGAGGTCTCCAACCTTAACATTAGGGAGGATTGAGGCTGTTGCATCAGCCTTTAGTCTAGATGATGTGCCACTATCGTGTGGCATGACCTTATTAACAAGGAAAGATTGTTGCATAGCAACTCCTTTTATTTGCTAAAAAAGCTTAGCTTGAAAGAATCCGATATAACTGCAGCTCTTCCCGTTAATAGTCGCGGTTGTTAACACTTGAAAGTTTTTTTTTTAGATCAATGTATAGGTTCACTGGGAAATTTCGGGAAACCCTCTTCACCCACCAAAATCAATGCGCAGCTTAAATGTTAATACAGATCACT
>CALXYZ010000069.1 GCA_944393075.1 uncultured Anaerobiospirillum sp. | reverse complement strand
CCAAAATCTGGATCTAAAGTGTGGATGCTATAAAATATTTACTCGTTTTGAATGAACTTTTCAAATCGGGCACTAGCAAGGCTGCCACCCCAGATCACGAGCACCTCTTCCATACTATTGATGCATCTGAGCAAAGCATCGATGCGCGCGACCGTGAGCGCGAGATTCACTTAGCGATGCTCATTGCCTATGCCCAAAAGGATCAACAAGCCCACGAGCATAACCTCGACGTCAACGACGAGCGCTATTTCCCTTTAACGCAGCACACCAACAATATCGACGGACTGCTCGCACCATATATCTCGCAATTAAGTGCGGTATATGGCCATAACTTTAACTTTGCTCATACCTACAGCCACACTCACGAGCATCAGTATGAGCCCCACCAACTCTTAGATCACGAACACAGCATCTTTGCACATACTGCCAAAGCTTCGCATGCTGCGCACGGCGCACATGGTGCGCATAGCGCGCACGACTCGCAGCACGACTCTCATGGCGTGCACGACTCGCATGGCATGCATGGCTCGCATGTAACTCATGCCGAAAAAGCAGAGCCAACAGTCTCACGCCGAGACATAGGCCATGTGGCTAATGATGAGCTCAAGCACCACCATGCTGAGCCTCAGTCTCAGTCTCACGATGAGCATGATGAAAAGAAGCGCAAGCCACATCGCAAGCACTTAATAAAGAGCAAGTCCAATGACTCCTTAGTGCCAACGATTAAGACCTGCCTTGAAGGCCATACCTCACCTGATGATGTGCGCAAACTACTGCGCCGTTACGTGCCTCAAGACTTAGCTCATGGCTCAGTACGTGGCCACCACATCACCTCGACCCAAAAAGATGCTGCCGCTGTCACCAGTGCTGTGCAGGCTCATAAGCAGGCTAAAGAGCAGCACCAACAAAAAATCTTACAAGCCATTAACGAAAGCAAAGGCGATATCAGTGTGCTGCAGGGCGTGCTTCCTGTTGATCTGCACGATCACAGTCGCAAGGCACACAAGGCACAGCAAGCTGGCAATGGCTCTAGAGCTAGCTCTAGCGTCAGCTTAGCCACCGACCCTGCTTATAGCTTGCTCTCTCCAAGTGAGATGCCTGATACAAGTGCTACTACTGCTGCCAATATTGCAGGCACCGCGGCTGCCGCCAACTCGTCGGTAGAGACTGCCACTGACCTCAACACCATGGCACAGCAGCAGCAACACGAATTTGAAAACATCTCCTTGCAGCATGACCGTGCACGGAGACATACTCCTGCGCCTGAAGAAAACAGCACGATGCAGGCTCAGGTGAGCTTTGATCGTACTGTGACTTTACCTGGCTTTGCCATCTACAAGGCCAACAAGCGTGCGCTCTTTTTAGATCAGCACAGTGTGGAACTGTTGGACTTTGATCCAAAGTACTGCCATAAGTGGATCCCACTGCGCCTACTCTTAAAGCACTTAGGCCGTGAAATCGCACACACTATTATCTGGCACTTACGTACTCTCCATGATGTCAGCACTGTGCCTGCTAACATCTGCGGTGAATGCCATTTAGGCTACAGCTACGAAGATCAACTCAACGGTCGCTGCCCCCATGTGCAAAAGCATCAACACAATCATGGTCACAACCATAGTCATGGCAACAGCCAGCTACACGAATGTAAGGCTGAAAATGAGACTGTGCTGATGCCAGCTGAGATTGCTATGGCGCCAACGCCTAAAGATGGCATCCTCGTCAACGCTGCAGGAGCTATTCAAGAAAGCGAGTTTGAAAACCTAACCCCAGCTCACCAAGAGCTCGCTAAGCTTAAGCCAACGGTGCAAGCTTCGCCTATGCCTAATCCAAATAAGGCTATGGTACAGCAGGCTCCACAATATGCGATGACTTTCACCAACTACGACTACACCGTAGCTCACTACAAGACACGCTTATGGGATTTAGCTCATACCACCATTAAGGCTAAAGAGCTCACCGATGATGACATCGACGGCACTGCCACCCAAGCCAATTTCAACGCTCACAAAGGCAGCAATGCACGTCCGGTATGCCCTATTGCTGATACCCGTGCTAGCCGCTTAGAAGGTGATGATCCATCACCACTCATCAAGAGCGCTGTCGGCTTTGCTCGCACTGGCTCTACCAACAAGTTCCGTGCGATAGAAGGCGTGCTGCCTGCACAGACCACAGCACAGGGCTTGGGCTTGGGCTTGGGCCAACGCCAAGGCCAAGGCCAGAGCAAGTATCAAGATCAGGGGCAAGAAGTCACCCGCAAGGCCACCGTGTCGCCAAGCTATGCAGCGATCTCTAGGGCTAGCCAGTCGCGCGATGATAAGGGTTTTAGAACCGTGGTGGGTATCAAAGAGCCTATGCTGCCAATGAGCGCCGATAGCGATGATGTGGGCCTCTTCCACCAAGAGCCAGAGGAAGGCCGCGATCGCACGACCTTTGCCATCTTGTTTAAAAAGGGGCGTCTTGCAGGCACCAAACTCTACATAAAGCTCAATGCTTTCTTTGATAGTTCGCATCGCATGAGCCATGCAAGCATCACCTTTACCAAAGTCGCCTCCAAGCTCTTTGAGTTGATGCCACACATGGTGGTCGATAGCGCCAGCTTTGATTGGCTCATCCCTACCGATGAGTGCCTCTATGGCCGTAACTACTACACCATCTTAGGATACAAGAACAACGATCCTTGCATCCCATACCACCACAAACAGTGGCAAAAGAGCGTTGTCCACCCAGATGACCTCGCCACTTTCAAAAATGAGTATTTGGTCGTCAAAGACCGTAGTCTTGGTGATAGCTTTGAGCTCTTGTATCGCTCGAAGTGCCGCGATGGCTCTTACATTTGGACAAAGAACATCGGTACGGTGGTTGCCCGTGACCATCAGGGGCGTGCCACCCGTGTTTTAGGTATCAACATCGATATCAACCGTGTGCTTGAGGGTTATGAGCTCTTACAAAACAAAGTCTTTACCGACATTTTGACGGGGCTGCGTAACCGCACCTACCTCATCACCCATATGGAGAGCTTTATCCAAGCAGCCGATAAGCCGCTGACAGTGATCTTTACAGACATTACTGCTCTTAAGATCTACAACGACTACCTAGGTCACACGGTCGGTGATAAGCTTTTGTGCTCAGCGGCGATCTTGATCAAAAGCGCCATCAACCGCGTCTGCGAGCTGATCCGTATCAGTGGCGATGAGATTATCTGCCTCCTCCCTGACTGCAACGAACAGGAATCAGATATCGTACAAAAGCAGCTCAATGAGGCTTTGGTGCAGTACAACATCAACGCTCCAGTGCGTATGCCGGTGTTCTTTAGTATTGGGGCCAAAACCATCGACCTGTCGCAATATGCCGGTCGTGACCTCAATGAAAAAGAAAAGGATGAGGCTTTTGGTATCTTCTATCAGGCGATACAAGATGCCGACCTTATCATGCAGCAAAACAAACGCTTAGCCCGCACCGAGCACTACAGCCTCGTCAAAGCCTACGTGGAGAAGTCGATCAACCGCACCATTGAACTGACCGATAACCGTCTGTTCTAAGGACGCATCAGTCCCAGCTAAGCCAATCCCAGCTGCCGCCAAGCCAAGCTGCGTGGCCGCTTGGCTTGGCGGCTGGTAGGTGCCATGATGTGGTGCACTTTCTTCATGAGCCGGAAAAGCCCAGCAGAGGATGAGATATGTCGTCAGAAGCCTCGCAATTACGCGAACTTGCAGCTGCTGCCACTGCCAAAGCAACTAATGCAGCACTAGCAACAAACGCCGCTAATGCAGCTAATGCCCTTGCTGCAGCTCCTGATAGCCGCGAAAACACAGCTATCTTACGTGCCTATCAGCGTGCCCGCAAACAGGGTCCAAGCACTGTGGTTGAGACTTTTGCCAACGCCGGTGCGCAAGCTGCCGCTACCCGTGTGATAGGCCACTGGTACTTCGACGCCGAAGAAGAGGGCTTTTTGTTTGACCGCAATATGGCTGAGCTCTTTGGGCATGAGGACTACCATCAGTGGTTCCCAGCCACCAAGATCGTCTCCATGCTCTCATCTTTTGATGCAGCACGCTTCTGGCTCAATATCAAACAGCGCATCATGGGCGACATGATTTATGAGCGCGTCACCTTTAATAACGGCCCGCTATCAGGTCAGTGCTTTATCATCCAAGGCTCGATCATGTCTCGTGCCGAAAACGGCACCGCCTTATATGCCACTGGCTACATCTCTCACGAATCAAGCCCTTACTCCGAATTCATTCCACGTGAGATCTCCGGTGACGGTATGTATCTGTGGAATGCTGCCACCGACGAGCTGATCACCAGTGCTTCCTACCATGCCATGCTTGGCATGACGGACGCCGAGTTCCCGCACACCTACACCAACTTTGTCGAAGACTTAGTGCACCCTGATGATAACGACATCATGTTAGTGCAACAGCAAGTGGTAACGACCACGCTCTACGGAGATTACTTTGAGAGCTGTTTACGCCTGCGTCACAAAGATGGCCACTATCTGTGGACTATTGCCCGTGGCTTGGTGCTAAGCCGTAACGAAAACAACATCGCCACGCAGATCATTGGCACACAAACTAATATCAACCTCGTGCAGAACAACTTCGATAACATCAAGCTCATGATGTTTACTGACTCGCTCACAGGTCTGCACAACCGTAACTACTTCCAGCAGCATGCTCTGCGCTACGACGATCCAAAGCTAGCCCCAGTCTCGATTATCTTTGTGGATGTCACTGGCCTTAAGGTCACCAATGACATCCTAGGCCACAGCTATGGCGACTACCTCATCATCAAGACCTGCGACATCATTCGCACGGCCATTCATGAGGTCGTCAGTGAGAACTTAGCCAAGTGCCAAAAACCAAATGCTAAAGCTAAAGCCAAGGCCAAGGCCGACACCGCTGGTGCTGCCGGTGTTGACGGCAGCGACGACACTAGCACTACCAACGATGCTGACACCGCATGCGAGTGTAAGACTTGCTCTTACACCCAAGAGGCGGTGGAAGAACTCATGGCTAAAGCTGCCCTAGATGAAGCCGTAAAAAAGGGACACATTGTTGGTTCCGGCACTATAGCAGCCCAAAAGAGCGGTGCGGGGCAGCGTCAAGAAACAGCGCGTGCTATGGGTATCAACACCAAGCGCACAGTGGCAGCCACCTCAGCCTTAGAGTCAGTAGCCACCGCTGCTGGCAAGTCAGAGCTTGAGGTAAAAGTCGATGCCCAGATGCAGCAAGTACAGCAAGAGCCACAACCAGAGCTGCAAGCTCCACAGAATGCAGCATCTACTGCAGCAGCTACCGCCGACACTGTAAATAACGCGGCAACCGCCACCACAGCCACTAAACATCAAGCCTGTGCACCCCAAAGCCCACAAATGGTGGAGAAACTCATCTTGGATTCTGGTCTTGAGATTATGCGTCTTGCTGGCGATGAGTTCTTGGTGATCTACCCTAACTGCGATCAAGAGTTGGCCCAAGCCGTGGCCGCACGTATCAAGCGCATTCGCGATACCCATAACTCTTTCCATGAGCACCATACCAGTATCGATGAGCGCCCAGTGCCAGTGTTCTTTGGAGTGGGTGTGGCAACCTTTGGAGATGATGAGAGTGTCACCAACGATGACCTTAAACAGGTCATCGATCGAGCAGACAAGCGCATGCAGGAGAACAAAGACAGTCACCGCCTTGAGAACTACTCATATTTAAAGAAGTACTTTGAGCTCAAGATGGGCCGCCCAGTATCCATGCGTGATGATCGCCGCCTGACCATCCTCAGCGAAAAGGAGCGTGAGGAAATTCGCGAACACCGCATCAGCAACATCATCCTCTAGCTGTCAGGCAGGGAAGTGGCCCGCCCGCCCACCAGCCAAGCGCGCACGAGCATGCGGCGCTTGGCTAGTGGGTGGCGGTGACTTGCCGATTGGATGGATGGCTGGCTATCTGGCCGTCCGCAGGCAGGTAGGCAGGCAAGCAAACAAACAAGCAAGGCGGGGATTAGAGGTACTTTTTCAGGTCGGTGACGTTCGGCAATATGAATTCGCAGTCGGCATCATCGAGATCGTAGTAGTCACAGACACCGCTTAATACGCCAAGCTCATGGCAAGTGGCGTTGCGGAACATCTGCACATCTAACAACGCATCACCCACACCTAAGATCTTATGCATTGGTGCATTAGCCTTGGCCGCGATGAGCTGCATCATGGCGGGACTTGGCTTGGACTCGGTCATATCACCAGTACAGATGATGCTAAACAGATCCTTAAAGCTGGGGATGTCATCAAAGACACGCTGCACGCCCACCCGCGACTTGCCAGAGGCGATAGCCAAGGTGTAGCCCTTATCCTTTAAGGCATAAAGCAAGTCCTCAACCCCTAAAAAGAGCTTAGTGCCGTGGATATCCTTACTGACAGTAAAAGTATCGCGGTAAAGCTGTGTAACCTCAGCGCCTAACTTCTCATCATTAGGGTCAGGCAATAGGCTCTGAATACCTAAGTGCAGGCTCATACCAATGGTGCCTTTGATGGCATCAGGCTCAGGAATTGGCAGGTTGGCGTGCTCAAAGGTGCGCTGAAAGCACAAAATAATCTGCTCAATGCTATCAGTGAGCGTGCCGTCCACATCAAAAGCTACCACTTGGCACTGTGCCAAGCACTCTTTTAAGCCCTCGTCTGCAATCTGCATGGTGTGCTCCTTAACCTACTGCGGCTAATGCCTACTCGCCTTGATGACGCTGACGCATCACCTCTAAGATGTGCTCTAGCTCCTCAGGTAATGGAGCTTCGACCTTCTGCACACGGTTAGTGGCTGGGTCAACAAAGCTGATACGGAAAGCATGGAGGAACATGCGGTGCATACCAAGCTCCTTTAAGTGAGCGTTAAACGCCTTATCACCGTACTTGTCATCACCACCTACAGGGTGCTTGACATAGGCACAGTGCACACGGATTTGGTGGGTACGACCAGTGTGAGGCATGGCTGCCATTAAGGTAGCCTCGTTACCAAAGCTCTCCACAATGTCATAGCCAGTTGACGATGGTGCACCTTCTTTAAAGTTGACCTCCACCATACGCTCGCCCGAGCGCAGCTCATTGCGTACCAAAGGAGCATTGATGAGGTTCATCTTGCGATCCCATTTGCCTGGCACTAAGGTCAGATAGCGCTTTTTGACCACGCGGTTGCGGAACTGCTCATGAAGGTTACGCAGAGCCGAGCGGCGCTTGGCAATAATCAGGGCGCCTGATGTCTCACGGTCTAAACGGTGTGCCAACTCCAAAAAGGTCTCTTTTGGGTAGAGGGCTCGCATGGCCTCGATTAAGCCAAACTCAATACCAGAGCCACCATGAGCTGCAAGGCCAGCTGGCTTGTTGACCACAATGAGGAGCTCGTTTTCAAAGAGAATGCGGTTTTTGAGATCTTGCACCAGCGACAGATTAGACGATGGGATGGTCACAGGGCCGGTGCTCACACGCACTGGCGGTACACGGATCTCGTCACCTGTGTGCAGCTTGTAAGATGGCGACACACGACCTTTGTTGACGCGCACCTCACCACGACGCAGGATACGGTAAATCATGCTGCGCGGCACGCCTTTGAGCACGCGTGCTAAATAGTTATCAAGGCGCTGTCCCTCGTCATCAGCCGTAGCTGTTTTATAGGTGACCTTAAACTGCGTCTGACCTGAGCCTTGCTGCTGCAGCTGCTGCTGCAGCTGCTGCTGCGCGTGCAGCTGCTGCGACTCTTTATCCTGCACTTGATCCTGACCTTGCTGTGCCATGTATGCCATGCCTGAGATTACATCCCCTAAAAACCAACCTGTCCTTGTAGCCGAGCTCTAGCTGCCATAACTGCCATGGCGCTATAGCTGCCATAGCTGCCATACCGGCAATAGCTCCACCCGTGGACGCGAAAAAGTGCCCTATTTTAGCAAAGACTGGCTTTTTTGCGCAGCGCTGTTGATGGCAGCAAAACCATTAAAAATGGGGCATGCTCCTGTCCCGAAATAGCTGTAAGCGGCATCACATAACGCGTTTGCGATTACGCCTCGGAGCGATAAACTCTTGAGCAAACTGAAGTATTTGGTAGATAATAAGCATGTTATGGCAGGTAAGCGGTGGTCTTTTAGACATGACCCCTTTGCCGCCTAGTGACGCTCTGTGTGGCACGGCCACACGTCGTAAACAAGGTTAGAAAGAGCAATTAAGCCTAAATGCAATCACAAGATGGTGCTGACTTTGGTGAGCCCTGTTGAGTGGTAAGCAGCATGGCTCATGCAGCTCCCATAGAAGCTGACGCAGCGACTCGTAGCACAGCGCCGTTAGCTGATATGAGGTCTAATCTCTAGTAGCGATAAAGAGTCGACACGGTTGTAATACCAAGTCCCCTGCTTCTCAGAAGTGAAGGCGCGCGCGGTATTATGTATTACTTACGTTCCACAACCTAAAAAAGGAAATCACTTGAGCGTTGGTAACAGCAGTTTTTACCTGCGCTTTTAGTTTACGTGCTCAGCTCGTAGCAAGTATGTAGATACCTTTTGGTATGTATACGTGCTAGGAGAACACGATCAGGCTCTGTTAAGCCCTAGTTGATCATATCGAATTATTGATTTTGTGGTCTTTTGGCCAAGATTAGGTATTGAGAGTGCTTGAAGCGGTACGGTAAGGCATCAGGCAAAGCTGATTTAAGCAGGCATATACCATATAGACAGTGGCATAGGCAAAAGCTCTAACAGCTTTAGCACCAAGCATCACTAAGCCGCCCGATGAACACGCTACTTTATGTGAGATAAAAAGTCATAGTTGATTGCAAAGAAGCCTGATTCAGGCTTAACTTAGCAACAGCCACGGCGACAGCAACAACACGAGCAGTAAAACGCCAGAATAATAGGTCACTGATTACACCAAAGCACTAGCAGCAATACCAAAGCCGATTAACTCTTTCTACTACTACTAAGCGTTTTGCAACTTGGCCCTAGACGCTGGCAGAACCACAACCATAAACATAACCTTGGTTTGGTTTTTACCTCAAAGGCCACCGCGCTCCTAGGATTGCCATCATCACGGCATAAAGGGCCATACATAAGTCCCCTTCCTAGGAAATACGCTCATATGAGCAAATGACACATTCAGCACATTAAACACAGCGACGCCCACAAGAGGCCACAAACGAGAACCAAAAGAGCCAGCCTAGCATCATTAAGCACAGGCGCTCTCAGGTTAGACTATAACTTATGCCTCTTGTCACGTAGTCCTTAGTTTAGTTGGTTGTACACTGTTCTTGGTAGTTAAGTACTTAGCTTAGTACTTAGTACCGCGCTCAAACACCAGAGCAGAATGCGGATATGTGCAAGCCCCATGCTCTTTGGAGTTGTAGAAAATCGAAATTCAGGCAAAAGGGAGCTGCCTGCACTATGTGGTGTGGCACCAAAAAGCCCAATGGACGTGATCTTTATCTGCACCTGTGCCAGCGCATGCGCGCATGCGCGCATCAGCATCCACACCTGCGCACCGCGTACCTACTTGCTTAGATTGCTTCGCCCTTGAGCGTACATTGCCTTGCAGTCACTACTTGTCTTCCAAAGCAGCTTCTAGGGTTAGTGCTTTAATGAGTGCTGTGCACCACCTTACCTACCCTCTAACGCCCACTCTCAGATCTATTTTCCCTTTGGCCCTAGTTTTAGCTCGATAAGTCTGCTTTTTTGTGGCACTAAGCTTAGCTCGCTTACTCAGCTCAAGTGGCTAATGATGCGCTTAGCGCAAGCCTGACCTCGGCTCGATTTTTTCTTTTTCTTTTTTACCTCGGCCCCCTGTTTTATAGGTAGCCCCGCAACCACAGCTTGATCATGACCTTAGGCCTATACCTAGGCTTAAGCATAGGCCTAAGCTTAAGCATCGGCTTAAGCATAAGCTTACCTGTTTGTGGGTTGTCGTTGTTATTGTGTCTTGAGCATGAGGTTGTAGGTAGTGGACATATATCTATCTTTATAAGGGTTTTTGTCCCGTGAAGAGAATGCTTATCAACGCCACGCAAGAAGAAGAGGTGCGTGTTGCGCTTGTCGATGGAAATAAGCTTTATGACCTCGACATTGAATCTCCTCAGCATGCCAATAAGAAGGCCAATATCTACAAAGGTGTTATCACCCGTATTGAGCCTAGCTTAGAGGCTGCTTTCGTCGACTATGGTGTCGAACGCCATGGTTTCTTACCACTAAAGGAAATTGCCCGTGAGTACTACCCAGAGGGCACCAACTTTAATGATCATGCTTCCTTAAAGAACGCTTTGCGCGAGGGCCAAGAGGTCATCGTGCAGATCGAAAAAGAAGAGCGAGGCCAAAAAGGCGCTGCTCTGACCACATTTATCTCTCTTGCTGGCTCCTACTTAGTTTTGATGCCAAACAACCCTCGTGCCGGTGGTATCTCCCGCCGTATCGAAGGTGAAGAGCGTGCCGAAATTCGTGCCGCTTTTGAAGGTATCACCATCCCTGAGGGCATGGGTGTCATCATCCGTACCGCTGGTGTAGGCAAGAGCTCTGAAGAGTTATCGTGGGATTTATCCATCCTCACAAAACTCTGGGAGATGATTAAGCAAGCTGCCAACTCCAAGAAAGCTCCTTTCTTAATCCATCAAGAGTCCAGCATCGCTATCCGCGCTATTCGTGACTATCTGCGCCCAGATATCGGCGAAATCTTAGTCGACAGCAAGGATGTGTATGAGCACATCATGCACCACATCAAGTTAGTGCGCCCAGAGTTTACTGAGCGTGTACGCTTATACCGTGGTGACATCCCACTGTTCTCTAAGTATCAGATTGAAAGCCAAATTGAGTCGGCTTATCTGCGCGAAGTGCGCCTGCCATCTGGTGGTGCCATTGTTATTGACCCAACTGAGGCTTTAACCTCGATTGACGTCAACTCGGCTAAGGCTACCCGCGGTGGTGATATCGAAGAAACGGCCTTACAAACCAATATTGAGGCTGCCGAAGAAATCGCACGTCAATTACGTCTGCGTGACGTTGGCGGTCTGATCGTCATCGACTTTATCGATATGACGCCAATGAAGAATCAGCGTGAAATCGAAAGCCGCATGCGTGAAGCCTGCCGCCAAGACCGTGCCCGTATCCAATTCTCGCGTATCTCGCGCTTTGGTCTCCTTGAGATGTCGCGCCAGCGTCTACGTCCATCTTTAGAGGAATCAAGCAGCCACGTCTGCCCAATGTGCCAAGGCCAAGGTACCATCCGTGATACCGCTTCCTTAGCACTGTCAATCATGCGCTTAGTGGAAGAAGAAGCCCACAAGGAGCACACTGGCGACGTTATGGCCTTTGCGCCAGTGGAGATCGCCACTTTCATTCTCAACAACAAGCGCAAGCAATTAGAGCAGATTGAGAAGACCACCGGTATCAAGGTCACGGTTATCCCTGATCCTAATATGATGCCTCCAAGCTACGAGGTACACCGTGTCCTCAACAGCACACAAAATCTCCCATTAGATGGCAGCTTAGACGATCCATCGGCCATCTTACGCGAGCGTGCTGCTAAGGCTCGTGCTGAGGTGCAAGACAGCATGCTACGCCGCGAGTTTGCTTACAAGAAGCAACAGCAGACACGTGCCCAAGACACCCCATTAGTATTCACCGAGGACATCACGATGAACTCTCCAGCGCCAAATGCGCTTGAGCCAATCGTTGACGATCCTCACACTATCCAATTAGACCAAAATCCCCAGCGCCAGCCCAGTGTCCATGCCCCTAATGCCACTGGTAACGGCAACAACGGCCAAGGAAACGCAGCCGGAGCAGCCGTAATCACTGATCAGGGCAAGGCCGACGGCCAAAGTGGCGTCTTTTCTAAGATCTTTTCCTTCATAGGAAACATCTTTAAGGGAGGCGCGGAGCAAGTGCCAGCTAACAACAACGCAAACGCTAATGCCAACGCTGCTACCAACACTCAGCAGACCAACCAGCGTAACAACGCTAACAGATCTGCAGGTGCCCAACAGCAAGGTCAACAGCAACACAACAAGAGCAACAACGGCAATCGTCGTGGTGGCCCACAAAATCAAGGTCAACGCAACCGCCGTAATGGTCCAAACAGCACTGGTCAATCGCAAGGTTCTAACGGTCGTCGCACCCAGAACCAAGGTCAAAAGCGCCGTCCAGAACGCAGTGAGCGTCCTGAGCGTCAAGATCGCATGGAACGCATGGAGCGCATAGAGCGTCCTGAGCGTCCTGAGCGTCAGGAATATGCTGAGCGCCAAGAGCGTGTAGAGCGTAATGAGCGTCGCAAGAGTGAACGCTTTGAGCGTGCTCCACGTGCTGAGCGTCAGCCACGTGAAGAGTTCTACTCACAACAAGAGCAAGAGCTCAATGTCACTCAGGCTCCAGAGATCGCTGTTCCAGTGCAAGAGCCAACACACGATTTCGCCCCAGACTATGAAGCTCAGGTTGCTGACGCTGCCCCAATGGAACGTCAAGATCGTCCAGAACGTGGTGAGCGCAGTTCCCGTCAATCCCGTGAGCGTCCAGCTCGTAAGGAGCGTCGTGAACGTACTGAGCGCGGTGAGCGCGGTGAGCGCAGCTCACGTCGTGATCGCAATGAGCGTCCAGAGCGTGGCGATCGTCGTGGTGCTAAGCGCCCAGAGGTGAAGAAGACACCAAAGGTGCCACTCAACCCACGTACTGTTGGTATCAACGATGCCGCTATCTTTGATGTTGACCATGTGACCGTACCAAAGCGCTTTACCTTTGCTGAGTCCGAGTTCACTAGCGCCCCTATGGGTGAAGGCCCTATGGATGAGGTGATCTTCACCAATGCCCATGAAGGTCGTCCATTTGATCAGGGCATGCCATTAAAGGTGGCTGAGAGCGCAGGTGGCTTCAATGAGGCAGCCGTATCCGCAGAGGTCGACACTATCTCTGACCCTGGTCAATGCGAGCTTGAATTTAATGGCACTGCTGAAAGCCGTGAGTTCCGTAAGGGCTTACCATTCCAGAAGACAGATCGCCAAGGTGGTCTCAACGAGGCCGTGGTAATGTTTGACAGTGAAGCTGTCTTTACCATGACCGAAGATGAAGCCGCTTCCTTGTTAGACGAAAAGTTCAACTCTCATCCACAACCACATGGCCACGACTACATCGCAGAGCCATATGTTGACGAGAAGACAGTGCAAGCAGAACAGGTTGCAAAGAAGCAAGCTGCTGCCGCTGTCAAGGCTAAGGCACAAAAGGCCAAGGCTGCCGCTGAAGCTGAAGCAGAAACTGAAGCAAAACCTCAAGAGGCCCCTGTAGTAACCAAGGACAGCCGCCGTCACAAGAAGCCTGAGCAAGTAAATGCAGCTCCAGAATCTGATGCTGTTAGCGATAGCCTCAATAACCTGCTGCAAGACCACATTGCCCAAGGCTTTATCGACGACATCGAAGAAGACGATGGCCGTCCACGTAAGGCCCGCAAGACTCGTAAGGGCAAAAAGGCTGCCGAAGAGTCTGTAGAGAAGGTCGTCGAGCCAAACGAGCAAGCTGAGCAAGACGCAGCTACTACTGCAGCAACTGCCTCAGCTGTCTCTTCTACTGAAGAGACCGAGGCTCCAGCAGAAATCGCGCCTAAGGCTAAGCGCAACCGAAAGGATCGTAAGGGCGCTAACACCGCTGTTTACGATGAGGTTGATGCTGACGATACCTCTGATGAGACTGAGCCAAGCGACCACATCTATAAGCCTAGCCGTGCAGTGCAAGAAGACTTCTGGTCAGCTGACCGCCAGCATCAGATGTCAGCTCGCTTTGCTCGTGAGCAGCGTGATGAGACCGCTACTGGTATCGACATCGACCACGATGCCCGCGCCCGTAACATCCGCAACGCCATTGCCGAGGCAGTGTCTAGCTTCGACGACCGCTCGATCTTAGATAGCACCATCATGGATGGTATGAGCAGCTTTGGCCCTAATGGTGATGAGACCAACACTGTACCTAGCCCTAGCGCAGCACCTGCTATCGAGGAAATTACTGCTGTCTTTGAGTACAATGGTGATCCAGACGAGGACGACGAGACCGCGACCGAGCCTAAGGTTGATACTGAGGTAGAAACCGAAGTCGAAGAAGTTGAGGTTGATGAGGCCGAGGCTGACACTGAGGCAGCCGCTGAGGAAGAAGCTGACGAGGCCGGTGATACTGAAGCTGATACCGATACCGAAGAAGTAACAGATACTGAGGTCGAGGACGAAGCTGAAGCTGAAGACGAAGCCGAAGACACTGAAGATGACTCCGAGGAAGACGAGGACGAATCTGATGAAGAGGCAGAAGATGACGAGGAGTTAGAGACTGAAGAAGACTCTGACTACGAGGAATCTGACGAAGACGAGGAGGACGTTGAAGAAGCAGAGGACTCTGAAGAAGAGGCTGAGGATGAAGACGACGTCGAAGAGTCTGATGAAGACGAAGCTGAAGCTGAAGCTGACGCTGAGACCGAGGAAGAAACCTCTGAGGTCAAGCCAATCGTCAAGCGCAAGGCCGACGCTGAGAGCGAGCAATAAGCTCTAAGCCGTCACAATAACTCATTGAGACCACACGTTGGTCTCAGCAAAAGCGGGGCAAGTCCCCGCTTTTTGTTTTTGTGCAGCACAAAAACACACAAAGACAAGGCCATGCGCAAACTTAGAGGAGCAGACCGAATAATTACCGAGGCATGATTTTATGCGATTCTTGCAAGCTTGGTTATGTTGTGAGAGGACACGAATAATGGCTTCATGAAAAGTAGAAAGACTTTATTTAAGCCATTCTTGGTTTTTAATGCTTAGTTAGCCTCAAGTAACACAACACAGCCGCAATGCCGTTAAAGCCTTTGTTTGTCGGGCTTTTAAAAATAATCAGT
>CALXYZ010000068.1 GCA_944393075.1 uncultured Anaerobiospirillum sp. | reverse complement strand
AGAGGATTATCTGGCACTAAGCGCCTGCTTATCCCCACTCTTACGAATGGGGTGTGCGCAGGCGATTTTAATCAAAACTCAAAGGAGCGAGCAGTCAGTGAGCTTTTCGTGGCAAGTCTTAATTACAGTCTTTACCCTAGGCGGCATCGGCGCATGTGTGCGCGGACTGATTATTGGCATTCTCGCCATTCCTAATGTCTTTGTCTTCCCTCTAGGCGTCCTCTTTATCAACATCATCGCCGGCTTCTTAGGTGGTTTTATCACAGCAATGGTGCTACCTACCGAGTTGCACATAGCCCTTGTTATCGGCTTTGTTGGCGGTATGGGAACTCTCTCGGCCATCACTTCAGATGTCATCGATCTCTACTATGACCGTGTGCATCGACGCCGCGCCATTTTATATGCCGTTGCCTACCTCCTGATCACCAGTATTTTGGGCACCTTTAGTGCCTATGGTGGAGTCTCTTTAGGTCAAATGCTTAGTGAGCCTCTCAACAAAGAAGTAGAAGACCAAGCCCAACGTCGTGCTGAGCTTGAGAAGATGCTGCAATCAATGACTTTTGAGGGCGAAGCGCATCACTTCCACGGCCCACAATCAATGCCGGAGATCGCACCTATCGACGACGCTCATGATGCCGTGGGTATGCCTAACACTGATGGCAGCGCAAGCGCACAACCGCAACTGCAATTGCAACCACAGCCTCAGCCTTAGACTGGCAGCGACAAGGAGAATCTTTCACCCATGGATCGTGTTTTGTGTTTCATGCTGATCTTCTTTGGCGGTGGTTTAGGCTGCTTGGTTCGTCTCTTTTTAGATGGCTCACACCCAAGTCCTTGGTCTCCAGCCAACATTGCTTCGTGTATGTTGATGGGCGCTTCATATGCCTGCATTTGCTATCGCTTTTACGTCAACAACAAGTACATTTTGAGCTTCTTTAACGTAGGCTTCTTAGGTGGCTTGTCGACCTTTACTCCACTAGCGCTGTATGGATTTTTACAGCAAGAGGAAAATCTCTTTGTGGCAATGGGCTATCTCTTAGGCATGTTGCTCTTCTTTGTGGTGGTCGCCATCATCGGCTACATCATAGCTGTTCTTGTTCTGCAATATGGCCTCAAACGCCAGCGCAGCATGAGCCGCCTTGCAAGTGGCCGTTACCTATATCTGTTTAAGAGCCTTCTGCCTCAGTGGCAGCAAATTCAAACTCTCAATCGAGAGCTTGCTGACACCGGAGCTGACTTAAAAGATGATGAGGCTTTAGGCCCAGTCAATGTAGGTAAGCGCGATCAATTAAAGAGCCTCTTGGTCAACCACTACCTGCAACTTACTACCCTAGAGGTCTTATTCAATCAGGCTATCCGCAAAGAGAACTGCATCAATGTCGACTTGGATGCCTTTACGGTAAGTGCTCGTGACAGTGGTGAGTTTATTGAGCCAAATCAGGCCTCCTATAAAGAGCAACTAGACTTCTTAGAGCGCCTAGCCCCTCGCCTCAACATCAAGTCACTCAGTGCTGCGGTAGCTGCCTCCACTCCAGAGCTACAAGAGGTCTATCAAAAGCAGCATCGAGATAGTGCTGCCTCAAGCAAAGCTAGCACTAAGGGAAAGAAGGGCAAGGGCAAACGATAGGTAACGCAAAGTAACAAAACTTCCCCGTAACAGCCATCGCACAGCGCGAACAGCACCTGACAAGCACACCTTGCAGGTGCTGTTTGTGTTTTTGTTGTCCTAAATCACGCTCTGACAAAAAGAGGTGGTGCAAAGGCTCACAGTAGGCCGCTGTCCAGTAAAATTGAGGATAGGATCTTGAAATTTTGTCAGCCGCCACCATGTTTACTAAGGATAGATCTGATTTTTTTGCTGCACTAAGGCTGCTTTGCTACTCCCTCTCAACAATACCTGTTTGGGTATTTTCCTTGTAGGTCTGATACCAATGCAGCTGCGCCGCGATTGCCATAACACTAGGCACCGAGCCTTGTAGTGCTGCTTTCAGATCATGCTTTAAGGAGAACTTCATGAGCCAATTACTTCTTCAAAATCGCAAGATAGTGCTCGCCATTACGGGAGGCATTGCTGCCTATAAGACCTGTGAGTTATGCCGTAAGCTGATCAAGAACGGCGCTCAAGTGCGCGTGGTGATGACTGAAGCAGCATGCAAGTTTGTCACACCAGCCACCTTTGCGGCTTTGAGCCATCATGAGGTGATGACTGATGTCTTTGGCGATGCTGAAGGTATCGATCATATCGCTATCACCAATGATGCCGATTTGTTGGTAGTCGCTCCTGCTACCGCTAACAGCTTAGCTAAATTTGCCTGTGGTATCGCTGACAACGCTGTTACCACCACCGTTCTCGCCTCTGCCTGCCCTGTAGTCGTGGCTCCAGCCATGAATACTCGCATGCTCATCAACCCAGCTACCAAGGCCAACTTAAAGACTCTACAAGAGCGCGGCTTCTATATCATTGCCCCTGAAGAGGGTGATTTAGCTTGCGGCGACAGTGGTATGGGCAGAATGCGCAACGTCGATGACATTTTTGCTTACATCTGCGCCTTATTAAACGACCATGTAGCTTTACCATATCAGGCTCTGCCACCAACCTGCCTGCCAAGCCCACAAGAGCCAGCTGCTTTAACCCAAACCAAGCTGCTGCCTAAGTCTCATGGTGCAGGTCTTAAGATCGTAATCACTGCTGGCCCTACCGAAGAGAGCATCGACCCAGCTCGCGTGATCACCAACAAGAGCTCAGGCAAGATGGGCTATGCCTTAGCTCAGATGGCTGCCACCATGGGTGCAGACGTCACCTTAATTTCAGGCCCAACCCACCTCGCTACCCCTAACAACGTCAAGCGTGTAGATGTCACTACAGCCAGCCAGATGTTAGATGCAGTGAAGTCGCAAATTGGCCAAGCCAACATCGTTATCGGTTGTGCTGCGGTGGCTGACTACCGCGTGATTGAGCCAATGTCGACCAAGCTCAAGAAAGAGGAAACTGGTGAGTTCTTAACATTAGAGTTGGTCAAGAACGAAGACATCATCTCTTACGTAGGCCACTTAGACGAGGATCGTCCATTTACTGTGGGCTTTGCCGCAGAAACCGATCACTTTGAGGAAAATGCTCGCGAGAAGATCGCCAACAAGAACCTCGACCTCATCGTGCTCAACGACGTTTCTGACCCAGAGATTGGCTTCAACTCTAACGACAATGCCGCTACCGTCTACGGCCCTAATGGCATCGTGACTAGCTTTGGCAAGATGAGCAAGGTCAAGCTTGCTGACCTCTTGATCGAGCTCATCATCGCCGAGTACAAGGCCAAGAAGCATCAAGAGCAAGACGATAGCAAGAGCAAGTAACAGCCTCTAGCATCTAAGAGTCTTACCAGCTCGAACAATGCCAAAGACCAAAAGTCTAAAGCAGTCATGATCTCATGCTGCCCACGGCTTTTGGTCTTTTGGTCTTTTGGTCTTTTGCGCTTTAGGGCGCGCCTTTCCTATAATGGGCCTTTAGCAAGCAGCCTTGCTTGCATGTTCTAACCACATCTTTTGGGCCCTTATGCTACCTACAACCGCTGAAATCGAACTCAAAATCCTCGACCCGCGTGTCCGCGAATTCCAAGACGCTGAAACTGCTGACAATAGCTGGCCGCTTCCAGCCTATGAAAGTAAGCTTGCTGCTGGTGTTGATTTGCGCGCCATGATCAAAGAGGACTCTATCACCCTTAAGCCTCACGAGACCTACCTCATGCCTACAGGCATCGCTGTCTTTATTGGCAACCCAAATATCTGCGCTACAGTGCTGCCGCGCTCTGGCTTAGGCTTTAAGAGCGGTATCGTGTTGGGCAATTTAGTGGGGTTGGTGGATGCTGACTACCAAGGGCCTCTCATGGTGCCACTGTGGAATCGCTCTGATAAGGAAGTGACCATTAAGGTGGGGGAGCGTATCGCTCAAATGGTCTTTGTGCCTATAGTTAAAGCCAACTTTAAGGTGGTAAGCGAGTTTACTGCCCCTACTGCCCGCGGCACTGCTGGCTTTGGTTCCACCGGCTCATAGGCACCCAAAAGCCCGCAACCCCAAGCTCAGTTATCAGCTCCGAGGATGCGGGCTTTTTTACGCTTTTAGGTGGAGAGCACTAGGCTCTGCCTTGAGAGCTTAGCAGCCTAAGTGTTGCTTTAAGGCAGCGATTTCAGCCTTGGTCTGTTCTACAGCCACACCACCTAAGACGTTACGCTTAGCCAAAATGCTCTCTAAGGAGAGGATTGGGTACACGTCATCGGCAATCACTGCGTTGAAGCGTTGGAACTCCTCAACCGAGAGCTCCTCTAATGGCTTCTTTTGCTCAATTGCATAGAGCACAACCTGGCCTACCACCGAGTGAGCCTCTCTAAAAGGCACACCCTTAGAAACCAAGTAGTCAGCAAGCTCAGTAGCGTTGGAGTAACCACCCTTAGCAGCAGCCTCAATCTTGTCTAAGTTGAGCTTGATGTCCTCAAAGACTAAGGCCATCATGTCGAGGCACTCGTGCCAAGTATCTAAGGCATCAAATAAGCCTTCCTTGTCCTCTTGTAAGTCCTTATCGTAGGCAAGAGGTAAAGCCTTCACGGTAGTGAGCATGCCCATTAAAGAACCTACGACACGGCCAGCCTTGCCGCGGATTAACTCTAAGGCATCTGGGTTCTTCTTTTGTGGCATCAGAGACGAGCCAGAAGTGACCTTATCAGACAGCTCAATGAAGTTAGCTTCACCAGAGTTGTAGATAATCAGATCCTCAGCTAAACGCGATAAGTGCACGAGGCTGATGGAAGCGCAAGATAAGAGCTCCATGACGTGGTCACGGTCAGAGACAGCATCTAAGCTGTTGTGGGTTGCGCCCTTAAAGCCTAAGCTCTGAGCTAAGGCCTCACGGTCGATTGGGTAGGCGGTACCGGCTAAAGCAGCACTACCTAATGGGCAGATATTGAGCAAATCACGAGCGTTGGATAAACGCACAAAGTCACGATCGAACATCTGCAGATAGGCTAAGCAGAAGTGCGAAAAGGTGACTGGTTGAGCACGCTGTAAGTGGGTGTAGCCTGGGAAGATCACGCCTTGGTATTGATCGGCAACCTTCAAGAGCTCAACTTGCAGAGCGCGAATGGCCTTTAAAATCTCATCGGCAGCAGAGCGGCAGAACAGCTTCAAATCAACAGCAACCTGATCGTTGCGGGAACGGCCAGTGTGCAGCTTCTTGCCTAAGGCACCAACCTTTTCAATCAAGCGGCGCTCTACATAGGAGTGGATATCCTCGTCGCCGGCAACAGCAATCTCCCCCTCGCGGCCGCTCATCTCTTGCTCTAACTCATTTAAAGCAGTGATAAGGTCAGCGCACTCTTGCTCGGAGAGCACTTGCACCTTGCATAAGGCTTGGGCCCAGGCGCGTGAGCCTTCCACATCCTCATGGAACAAACGATAGTCAAAACGCAGCGAATCGTTAAAGTGCTTAAAACGCACATCACTATCCTGCGTGAATCTACCACCCCATAACGCCATCGTGCTAATCCTTTTCTTGCCTACCTATTAAGTCGCAAAGCAGCCATAAAGCTGCACACCCTAGGTAGCGTAAAAACTAGAAAGCCCGCACGACTAGCGTTCGGGCTGCCAAAAACAGACAAAAAACAAAAAGAGAAAATGTGCGCCACCATGGGCACCCCAAAGACAAGCCCAAGGCAGGCCTAGGATTGACCTAGAATTGGCCTAGAATTGGCCTAGGCCGCCCATGGTGGTCGCGGGCTCTCTTTTGAGAGAGCGATCTCAATTACATGAAGCCTTCTGGGCCTAATTGAGATTGAGATAGCTTCTTACTTGCCCTGCTTACGCTGCTCAGCGTTTAAAGCACGGATACGGGCAGGTAAGGAGTAGAGCTGAATGAAGCCCTTACCGTCAGCCTGGTTGTAAACCTCGTCAGCACCGAAAGTCACGAAATCGAAGTTGAAGAGGCTGTTAGGGCTGTCCTTCTGGATAATGTCGCAGTTGCCCTTGTAGAGACGAACCACAACCTTACCATTGACCTCAGAGGCAAGCTCGTCAGCAGCTGCTTGGATCACCTCACGTAAACGGGTGAACCAGCGGCCATCATAGACTAATTGAGCGAACTCAATGGCCATGTGGTCACGGTAGATACGGGTGGTCTTGTCGAGCACTAATTGCTCAATAGCACGTAAGGCCTTGTGGATGATGGTGCCGCCTGGGGTCTCATAGCAGCCACGGGATTTCATGCCAACTAAGCGGTTCTCCACGATGTCGATACGGCCAACCCCGTTACGAGCACCGCGCTTGTTAAGCTCATCTAAGCACTCAAAAGCAGAAACTTTCTTGCCGTCGATCTCGGTGACCACACCCTTTTCGATGGTCAGCTCAAAGGTCTCAGGGGTATCTGGAGCCTTTTGAGGATCAACAGTCCAAGTCCACACAGCCTCAGAAGCTGGATTCCAAGTGTGCTCTAACTCACCACCCTCAGTGGAGATGTGGAGAGCGTTAGCGTCACGACTGTAGATCTTCTTTAAGGTAGCCTTGCAAGGGATATGACGAGCCTCTAAGTAGGCTAAGCAGTCTTCACGGCTGCGTAAATCCCACTCACGCCATGGAACGATCACACCTAAGTGTGGGGCTAAAGCAGCAACAGCGCTTTCGAAGCGAACCTGATCGTTGCCCTTACCGGTAGCACCGTGAGCCACAGCATCGCAGCCTTCAGCTAAAGCGGCTTCAACCATGGCCTTAGCAATCACAGGGCGAGCAATAGCAGTACCTAATAAGTATGACTCCTCATAGAGGGCGCCAGTCTTATAGGTCTCGAACACGTAGTCGCGGACAAACTCTTCACGTAAGTCTTGGACAATGCACTTAGTAGCACCAGAGTTCTTAGCCTTCTCCTCGATGCCATCTAAATCTTCGCGCTCTTGGCCGACATCAGCCACGAAGCACACAACCTCACAACCATAGTTTTCCTTTAACCAAGGAACGATGGTCGAAGTATCAAGACCGCCCGAGTAAGCTAAAAGGACTTTCTTGTACTGCTTTTTCTCTTGCATTTGATCTACCCTCAAAAGGACAGGCAATTACGCTTTAGATGCTTAGGCTCAATGCTTAAGCTATTAGATTCGGAAATAGCCCACAGCGTTGATTACTCTGTGCTGCAGGTGTGACTACAGACATACTAGCAAACGCGGCTTGGGTTAAGCAGGGTTGCTAAAAGAGCCATGTGGATGTGTAAACGGTTCTCAGCCTCATCGAAGACCACAGACTTAGGGCCATCCATAACCTCATCAGTGATCTCGTAGCCACGGTGAGCTGGGAGGCAGTGCATCACGATCTGGGCACCAGAGCTTTGGACTAAAGCGTCGTTAATCTGGTATGGCATGAAGACCTTCTTCACGGCATCGAGAGGAGTGTCATCACCCATCGACACCCAAGTATCGGTGTAGAGCACGTCATAATTCTTAAGCTCAGATAAGTCGTGAGTGACCTTGAGCTTAGCGCCATAAGCAGCGCCGGCTTCCACAGCCTTGCAGAAAATCTGCACATCAGGGCCGCAGTTTAATGGGCAGAAGCAAGTAACTTCAGCACCTAAGATGGCACCAGCAACCAATAAGGAGTTAGCGACGTTGTTACCATCACCTAAATAAGCGACCTTAACGCCAGCGGTCTTGCCTAAGTGCTCTTTGATGGTCATGAAGTCGGCCATCACCTGAGCAGGGTGATAGAGATCAGATAAAGCATTAACCACAGGTACAGAACCGGTAACAGCTAACTCTTCTAAGGTGCTCTGCTTGAAAACACGACCAACTAAGCAATCAACCCAACGCGAGAGGTTGCGGGCATAGTCAGGTACAGTCTCACGCACACCTAAGTCACCCTTACCTAAGTCTAAGTAGACACCGTGGCCGCCTAAGTTAAACATGGCGAGCTCAAAGGTGGTACGGGTACGTAAGGATGGCTTCTCGAACATCAAAGCAGCACTCATGCCCTGTAAGCAATCACGATAGGACTTAGGATCAGCCTTCATGCTCTGGGCTAAAGAAATCAACTTTAAGTAGCCGTCTTGGTCAAGCTCAAAGCCGGTTAACAGGTGCTGCATTGTGCCTCCTTAAAAACGTTCCTTATGATGTACTGATGTACAGACATTGAAGATGTGACACTGAAGATATGAGGATGAAAGAAATAACAAGTGACAAGGAGGTTCAGAGCTTATGCTCTCTTCTTTTTCGTTTTCTTTCTCTTCTTGCTATCTACTTTATGTCTACTTGATGTCTAAAAGATCTTGTCCAAAGACCTTCTTAAAAGATCTTCTTAAAAGCTGAAGAAACAAGCACTCTTAGAAAACAAAAAAAGCGCACTACCATTAAGCCCACAGGCCGCCAACTAGCGTTGGCATCTCGCATCGCAAATGCAATCCTTTGCATATGGCGTGGCGATCTGTGTACCGTACTTATGTGTACCTGACAGTGCCTATGTGCTCTCTAGCAGAGCGCTATGCTTGTCTGTTCCACAAGGATTAGTCCTGCACCTAAAAAAAGCGCCCTAAAAAGTACAGCGCTGGTGACAAGGACAGGCTCAACGCCCATGAATATCCTTTGGAGCTATTATCTAACGAAAATAAAGCGTGTGAAGTAGTGCGCTATTATTGAGCAAGCTTTAATTTAATGCCCCAATTTTGCGCAACGCTAAGGTCAAAGCCGCAATGGTACGCCCTTCTTGCAGCTTGCTCTCTTCATCGAAGATCAGCTCTTTCACTTCAGCAGGGGTGAGTTTGATGATATCGATAGGCTCAGGCTCATCACCATCTTGCTTACAAGGATAGAGATCCTCGCACAAATAAGGAAACATCTTGAGCTCCAACATACCTGGAGCTACGGTCATCTGTGACTTGAGGCGGGTAATCTTGTTAGCACCAAAGCCGATTTCCTCTTTGAGCTCGCGAATCACGGCTTCTTCTGGCGTCTCACCAGCGTCGATCTTGCCTTTAACCAACCCCAAGCAGTAGGCCATGATGCCACCGCCGTACTCGACCGACATATAGAAGTGGGTACCATCAAAAGGCACAGCCATCACCGCACCACGTCCGCCGATGATGCGCTCATAGGTCGCTTGGTGACCATTAGAAAACGTCAGATCCATGCTTTCGATACGAAAAATACGAGAAGCCTGATGCACCTTACGATTAGCCACTAAAGGCAACGCCTTATCAAGCGCTTTCAAATCCATTGCCACCACCTTAACAACCATGACTGGCCCAAGCTGTTCCTTGACTAGGCTAAGCCTAGACGGCACAAGCAAACCAACCCAAAGAAAAGAAGAGACGGAATTAAGTAAAGCTTATTGTAGCGCCACCTAATCAAGATCTCATTAAGCCCTGACCAAAGCTCTCATATAGCCAAGCAACCAAGCTAAATGCAGCTGGTTTAAGCCTAAAACCCCACAAAGAGCACGCATTTTGAGCTAAAGCAAAGCTGCTATAATCACAGCACACTTTTTCATTAAGATTGAGAGTTATGGCAGACAAAGACAAGGCTGTTACCGCAGCTCCCGAAGCAGTTCGTCTCGATAAGTGGCTGTGGGCTGCACGCTTTTATAAGACGCGCTCTATAGCGCGACAGATGATTGAAGGCGGCAAGGTCGACTACAACGGCAGCAAAGCCAAACCTGCACGCACCGTCGAAGTAGGCGCCAAGATCAAGCTTCTCCAAGGCTTTGCACGCAAAGAAATCATCGTCAAAGCCATTTCTGATGTCAGAGGCCCAGCCTCAGTGGCGGTCACTTTGTATGAGGAAACCGCCGAGAGCATCGCCCGCCGTGAAGAGGAAGCACGCCTCAACAAAATGGCCGCCCTCTTAAATCCACGTCCTGACACCAAACCAAACAAGAAAGAGCGTCGCGAGTTAGACCAACTCAAGCATCAACAGTAGCTATAGCAGCAGTGCTGCGGCAATGCAGTAGCACTGCGTAGCAGTCCTAGGCTAGCTAGGATAGGCTACATCACGACCTCTCCTCTGTTCACCTTTTTCAGATCGTATTGCCAACTTGGCCAAGTTTTTATGAGCGAGCAACAAAATACTTCAGCCGTCGATAGCGGTGTGTTAGTCAACGAAGAGACTGCAACCCAAGCTGCTGTAGAAAAGCAGCCTAATAGCGTCGTGCGCTTCTTATTTGAAGACCACGGTGTGCGTGGTGAGATTTTGCACATGCATGAGGCTGTGCAACCAATCTTAGAGCACATGAAGCCTTATCCAAAGGCCATCAAGCAGTTAATGCTTGAGTTAGCTTCAGCCTCTGTGCTGATTGCTGCCACCTTAAAGGCTAACGGTACTGTGACCGTACAAATTCAAGGTGGCAAGGGCCCTCACGCCCTGCGCTTTGCCTTTATCAACATCGATAAGAACCTCAACTTCTACGGCAACGCTTCATGGCCTGAGTACGATGACAAGCTTGATGCAGGTGATGAAGAGAGCAAAGCCCAAGCAGCTGCCGCAGTCGCCAAGGCCGATGCCAACAATCTTACTTTCCAAGACCTTGTTGGCCGTGATGGCATTTTGGTGATCTCCGCCTTCCCTGAGGATGGCGTGCGCTATCAAGGTATTGTGGCTTTAGATAAGCCAAGCCTGTCTGAGGCTTTAGAGACCTACTTTAAGGACTCGGAGCAGCTCGCTACCACCATGCTCTTACACCACGATTTAGAGCGTGAGGAAAGCGGCGGCATCATGTTGCAAATCATCCCTAACATCGAAAACAACTTAGAGTCGTTAGAACACCTCACTACCTTAAGTGCGACCTTAAGTGCAGACGAGCTCTTTAGCCTCACCTTACATGAGAGCCTGCGCCGTCTGTTCTGGAACGATAAGGTACGTGTCTTTACCCCTGAGCAAGTGCAATTTAAGTGTGTTTGCTCCAAAGAGCGCATCCTCAATGCAGTGCGTGGACTGCCAATCAGCGATCTTGAGGACATCATTAAGGATCCTAATGGCATCACCATGACCTGCCACAGCTGCGGCAAGGTCTACAAAGTCACTCCAGACGAGATCGCTATCATCTTAGCCGCAGCCAAGGATGCTAAAGCTCAAGAACAAGCTCAAGCTAAAGGCCAAGACTAAGGCTCAGTAACTGCTGAACAGCATTAAACTGGGGCTTGCCCATCAAGTCCACGTGAAATACGGTAATTAAAGTTCACGTGGACTGAATGTCCACATTGTCTTAGTCTTCTACATCATTCTTTCTTCTTCTTCTTTTCATATGAGCGAGATCGGTTTAGAGCCACAACAACAGTCGGGGAAAGGCTCTTACAAAACCCCAGAAAGATCTTGGTTTAACGTCGGTGTCATGGCAATTGCGCATTTCATGAGCGACTACTATGCGGCGTTCTTACCTGTGCTCCTACCTATCATTGCCACACAATACGACATCTCCTACTCTCAGAGTGCCGCTATTTACATGGTGTTCTCGGTGGCTATGAACCTGATTCAGCCACCTATTGGCCTTGTTGCTGACAAGCGCAACCTCAACTACCTCATGCCACTTTCTGTGCTGACAGGAGGTATTCTCGCCTCAGCAGTGGTGCTCAGCCCTAACCTCTTTATCCTTTTGGCCATTGTGCTGTTGTGCGGTATCTGCTCATCTGGCTTCCACCCAGTCAGTGCCAGCATTCTCACCCGCGTCTTGCCACTCAAGAGCAAAGGCTTTGGAACCAGTGTTTATATTGCTGGCGGTAACTTAGGTTTTGCCCTCGCCCCTATAATTGTGGCTGCGTTTATCGATCACTTCGGAGAAAGTTACTTGGTGGTTATGGCACTCCCAGCCATTATCACCACCGCTCTCATCTATGCGCGCCATCTGCAAGTTCCGTCTTATGACATGGTGGCTAAAGGCAGCAGCAACGGCAACAACGGCAACAACGGCAGCAACAGCGCTGCTACTGACGCTACCGCCTCCCCTGATATCAATCTCAAGAAGCTCATTTGCTCCAAGCAATTTGTCTTTTTAAACACTGCCATCGCCCTGCGCTCGTGGACTTACTGCTCCTTTGTGGTCTTTATCCCACTCTTATTCAGCGCTAAAGGCTACAGCTCTATCGAAGGAGCTTCGTGCTTAGTTGTGATGCTGATTGGTGCTGTGGTTGGTGGCTTAATTGGCGGTGCTCTCACTGACCGCTTTGGCCCAAAGAGGGTCACCTTAGGCTCCTTTATCATTGCCCTGATCAGTGGTGGCGTGTTCTTGTACTATTGCGACCTTTCGTTCATCGCTTTAGTTGCTATCTTCTTATGTGGTGCAGGTGTCTACGGCTCTACCCCAAATGCTATTGTGTGGGCACAACGTCTGATGCCAAACAACGCAGCCTTTGCTGCTTCGATGATGCTCGGTTTCACCTTTGGTGCTGGTTATATCGAATCGGTGGTTACTGGCTACATCGGCGACATCATTGGCCTGCAACAATCGCTCTTCTACACCACCATCATCACCATGGCCTTGGCCATTGTGCTGATCTTTATTCTGCAAGAGCCACCAAAAGAGCCAATGACCACACACATCAAAAACGCTCAAGAGGAACTGAGCTCCGATAGCAAACAAGGCTAAGCAAGACTAAACACGGTCTTACCTAGCATGGCCCCTTGGCCCCTATTCTCAAGGCACTGCCACACGACAGGGCAGTGCCTTTTTCAGCCTACAAGCTGCGATAAAATCGCAACTCCGAGCGCAGCACACCTTAACCACAGTGATAAAGTGCAACACTGCTAGGGTGCTAGGGAGAGCTTGGCACTTCATGTGACACAAGCAAAAAGCGCTTAAACACCCCATTGCGTTACAATAGGCGCTGGGAAATGAGTCCCATTTTCGTCCTACATGCACTTAGGACGAAGCCTCACTCTCCTCGCCCTCAATTCTGATCGAGATCCAAATGCGTAATATCTACTTAGGTGTCAACATTGACCACGTAGCTACGGTGCGTAACGCCCGTGGCGTTAGCTATCCAGATCCTGTCACTGCTTGTGCTTTAGCCGAGCTCGGTGGCGCTGATAGCATCACTACTCACTTACGTGAAGATCGTCGTCATATCACTGACCGCGATGTACGCATTATCCGTGAGACTGTGCAAACCAAGCTCAACTTAGAAATGGCTATCAACGATGATGTTATGGCTATTGCTGTGGCTTTAGCACCACAGGCTGCTTGCTTAGTACCAGAGCGACGTGAAGAAGTCACCACTGAAGGTGGCCTTGAGGTAGCCCACGATCAAGCTAAGGTGGGTGCTGCGGTTGAGCGTTTAACCAAGGTTGGCACTGAGGTTTCTTTATTCATCGATCCAATCAAAGAGCAGATCGATGCTGCTGTGGCAGTAGGTGCTCCTTATGTGGAATTCCACACTGGCGCTTACGCTAATGCCACCACCAAACAAGAACGTCATCAGCGCTTAGAGCAGCTGCGTGAAATGGCAGCCTACGCTAGCGCTAAGGGCTTGCATGTGAACTCCGGTCACGGCCTGACCTATGAGAATGTCGCTCCTATCGCTGCCATCCCAGAGATGGAGGAGCTCAATATTGGACACAGCATTATTGCCCGTGCTATCTTTGTGGGACTTCCAACTGCTGTAAAAGAAATGAAGCAGATCATGCAGGAAGCTCGTCGCTTCCCTTGCTCCTACAACTAAAGCGCAGAGACTTTAGGGGCTGACTTAACAGACAAGTGGCTTAAGTGCAGCTCCTAGCTTGGAGCGCCAGTTCACACTCCTTTTTCTACAAAAGGCACACCAAAGACCCAGAGCTATTAAGCTTATCTGATCTTAGTTGTGCTTTTCACCTAAAGAACTAAAGTTACCTCTAGGATGCAGCAGCACAGCCGTGGCGTAGAGGTGGCTTTGAGAAGAGAACAACAAACCATGTCAATCAATTTACTTGAGACTTTCGGCAAGACTGCAATTGATCGTGTAGAGGCTGCCTTAAGCGCCATGCGCAAGGGGCGTGGCGTCTTAGTGGTAGATAATGCTGATCGCGAAAACGAAGGCGATCTGATCTTCGCTGCCGAGACCATGACCATTGATCAAATGGCTTTCATGATCCGCGAGTGCTCGGGTATCGTCTGCCTGTGCATCAAAAAGGAACGTGCTGAACAGCTGAAGTTACCAATGATGGTCAGCAACAACACATCTACCTATGGCACTGCTTTTACCATCTCGATTGACGCTGCTGAGGGAGTGTCTACTGGCGTTTCTGCCCACGACCGTATTCAGGCTATCAAGGTAGTCTTAGACGAGAACTCCAAGCCAGAAGACTTAGCTCACCCAGGCCACATGTTCCCACTGATCGCTCGTTCCAACGGTGTGTTAGAGCGCGATGGTCACACTGAGGCTTCTGTGGACTTAGCTCGCTTAGCTGGTTTCAAGGAGGCAGGTGTCTTATGTGAGCTCTGCGCTCCAGATGGCGATATGGCTCGTCTGCCACGCGTTTGCTCCTTTGCTATGCTCCACGACCTCACCGTTGTCTCGATCGAAGACATCATCGAATACCGCAAGGCTAAGAACTGCTAATAGCCAATACCTTTAGAGTGGCAACGCTCTAACTAAGTACCCACCGTACTTAGAGCGACCGCATCACTACCATCACTACCATCACTACCAGCTGAGCAGTCAGCTAAACCTGAAGTGATGCGGTTGCAACAATAGCGCTACTGCCATCAGTATCAGCCACCTTATTGATGTAGTAAACTAGCACTGTAAAATAATTAAGAGGCGAAAATTCAATATTTGTGAAGCTGAATTAAATGAATAAACCAACAACCACTTCAAAGGTGGTGCTTACTCTTGAGCAGGCTAAAAAACTCATCTCGAGTGTAACCCACACCAAA
>CALXYZ010000067.1 GCA_944393075.1 uncultured Anaerobiospirillum sp. | reverse complement strand
GTCGTAGGGCCAGTCAGTCTGTCTCCCATGAACGCCGTTTTTATGAAAATCTAGGCTCAAATCCCCGTCGTCTGCTACACGCTGCGCACACGCCGCGGTGGTGGCTAGATTAAAGCCTCACCCCAGTCCATGTGATCGCTCATTTGTGCGCGCAGCTTCATCACTGTTTCTTTGCTTGCGATACCAACAGTGGTAGCGGTGGCCGAGCCGGTGGCGACAGCCATATAGGCAGCACTCTCTAAGCTGTGATTGGTGAGGTAGTCACAGAGGAACCCAGCAATCATGGAGTCACCTGCGCCTGTCTTATCGATTACTTGGCCACCAGGAGCAGAGATACGGTAGGAGTTGCAGCTCTCATCAACAAAGATCGCACCATGCTTGCCTAAGGACACGAGGATATTACGGGCGCCCTCGCACTGCAGGCGGTGGCAAGCCTCCAACACTGATTGCGAGTCGGCAAGCTCTAACTTGAGGTAGTCGCTGAGCTCGCGCAGATTAGGCTTGATGAGGAATGGGTGGTACTTGAGAACGTATTTGAACTGATCGGCAGGAGCATCGACAATGACCTTTGGGGCGGCCATTGGCTTTAAGTTCTCAAAAAAGGTGGAGTAGATGTCCTGAGGCAGGGATGGTGGCACCATGCCGGCAAGCACCAAGAAATCGTCCTTGGTGAGGCCAGCGATCTTGCGCACGAGGTAGGCGATATCATCAGCCGAGACCTCTGGGCCTAAGCCATTGATGCTAGTCTGTTGTGGCTTTTGGCCGTTGTCTTCCTTGATGCGGACATTGATACGGGTACGGCCACGACGCACGCGGATGAAGCCGGTTTTAACGCCGGTAGCGGCAGTCATACGCATTAGCTCATCGCCCGAGAAGCCAGCGACAAAGCCAAAAGCAGTCGACATCACGCCTAAGTTGTGGAGCATGATCGAGATATTGATGCCCTTACCGCCAGGTCGCAACTCTTCCTTACACGCGCGATGCGTACCACCGACACTTAAGGCATTTGGTAGTTGCATCACTAAGTCTAGAGATGGCGACGTGGTAACGGTGTAGATCATGGTAACTCCTCGCTTGAGGCTAGACGCGGCTTGCTGTCCTGGTTCTTTTCTTTGCTTTGCTTTTGCTTGGATTGCTCCGTCCTCGGGCTTTGCTGAGCACCGCAGTGTGAGCAGAAAGCATATGGGGCAAAGATGGAGAAAAGAACTTGTTAGCCGTTGCAGCACAGCATCGAACAATGAGCACATGCTAACACAAGCAGGGACGGCGGTGTGATGATTTCGGTTTCTCAGACCTCAGCGCGCCGTCATAGCGCGTTGAGGTCTGAGGTGGATAGGTTGTTGAGTTTGTGGGTAAGTGGAAACGTGGGCGCGTGTTTGGCTGCTAGGCTTAATGGGCAGTAACTACTTGCTCGACGAGGAGATCACGCTGTTCCAAGTACGAGTCATGATACGTTCGACCTTTGCTGGAGGCACCACGATATGCATGCGCTCTAAGACTTCTGCCTTGTAGTAGATACCTGGGTTGGAGGTTATGTCCTTATCTACTAACGGCGTAGCGTCAGCATTGGCGTTGGCGTAGCGGATGTAGTTGGAGATTTTGGCGATAACCTCTGGGCGCATGATGTAGTTTAAGAAAGCATGGGCAGCTTCCACGTGCTGGGCATCTTTAGGGATAGCCAGCATGTCATAGCCCATCAGAGCACCTTCTTTTGGAATGACGTAGGCGATAGGGTCAAGGCCAGCTTCAAGGGAGCGCTGATTGGCCAATTGAGCATCGCCCGCCCACGCGACTGCCATGCAGATCTCACCGCTTGCCAGGTCGTTGACGTATTGTGCGCTGTGGAAGTAGCGCACATGCTTGCCCATGATCTTTAAAAGATCGGCGGCAGCATCATAGTCAGCTTTGTTCTCGGACTCTGGGTTGCGTCCCATGTAGATCAGTGTTGAGCACAGCATGTCAGAGGCGCTATCAAGAGAGCTGACACCACAGCTTTCTAGCTTGGAAAGCACCTTTTCATCAAAGAGCACCGACCACGAGTCAACCTTAAAATCTGGGCCCATGACCTTAGCTACCTTTGTGGTGTTGTAGGCGATGCCGGTCGACAGCTCCATGTATGGGATACCGTAGGCGTTGTCCTTATCGATAGTGGCGATTTTCGCCATCTTGCGTTGGTCTAAGTGCTTAAGGTTAGGGAGCTTGCTCTTATCTAAAGGCAGCAGCAAACCAGCATCAGATAAGCGCTTGAGCACATGGATCGATGGGGCAATGATGTCGTAGCCGCTGTTACCCACCATGAGCTTAGCCTCAAGGATCTCATTAGACGACATCAGGTCATAGTGCACCTTAATGCCGGTTTCCTCAGTAAAGTCGGTGAGTACTTCAGGGTCGATGTAGTCAGACCAATTAAAAACGTACAGCTCGTTAGCACCATTGTCGTAGCTGACGTTGCTCTCGGCAGCATCTGCTGTTGTTGCTACTACAGCAGAACCAAAGCTTAAGCCCATGCCTAAGACCACTGCTGTGGCTGTAGTCTGTACTACCGTGTGTAGGGTATGCAGAGAGTGTGATTGCCGCGCAAAGTTGCGTTTTAATCTCAAGAAAGTGCTGCTGACCCAAAGCTTGCCCATAAGAAATCCCTTACTTTGTCTCATTGCCTTACTGCTTGATGGTGATTGCCGACCTGTCAGCTACTTTTGGTGCAATGCACTGTGCATTGCACTGTGCACAGCACTGCGCTGAGCAGCGCTCAGCTTAGAGGCTACGCTGCATGTCTGACCATTTGGCCTGCACGCTCATTGTAGCGGCTTTTACGCGTCTAAGGCGTAATTTGGCTAGCGCTGCGCCATATTGGCTCTTCTGCTCTATGGCTTTTCGTCGCTGCTCATATCGAGCTAAGTCGTCTTGCTTACAATGAGGCTTGAGGGTGATGGTGTGACCACCATACAACTTAAAGCCTTTTGGCGCAGCGACAGCGCCGGAAACGGCTATAATTCTGGTCGTGTGCGGTTTTTAGATCGTCACTACAGGTTTTCTGCATAAAAGAAAGTTAGAACACTCAACATCAAAATCAACATCGATATCACTATCAATATAGGCTGGGAAGCCTAGACTTCTGGTGCTTAAGCATAGTCTGTTATAGGCATAGTAATAGGCATAAGGGGATTTTTGGGGAGAAGGGTATGGCAGTAAAAGTAGATCTCAAGAAAAACAAGGTTGTTGCAGGTATTGCGGGTGTTGTGGGCTTAGTGGTGATTTATTTGGCCGCTGTGGGCATTATCTCAAGCCCTAGTACTGACCCATACAACCCAGAACCATTACCAGCAAGTGCTACTGATCAAGAGCGTGCTATGGTGATTGCTAAGGGTGTTACCTCCGCCTTAGATCAGACCATGTCCTCGGCCTTTGGTTGGTTACCAAATGACCTCTTAGCCCCATGGGTGATCGATAACACCACCCAATATCAACGTGGTGTGATCTACGCTACTCGTCCTGCCTCAGAGGTCGTGGCTCAGGAAGTTGGTCGCTACGGTGGCCGTGATACCCTAGATCCACGTCTTGTTAACGCTACCTCCCGTTTCTTCAGCTATTCGGAGAACGTGTGGGGCTTCTGGTGGATTTATGATGCTGAGGGTAAGTTCCGTGCTGGTATCAAGAACTGGGCCGATTGGGCTCAGTCTGTTGGTACCGAGGGCAAAAACGCCGGCGTCTACAACATGAAGTCGGACGATGTGTATAACATCATCAAGTACTGCATTTCCATGACTGATTACGCCTTAGGTGTGCTGAACGAGACCAACATCAGTCACTTCCAGAGCGACAACAACGTCTACTACGCTAAGGGTATCTGCGCTGTGACCGGCAACCTGTTACGTGCTTTATTGGCCGTAGATGCATCAGTAATCGAGCGTGGTGGATCCGAGAACATTACTGAAGCTTTAAATCGCTTCAAGTTGATCGATGATTTCAACCCAATCTATGTGATGGCTGGTGGTAACGTGACTGGTGACGCCATGATGCCAAATCATGTGGCTGCTTTGGCTCGTCATATCGACGTGGCAAACAACCGCTTAAATGACATCTTAGCTACCATGGCTCGCTAAGAGTAGGCTAGTGGTTACAGCTGTAGATAGTAGATAGCAGATATAAGCGCACTTAGAGAAGGGGAATTTGGGTTGATGCTCAGATTCCCCTTTTTCGTAGCAAGCCACATGGAGAGCCGCTGCAGCGCGCAGAACACTTGCGTTTAAGATGGCTAACGTTATATCGTAGATACGTGTTACCGTGTAGCCTGTAGCCTGTAGCCTGTAGCCTGTAGCCTGTGGCGTGTGATCGGTAGGGCTTGCAGCTATACGCAGCGTAGCAGTCACTGTTGCAGCAGCAGCAGCAACAGCAGCAGCTGCTGATGATGCTTGCTCTTATGTTGAGGGGCGAGCGCTGTTGGGTGGTTGGTAGCAATTGCAACAGCAACAGCAGTTGCTGAGCTATGTGGATATTCTGAGGCTGAGGAGGAAAGCCGTGGAAAGAGTTTGGCGCTTCTTTGAGCGTTTAGTGCCGCCGTTTCCGCGTGATATTAAAGGTGAGCCACCACGTGGTTTGGTGCGCTTCATCTTTTTCTACACGCACGGTCTCTGGCCTTTTTTGGCCATACTTGCGGTGCTGACCTCCCTGATGGCTGCAGGTGAGGCTCTCTTCTTTATCTGCTTAGGCCTCTTAGTCGATTGGACACAAGACACTGATCCCTCCTTTTTCATTGAAATCCATGGTAGCTCTCTGGCCATCATGCTGATATTAGCTGGCCTTATCCTACCTTTAGCTACCATTATGCATTCACTGCTGCTGCATCAGACAGTATCTTCAAACTACCCCATGCAGATCCGCTGGCAGGTGCATCGCTATCTTTTAGGACAGTCGCTCTCGTTTTTTGCTGAGGAGTTTGCAGGCCGCATTGCTAACAAGGTGATGCAGACAGCGATGGCAGTGCGCACCTCAGTGCTTAAGCTCTTAGATGTCTTAGTGCATCTTTTAGTCTATATCGCCACCATGGTGTGGATGCTAGGGGATGCTGATATCTACTTAGCTCTGCCTCTGTGCGTGTGGCTTGTGCTCTACACCTGCGCCATTTTCATCTTTATACCGAAGCTGCGCAAAATGGCACAGCGCCAAGCCGATACCCGCTCTACCATGGTCGGACGTATTGTCGATAGCTACGTCAATATTGCTACCGTGAAGCTCTTTGGCTGTAAGGGACGTGAGAGCCGCTACGCTAAGGGTGCCATGAGCGACTACATCAGGGCTGAGTACAATGCACTACGGGTGCTTACGCTGTTTGATGTCTCCGTGCAGTTGATGAACTACGCGTTGCTGATTGCAACCACCGCTTTAGCGCTGTTTTTGTGGGCACAGAGCGCCATCACTCCAGGTAGCATTGCCATTTCCATTGCCGTGTCGATTCGCGTGATTAACATGTCGCGCTGGATGATGTGGGAGGTAGGTGCGATCTTTGAGAACATCGGTACGGTCTACGACGGCATCAATACCATTGCGCAGCCTCAAAAGATCAACGACCCTAAGGCTCCACATGAGTTCTCTCTTGAGAAGGTCAAAGGTGATATCACCTTCTCACATGTCAGCTTCTGCTATCGCCCCGACAAGGCTGTGATCAATGACCTTAGTCTTAGCATTCGCGCTGGTGAGAAGGTTGGCCTTGTGGGCCCATCAGGCGCTGGCAAATCAACACTGATTTCGTTATTGCTGCGCTTTTATGACGTCAACAACGGTGAGATCTTTTTAGATGGTCACAACATCAAGGATCTCAAACAAGACGACTTGCGCGATGCTTTCGCCATGGTGGCTCAAGATCCATCCTTATTGCACCGTACCATTGGCGAGAACATCTCCTATGGCTGCTCAGTGTACTCACAAGAAGACCTAGAGCATGCAGCCAAACTTACTGCGTCTTTAGACTTCATCAAGAGCCTCTCTGACTTTAAAGGCTCCTCTGGCTTTGATGCTATGGTAGGTGATAGGGGCGTGAAGCTCTCAGGAGGACAGAGACAGCGTATTGCGCTAGCCCGTGTAGTGATGAAGGGAGCGCCAATCCTCATCTTGGACGAGGCTACATCGGCTTTAGATTCTGAGTCAGAGCACGTGATTCAAGAGAACTTAGGCAAGATTATGGAGCAGCGTACAGTGATTGCGATTGCCCACCGTCTCTCCACCTTGTTGATGATGGATCGCATTATAGTGCTAGACCATGGACGTATTGTGGAGCAAGGAACCCATCAAGAGCTCCTCGCGCAAAACGGCCTCTATGCTCGCCTCTGGGCACAGCAGGTCGGCGGCTTCATCGGTTCGTAACAAACACCTGCCAAACACAACCAAGGCCGCCCTTGAGGCGGCCTTGGTGTAAGTACAAATCGCATCGCAACGTAGTGTAAAGCAGATGAGCGGTGCGTGGTCGTGGAGCTAGAGCACGAAGTACAGGATGATATGGCCTGCGATCAAGGCGTAGATGCCAGCGAGCACATCATCGACCATAACGCCCAAGCCTCCACCAATATTCTTGTCGGCGTAGCACACTGGGAATGGCTTGAGGATATCGAAGAATCTAAAGAGCACAAAAGCCAATCCTGCTAAGTACCACATGCCCTGTGGAAAGAAGAGGATGGCGATAAACATGCCGACAAATTCGTCGATCACCAAGCCACCATGATCGTGGTAGCCCATGGCCTTTTCGGCTTCATTGCAGGCTTTAACGCCTAAAAAGAACACCACCACAGCTACAATCAATGTCACATACCACGGGCACATGATAAGGCCAGCGCAAAAGAACATGGCCAAAAAAGAGCCACAAGTACCTGGTGCCTTTGGGCATAAACCCGAACCAAGACCCACGGCTAAGAGATGCCATGGATTCTTCAAATCCAGTTTGCGCAGTAGTTTGTAGTCAGCCATACAAGGCTCCGATCAGATCTAATAAGGCCTGATTACTGATGTTCTCCAGCACTCAGGCCTAAGTCTTAATGTAAGATGTGGTACGCGGCAAGCGCTTTTTTTTTTTTTTTTTAGCCTAAATAACGCGAGGCATCGAAGTCTGGCGCGAGCATCTCTGAGAGTAGGTTCTGATTAGAGTTGCTAGCATCGACTAAGGCGCGAGTGAGAAGCTTAATTGCTGCTTGTACATCGTCTTGCAGGGTCGAGATGCTGTTTTCCACAATGGCAATGCAGGTGGCTGCAAGGTTGCCGAGCGAAGGTTGGCCCATATCCATAAGGAACCAAGAAGCCTCATATTGGAGATCGAAATCTGCTTGCAATGCACGCAGCATACCGCAGTAAGCACCACCTCTGAGCTCTTCGAGAGTTAGGTCTGGCATCCTAGCGTGCATGATGAATGCAGTTTCGGCAGAATAGACAATACAGGCGGCAAACTTGGAGTATTGGTCAAGCCATTGCTCTGTAAGGTCGTCTAAAGTGATATTGCTGAAATCAGTGCTTTCCTTAAGATCGGTGATATTAGCAGGGTCACTATGGTGCTTTAAGATGTTGCGCAGCAAACCAATACACAAAGCAGTGCCGCAGTCTACCAGTACTGGAGGGAAGAAAGTTGATGGTTGCAACTCTCCATTCTCATCTTTGGTAGCCATAATTGGGAATGGGTTATTTTTGAAGTCATATAGAGGGTTGTTCTCGTAGTCAAGACAGCGCTTTGGACCGTCTTTCTTAAGTACACGCTCTAACTGCTGTCTGTTAGCGAAATCAGGGTCAAAGATTGGTGCTTCAGAGCGCTCGGTGGCACCAGATTTCTGCTGTTGTTGCGCACGGCGTTGTGCCTGCATGGCGCCCTTAGAGGTTGGGCGCCCGCCTTTCTTCTTCTTTAGTGGTCTCTTCATGTGGGTCTCAATGTAGTTAAGCCCCAGCCAATAAGGCTTGGGGACATAGTTGGTTAAGTATGGCAGGTGATGCAACTGCCGAAACTACAGAAACTGCCAGTGCGCAGATTTACTGGCAGATCTTTGGTCTTAGTGCACAATCAAGTGCGTAGTGTTGTCTTTGATCTCAGTGGTCTTTGCATCGAAATCTGGAGCTGCGATTTGCATCAGAATTTCTGTCTTGTTGTGCTCTGCGTTAATGAGTGCTTTAAACATCAGGCGCAAGGCGTTGATGAACTCATCGTTGTTGAAGTACTTCAATAGCTGATTGGTCAAGGAGAAAGCCATCAAAGCAGCGATATTCCTTGCCGAACGATGCTCGGGAGTAAGGAGCCAATCGATTTCGCTCTTGAGGTCAAAGTCTTGCTGCAGTGCACGCAGATAGCCGTGATAGCCACCACCTTGCAGCTCTTGCTTGCTCAGAGAAATAGGCAAAATTGTGTCACCTTTGATGAAAGCGGCCGTGGCTCCCATGATGGTAAGAGCAATACAAGTGTCGTATTGTCTCTTCCACGGCTCTTGCACGTCATCTAGGGTGATGTTGCTAAAGTCACAATCAGCTTTGAGATCGGTGGTTTTGGTAGGATCACTACGGTGCTGCAAGATGTTTCGCAGCAAGCCAATATAGAGTGCACTCATGTGATCGACCAAGACGACAGGATGTACCAAGTCGCGCACAACCAAACCAAAGCTCTCTTTCACTTTGGTTTGCAGAACTGGGCAGCGCGCTAAGAGATCGCTAGTTTCGTAAGACTCATAGCACTCTGGCATATAAGCTCTGACCATCTCTTGTCTGGCGCGATCTGCAAAGCCTTCGCGATCAAAAATCGGCGGTTCATTGCGCTCAGGAGTGCCATACTTCTGCTGGTACTGAGCATGACGCTGTGCCTGCATGGCGCCCTTAGAGGTAGGGCGGCCACCTTTCTTCTTTTTTTGTGGTCTCTTCATTAAGATCACCTAAGTTGTAGTCCCAAGTTAAGATTGTTCAGGGCTGAGAGTAATTAGAGCAGTGTTTCTATATGGCTGATATAAGCCGCAAGCTAGCGGACAATTTCGAAGTTTGATCCAGCATCGGGATTTTTTTGCTCGATCACATGAACGGTGCTGGATTTGATCTCAGCAGTGGTTGGATCAAAGTCTGGTGCTGCAATCTGAAGCAGCATGTCTCTGTCGCCAGTTTCTGCATGCAAGAGCGCCTTGGCAACAGTTTTGAGTGCCTCAAGGATAGTCTCGTTGAGAATCTTTTCTAAAGCTCTGCTTACACCAACCGTCTGCATGACAATGGAATTACGGGCACTGCGATTTTCGGGGGCAAGGCACCACTCGATCTCTTGCTTAAGGTCAAAGTTCTGCTGCAAAGCACGCAGATAACCGCGATAAACACCACCTTTGATATCGTTCTTTTTGAGAACAATAGGCAATATGACGTCACCTGCGATGAAAGTTCTGTAGAGTCCTTGGGAAAGCATGGACACGCAGATGTTGTACTGCTGCTTCCAAGGCTCTTGCAGGTCGTCTAAGATGATGTTGCTGAAATCACAGCCATCCTTAAGGTCTGGGGCTTGATCAGGATTGCTACGGTGTTGCAATACATTGCGGAGTAAGCCGATCAAGATAGCTGCATTGTGATCTGCAAGCACAGTTGGATGGACTAGTTGGTACTTGATGAGGTTAAAGTGCTCTTTTACCTTAACTTCAAAAACAGGCGCACGCTCAAACAAGTCACTGTTCTCGTAGGACTCACTGCGCTTAGGCATAGAGGAGCTTAGGAGCTCTTGTACGAGTGACGTAGCCGCATAGTTTTGATCGAAAATTAGAGCCTCAGTGCGCTCAGGAGTGCCATACTTCTGCTGGTGCTGAGCATGACGCTGTGCTTGCAAGGCGCCCTTAGAGGTAGGGCGGCCGCCTTTCTTCTTTTTTTGTGGTCTCTTCATTTAGATCACCGTCTGTTCAGCCTAAAGCAAGTGTTGCTTGAGGACTACGTGGAGTAGAACCAAAGCCCTAAAGAGGCATCACCTCATCAGGTCTTGCGCTTATAAAGTAGGCGGCATATCTTACCGTGTTCAGTGCAAAAGAGCCATAGATGCGCTTGGAGAACCATAGCAGAACTATGGCTGAGTCATGGCTGCCTCTATGACTTCATGAGAACAAATGTTGATTTGCCGTCGACGGCAAAGTTATTAGGATCGAAATCAGGCGCCGTGATCGAAAGAAGTGGTTGCGTATTACCTTCGGCCTCAGCCGTCACTAAGGCCTGGAACACGATTTCCAGAGTTTTTTGCATCTTCTCACTGAGGATAACTATCCAACCATCTTTGAAACGGAAGCTCATCACAGACGCATAGTTAAGCGCAGACGTGTGTTGTGGTTCAAGTAACCATGACACCTCGTCTTGCACCTTAAAGTCTGGCTGCAAAGCGCGCAGATAGCCTCTGTAGGCACCGCCTCTAAGTTCTTTCTTGGTCAGAGAGAATGGCATTTGCACATTTTCGTTGTTTGGAAAAGCACCGTAGGTAATGCGGGCACAAAGCGAAACAAAGCGATCATATTGTTCGCGCCACTCATCTTGCAGATCGTCTAAGGTGATGTTGTTGCTGTCGCAACCTTTCTTGAGATCTGTGAGCTCTGAGAGCTCTGTGCCTTGGTCTTGGCCATTAGCTGGCACACTACGAAAGTGCATGATATTGCGCAGCAGGCCGACATAGAGCGCAGTTACATGGTCGAGCAAAACAACAGGATGCACTACATCGTAATCCACAATGCCGGCAACTCTTCTTACCTTGACGGTGATTAGAGGGCATCGATCAAAGAGATCGCTGTTTTCGTAGGCCGCGTTGCGCAAAGGTCTGAACTTATTGGCTTCATCAAGCAAGGCTTGGTACGCAAAGTAGTCAGGCTGAAAAATAGGTTCTTCTGTGTGCCATGAGCCTGTTACTTGCTGCTGTAGCTGTGTACGACGTTGTGCCTGCATGGCGCCCTTAGAGGTTGGGCGGCCACCTTTCTTGGTCTTTTTCGGCGGTCTCTTCATGACGATCTCCAAAAGTTTTTGCGCTTATAGTTTTGGTGCTACCAGCCAATGCAGTGGCGTGCCTTGGCCGGTAGAGGAAAGTGGCAAAGCAGGGAGTGGCCACTCTGTTTAGCTGTTTAGCTGTTGATCTTGAGCTTTAAGCGAAGATGTTGGTGCGGTTCTTAATCATCTGCTGCTGCACTAAGACCGCTAAGAGCTGGATGTTGGCTTCAATGCTCTTTGGCATGTAGAAGTTGAAGTTCTTGTCTTGCAGCAGTGGAAGTAAGATGCCGATTGCAACAGCGGAGTTGCCCAAGAACCAATTGATCTCTTGCTCAACATCGAAGTTGTCGTCTAAAGCGCGGTTTTGGCCGTGTAGAGCGCCTGCGACAATCATGTGCTTGCTTGCAATATCGTTGGCTTCAATTAAGTTGCGCGCGAATGAAGAGAAGATTGTGTTGACGTAGTTGAGAAGGCCAATTATCTCTTTGAAGGCACGATCTTTGGTCTCCTGATCTAAGGTGACCTTAGTAACGCCCTGAGTATCGACTGCGCCTTGAGCTGCAGCAGCTGCGGCGATTTTGGCAGTAGCATGGGCGCCATAGCTATCTAAGGCAGTACCTAAGAGCAGAGCGTTAAGGTGGTCTAAGATAACAGCAGGGTGGCTGATGATAGGGGTATCAGTGATATGAGCGTTAGGCATGTAGACCTTGATTTTGAGGTCATGTGCAAACATGCCGCTCTTTTCGTAGTCTTCAAGCCACTGACTAGCCTCGTGGGAGACCTTGCCTAAGATCAATAATGGCTCTAAGTTCTTGCCTACAACAGGAGTGTTGGCTTGTACCTTGCTCTTTCCTGCATTTGCAGCAAGGTTAAGGTTGTTGTTCTTTAGGCGGCTTTTGCGTCCCATCTTGTTGTTCCCAATCCAATCTCAAACCATAAGGAGAGGCTTCCTCTCCTCATCCACACTCTCACAAACACGGTGTTGTTGCTGCTCATTATAGCCAATAAGCAACCATCAATGCCTGTGTCCTTTAGCGCTCAGGCAAGCTAAAGGCTTGGACTTGTACCGTACCACACAGCGTACACATGAAGCCTGATTAGCATTTAGCAGCTCTGTGCTTCAAGCTTATACTCATGCTTGTCTTCCTTAATCTAACGGCTACTTGCCGCATTTGATCAACGAAAAACGCCCTGATCTCGTGAGGCAAAAAACATGCTGAGTAGAGCTGAAAGAGCAGAATCTATGCCTGTGTGCGGTCGCAGCAAAGCGCGTAAAGTGCTAAAGTTAGGATTGACCGGTTAAGGTCAGATCTTCGTGGTCTTGCCTTGTTCTTGCAGTGTGTTTTGAGTTTGTATTAGCGCTTTTCACTGAATTCATGGAGGGTGGTGATGCGGGGTGTGATTTTGCTTGGCTGTACGCCAAAAGTGGGTAAGACTTATTGTGCCCGCCTGTTGATTGATGCGATGCTGCGTCAGCGCCAGCAAGTAGGCTACTTCAAGTTCGCTGCTACTGGCGTTAGCAATATCGAGCAAAGTGAAGCTGCCTATATCCTTGAGCACTGTCGCGTCAATCAAGAGTTAAGCGAGATGCTGCCGTACACCCTAAAAGGCAAAGGCCCAGTGCACTTGCAGGCACGTCGTGAGCAACACTTCTTGAGTGAGGCGCGAGTCACCGAGCGCTTTGCTTGGAACTTAGCCACCCATAGCATGATGGTGGTAGAGGGTGTAGGCGAGGTCGTGTCTCCTCTGATTATGGAGCGCGATCAAGTTCTGCTGCAAGAGGATCTGATCTTTAAGATGCAGCTCGGCGTCATCTTGATTGTGAAGATGTCGGCTTCTGCCCTCAACGAGAGTGTTTTAGCCGTCAACTACCTAAAGAGCATCGGTAAGTCACCTCTAGCCCTCATCATCAATGGCTACGATCAGCGCAACTACGCTCACCGCGATGCTTTAAGCCTGATTGAGCGCTGCACTCAAACCCCAATCCTTGCCTTAGTCGCCACCCGCCAAGTAGCCCTCAAGCCACAGTTAGACCTTCACGAGCTCTTTGCCGAGCACGAGGTGGAGTTCGACTTAGATTAAGCCTAAGTGCGCGAAGCAAGAGGTAGAAAGCGAGAGGTAAGAAGCAAGAGGCAAGAAGTCAGGAGCGGGCGCCGTTACGTATGGGCCTAGCCCTAGGCTTTGGCTGGGGCTTGGTTCTGTGCCTGATCTGATCATGCATCCTATCCATCACTCCAGCAGAGCCGGCCTATCTTCCCATGTGCAGGGACAGATGGTGCTGTTTTGTGCACAAATAGTTTCATATAGTGAACTTTTACGCTAAGATGAAAGAGCAGCTGTCACGAGCGGCAAAATGAGCCAGTGCTGAAACAAAATCACTGGGGTATTCCGGTGGTTTTGTTGTATCTATAAAACGGTGTAAAGCTAGTGTTTATGCGGGTTTGGTATAAGGGTTGCAAAAAAAAAAATGCCTATAATAAGCCCTAGAAAGTTATAGGTGCCATTGTATGCAGATTGGCTCTTAGGAGATGTGAATTAGCATCGCGACTTGCTGCTTTGATGTTAATTTAGGATACATATTCTTTAATATGTCCTGAGATTACTTGCTGAGAGCACACAAACAAGTGCACTGCCCGCTAAGCTACTACCGTGTAGCCGCTGCTTGAGCGCACATGCTGTTGGTACCAGAAGTCCAAGAACTTTAGTGGAGCTCCTTTCCCCTATGGTACCAAACTTGATTGCTGGTCAAAATCTTGTTGTGCCAACAAGCGAAATCGACATCAGTATCAATGTAGAAACAGGCTTATTCAATCTCTACGCGCTTAGACTAAATAGCTCTGGCTGTATAGGCTCTCCTAATGACGTCGTGTTCTTTTGGAATGAGACCTGTAGTGATGGCAGTGTGCAGCACCAAGAGTCATTTAATCTCTATGAGGTTGCTGATGGGATTGAAATGCAAGCGCAACTTACCATTGCTTTGGATCAGCAGCCTTCTGAAGTGCAGAAAGTAGCTATTGCTTTAAGCTCATTAAGCAATAGCGTGTCTGATTTGGGCGATCTTTCTCTTTTGGCTACAGTATCCTCATACGCCTCATCACAGTCATCTCCGCTGTTTCGTGCTCGCATTCCTACATCGGGACGAGATGAGTGTGCGCTGATTCTAGGTGAGTTTTATCGCTATAAGGAGCAATGGAAGTTTCGCTTTGTCGCTCAAGGCTTTACCGACAGTTTCCTTTCCTTACTTGCTCAATATGACCCTAGGGGTCTGGTGCCTTTTAGTGAAGGTGAGGCTCTAGACATCATTAGGGAGTTTCAAAGACGAGTTAGCGATTTATCTGATGAAAAAAAGTTAGAGCTAAATCGGCTTGTGGCAGTAACGGCGGTGGGGCGCTTTAGAGATATCGCAACACCGCCTGCGCGTAGGCTTTTTGACTTAGCTTTAGCAAGCTTTATGAAAGACCTTGTGGAATCTGACGATGACGACGCTAACCATAGCACCGGCGCAGCTTACGCTCCGCGCGTCAACCTCAAGAAGGTCTCGCTCACCAAATCTCAACCTAAGGTCAACTTAGGTAAGGTGCAACACATTGACCGTGGTGATGGCATTTATCGCGTCAACCTCAATTGGTCTCGTACTCCTGCCAAGCAAAGCTCATCGATGTGGTCGCGGCTTTTCTCTGGCCATCGTGCTGCAATCGACCTAGATTTAGGGGCATACGTGCGCTTTATCAACGGCGCACAGACCATTGTGCAAGCGCTTGGCGATAAATTTGGTCATTTCCATACCCCGCCTTTTGTTGAGCTACAGGGTGATGATCGCACTGGCGATCAGGCTGATGGCGAGTGGCTGTACATCAGTATGCTCCCCATAAATCACCCGTAGGCCCTTGAGAGGGCATGAGATAATATACGACGCTGGCTGATATATCGGCC
>CALXYZ010000066.1 GCA_944393075.1 uncultured Anaerobiospirillum sp. | reverse complement strand
AGTCGTAGAAGCTCTGGCTCTTTCGAGTTGAAGCTGATTGATGGTACACGTCTTAAAGAAAGCGTCAACTACAAGAATTTGCGCTTGTTACAAAGACGTACTGGTGGTTTTATAACAGAATTTAGAACAGAAGGAGGCGGCGCTTCCTCCCCAGAGTTACCTCTGGGGTATCCGCGCCGATATTAGATGAAAGGCTTAACCAAGATCGTCGCAGCTGTCGCCTTTGGCGGCATGGTCGCAGGCATGGGCAGCGCTTTTGCTGCTGATGCCGAGCTTAGCAATGCTCCACAGATCATCACCCGTGCTGAGACCGTGAAGTCCGTGTTTGGTGCTGAAGGCCAATTCACCGGTCACGTCCGCATCGACCCAATGTTTAACGCTAACGAGTACTCCCACTACACCGTGGGCATGGTGACCTTCGATCCAAAGGCTCGTACCTACTGGCACACCCACCCATCTGGACAGCGCTTAATCGTCCTTCACGGTCATGGCTTAGTCGGCACTATTGATGGTAAGGCCAGCTTTGTGGCCGCAGGTGACACCGTTGAGTGCCCACCAAACGTCAAGCACTTCCACGCTGCTGCTCCTGATGCCGGTTTCGTTCATTACGCCATCACCAACAACAAGGATGGCAAGAGTGTCACTTGGTTAGAGGAAGTCTCTGACGAGCAGTACAACAACGCTGTTAAGGCTGCCACTGCTGAGTAATTAGTGGGCCGGTCTTATGGCAAATATCTTTCGCACAGCCCAGCGCCAGCTTGCTATGGCGCTGGCCTTAGTAGGCTACGCACTCTTTGGAGCTGCGCACGCTGCTGACACCACAAGCACAAGCAGTGATCCCAACATGAGCTATCCAATTACTATTACTGTTGCAGGTAAGACCTTAGAGGCTACCTTAGAGGACAATGCCGCAAGCCGTGAACTTTTAGAGCGTATGCCATTCACGGTACCAATGGAGCGCCTTTACGCCCGCGAGATGTGCCACCACTTGGGCCGCAATGCCCTGACTGTTGAGCGCACCCGCGCAGATAATTACGAGGTAGGTGACCTCATATATTGGCCACCAATGGGCAGCTTAGTGATTCTCTTTAAGCAAAACGGTGAGCGTTTTTCCCGTCAGCACTTAGGCCACATCAGCACTGATGTCAGTTTCTTTGCCTCGGGTGCCGACGCGGTCGACGTGACCTTTGCTCGCAAGGAATAGCCAGCACCAGCTGCAGCGGCAGCGGCAGCTGCAGCGGCAGCGACCGACACTAACACCAATCACCAAAGCCCCCCCCCCAAAAAAAAAAAAGCGCTCTGCTTCACAGTGGCTGCGCCTTTTTTATGCCTTCTCTGTTGGCCCAATTAGTCACACCTTTACCCAAATTTCCAAAAATGAGGTTCGAGCTCAAAACGGTGTTAAGATCGTTTTGTAGAGGCGCGATAAGTCTGGCTGGGCTTATTGCTTTGGCCCTTTGCTAGTGGAATAGATTGCTATCAATGGAGGGTCGCGCATGCAAGATGCTGCATCACCATCACCAAGTACTGTTTTGCAGTTCCATTCTCATACTAATGGCTCTGCCAAGCCTGATTTTGCAGCTCTTCCTATATCTGAAGAGTGCTTTGCTGTGCTCAGACAGGGCAGAAAGATCTACGTCGACAAGACAGAGCTTATCGCTAAGCTTGCGGCACTCAATTTTCCCATATTTATAGCACGTCCTCGTCGCTTTGGTAAAAGCCTCTTGTGCTCAACCTTGGCTGATCTTTTTACGAATGGCACAAAAAACTTCAAAGGTCTAGCCATTGAGCATCTCTGGCATGAGCCACGCTATCCAGTGCTCCACCTAAACTTTACTGAATGTCCTGTAGACGATAACAACGCTAACTTCGACCATGCTGTGTACAACATGATCTACAACAGCTTCGATGATCCTTTTGTCAGCTATTGTCTGCAAGAGGCAAACATTGATTTTGCTGATTGTGAGAAGCGTAGTAATGGTGATGCAAGACAGCTATTGTCCTTAGTGCTGAACAAGTATCGCTTCAAAACTGGTAAGGAGTTTGTCATTATTATTGATGAGTACGACCTCCTAATCACGCAAGCAATTAACGACCAAAGCGAGTTTGAGCAGCGCATCAATTGGTTCTCCAAGTTTTTTAATGTCATTAAGGGCATTAGAGCAAAAGGCGGTTTGCGCTTTTTCTTTATCACTGGAGTAACTCGCTACCAACATACAGGTATCTTCTCTAGCTTTAACAACTTCAAGGATTTTTCCTTAAATGATCAATACGGTGCGCTGTTTGGCTATACCGAAGAGGAGCTAAAGCAGTACTTCGGGGCATACATTGAGTACGGCGCCAAGCTGTTTGGCATGTCGTTCGATGACTACCTCAACTGTTTGCGCTACGAGTATGATGGCTACTGCTTTGAAGATGCTGAAGACGCAGAGTCGGTTGCTACCACAGATGCGTCCATAGCGACTACTGTAACCAAGGTCTATAATCCGTGGTCGATTTTGAGTTCCTTTGCCGTGCTATCTGACAAACGTCCCACTCTGGCTAAAGCGATGGATTGTTTTTGGGTGGGTACGGGCTCTGAGTCAAGCTTCCTTGTGAATTTTGTCAGGAGCTTAATGCATGGCGTAGATAAGGAAAAGGCGCAGAAGCGGTTCTTGTCTTTTCTTAATACCGACCTAACAGCAGATTTCTCTCTTCATAAATCTCTGCTAACAGTGACGCGCTCGCCTTATACCGCTGCTGTGAGCACGTCTAGAGATCTGGTAACTGCTTTTAGAGTTGCCATGGCTCAAGCTGGTTACTACACATTAAAGAAGCTCTCTCCTCAGGAGGAGCGTAATCTTAAAAGCACAGGTGAGTTTTACTGTATTGACGGCACGACACCGTTCTTTCTGACTGTACCTAACAACGAAGTCGAAACCTATTTGCACTATTGGTTTTGGCACAATCTCTCGACTTTCATTGCAAGTGAAATCCATGAGATGCTCGCTGACAAGAAATCAGAATTTGTTGCCTTGCTAAAAGAGGTGTTCTCAGGCGATCCTCAGCAACTGCTACTAGCTATTAATGAGCTACTGACATCAATTGGTTATGACAACCAAATTTTGTTTAGTGCAGAGGTCTCTTTGCGTGATCACCTCGCTTCTTTGCTAACCTTGGCTTTCGTCATACAAGATGCGCAAGATGAGTACACCCTCATGCACGATGTCATGGAAGAAAGTCATGGAGCCTTAGGCCGCTCAGATATTTTCATTGTCGCAAAGCCGCAAAATGCTGTCTTAGAGCTCAAGCTCGATAAGATTGACTCTGATGATAGCCGCAAAGTGAAAGAGTCCTACGATCAGACTCTGCAAGAGGCCATCGCGCAGATCCATAGTAGGCGCTACTACGACAAGGCGCCACGGCGTAACACTCTGTGCTATGCAGTGGTCTTTTCGCAAAAAGAGCGTCGTGTAGTGCGCGTGGCTGTCTTTGAGCACAATGCTCAAGACCATAACTCGGATGTGAGCGTTGCTTTTGCCGTAACTCAGGCTGCGCCATCTGTTGTTACTAAGGCAATTGCCGAAGAGTAGCGAAGTCAATATGGGGATCTCGTTACATTTTGGTGGGGGAGCCAAATTCAAAGAATGCCCCAATGGCGCAAAATTAGTAAGGAGCAAAGTCGCCTTAACTCCAACTCCCACCATTCTGTAACAGGATCCGGTGCAGTCATAGCAGGTTCAACTTTGGATTAGCAAGCAACCGTGCCGTAAGACAAAAGAATGGCTTATTTAAGCCTTTCTTGGAAAGATGGGATGCTTACACTAATTCATCAGAATGAAATATACATCGCTAGCACAAGGTAGTGCAAAGTTGGGGATGTTTGTGGCGAGATAATGGGGATAGAGAGCGAAGTTGGTCTATCTAAGAGAGAGGTTGATCTGTAATTGGCCTGAGGCTGATAGCAAGACAGAATAGGAGGGTCAATAAACACATAAATAACAAAAGAGGCCCCTCCCGTGATTGATTATAAGGCCTATAACTCAGACTATTCAACCTCCGACACTGACTCTACGACCACCAGCACGAGTCACTTTCTAAGGAGCTGTACCCCCTACAGAGCTGATAGTGCTTGGCACTAATGATGATTGGAGGCTCAGTAAAATGTCAGGACTAAGGTTCCAGCTATCAATATGAGCTGTATTTGAGGTACGTGGGAGCTGAGGGCTGAAGACTTGGTAGGGCGTAGATAGACCAAAGCCGCCCAGAGGCGGCTTTGGTTGGCAGGGACTGCCAGTTGAGGCAAGTACGCTATCGTTTACTTGGCAGCAGCTTGGCCTTGCTCGGCAGCAGCGGCAGCAGCGGCAGCCGCCTCGTCTTCGATTTCGCGTTGGGTCTTCTCACCCTTAGCACGAGCGATACGCTCAGCACGGCGGCAAGCAGCAGCGGTAAAGAGCACGTCGGTCGAAGAGTTGAGAGCGGTTTCGGTAGAGTCTTGGATCACACCGATAATGAAGCCGATACCCACGATCTGCATCGCAATGTCATTGCTGATACCGAAGATCGAGCAGGCAAGTGGAATTAACATTAACGAACCACCAGCCACACCTGACGAACCGCAAGCACACAGCACCGAGACAATACACATTAAGAGGGTCGACCAAATATCAACCGCAATGCCTAAAGTGTGCACAGCAGCCATGGTCATGATCACAATGGTCACACCAGCACCAGACATGTTGATGGTGCAGCCTAATGGCACAGTGATGGTGTAGGTGCTACGTGGCAGCTTTAAGTCTTCACACAGCTGGATGTTAACTGGGAGGTTAGCAGCAGACGAACGGGTGAAGAAAGCGGTTAAGCCCGAGCGCACAGTGCAGGTAATGATGAGTGGGAATGGGTTCTCGTGAGTGACTAAGAAGACAATCACAGCGTTGATCACGAAAGCGATCAAGAGCATGGTCACCACTAACACCACCACCACGTGGAGGTAGTTTAAGAGGTTAGCAAAGCCACCAGCTTGGGTGCAGGAGTTGTACACCAGACCCATAACGCCTAATGGGGCAAAGCGAATCACCATACGTACCACAGCGCTAACACACTCTGCTAAGTCTTCTAAGACCTTCTTGGTGTTGTCAGATGCAGCACGGAAGGCTAAGCCTAAGGCGATCGACCAGATCAAGATGCAGATGTAGTTACCTTGAATCAGAGCAGTAAATGGGTTGTCGATAGCTTGGTTGACGAAGTTCGATAACACTTCGGCAATGCCCTTTGGTGGGCTGACACCCTCGGCGGCAGACTGCAGCTCAGTAAAGGTGCTTGGGAACATGTAGCTCATGGTCAGAGCTAAGGTCGAAGCACACAGCATGCTGACTATGTATAAGACCATGATTGGCTTGATGTTGGATTGAGTGCCCGTGCGGTGACGAGCAATAGCAGCCGACACTAAAACGAACACTAAGAAAGGAGCAACCGACTTTAAGCCTTTGACGAAGAGATTACCCATAGTAGGTAAGATCGAGGTGTCATAAGGATAGACGGCGGCTATGATGATACCGATTATCATGCCTAACACGATTTGCAGGATAAACGGTACGCGGCTGAGCGAACGCGCAAGTGGTGATTTAGGGTTAATTGGTTCTAACATGGACGTCCCCAAGGTGGAGGCACAGCATGAAAGACGAGGCATCGCTATGTAGGGTTAGCTCCTTGCTGCTCTCTTGCTAAGAGCTGTGTTATTGCTTTTGGCAAGCGGTAGCAAGTTGTTGCAAGTGCAAGTGCAAGTACAAGTAGAAAAGCAACAAGTAAGTGAAGCTTAAAGCCTCACGCTTAGGCACCTAACTTTGGTGTAAAGCGTTGGCTTGGCTTGGTTTGGACTTACGTTACTCTTTTTACTAGTGCTGTATTTAGTACTTGGTACTTAGTACACAGCACAAAATGCAGGCATAAGAACTAAGCATTGAGACTGTGGCGATGTCTTGGCAGCTGCTGCACCAAAGCCACATGGCAATACCGTCACTAGGGCGTGTTTCTTGACCCTAGCAGCTACATTGCCATGGAGCTTTAGTTGATAGAGATATCGCATTGACGCATGGGGCGAGGCTGCCTTCAGTACGAGAGAAAGACCAAAACCAAGCAAAAGAGCGATGGGCGCGCTAATGGCGCCGAGAAAAGAGCGCATGATGCGAGAAACAAATGTAAGTGCATTATAGGCTGTTTTAAGCGTTTGCAGCGCCAAAAGTGTCAGTTTTGCCCTTTTTGTGTGCGCCAAAAATTGGCGTTTTTGCCATCAATATGTAGCGTTAAAACCGCACATATAAGCCATAAAAGTGCCGCAAAGTAGGCAGTCTACAGCCATTTTTGATTACAAAGGGTCTTGGTCTTGGTGGTGCATGTTTTTGGCCGCAGAAAGTTTGCATGCTTTTCTTTGGTGCACTGTGGTAGCAAAAAGGGCGCTCTTAGGTGTGCACGTGCCCTCTTCCTCTTGCGCTCCTTCTTAGCAGTGCAATCTAGTCAATGATGCTTCCTTCTGCTTGCTGCTGCTTCCTGCGTTTTCTGCTGCTTACTGCTACTCCATGTTTGTCTAATGACGGCATTGTTGTGAGGATGCAAGCTTGTAAGGTTGCGTGGCGAGTTCTGGGCATGGCATCAGCGGGTGGTGCTATTGGGTTTTGATTTGGTGGTAGGTGTAAGGGTTGGCATAAAAAGGCCTTGTAATGCTACAATAGCGCATCCTAGCACGGGCTGATGGCCTTTTAGGTGCTGAGAGCATCCGTGTTGGAGTGTATTTTTTTTTTTTTTTTTTTTAGAGAGGCGTTTTACGCCTTTATCTCTTACTTGTGGCGTGTGCGGCTCCTGTTCCTATGAGTGCCTCAGGTCTAGAAGCATGTTGCCTAGACTTTTTAGGTAAAGGCAGGCGGCCGCGAGACTACGCCATTGTCAACACTTCTTGGCTGTGGATCACAGCGCATCCCTGATATCGGCGTCTAAGTTAGCAAAGCTTTTGGTGGCTCAGCCCAAGTACTTACTTGCGGTAGTATGCCTTTGCGCGCCAAAAGAAAGCTTAAGCTCAGAGTTATCACTGCCAATGCGCCTTGCGTGCAGTGCACTGCGTTCTTGGTGGTAAGTGCAAAGTGCTGAGCCATGAGCACAGAGCATAGAGCACAGAGCACAGAGCACAGAGCAGAGAGCTTTGAGCATAAGGCGCGGTAGAGATAGGGAGTGGGGTGGAATCGACTTGGTGTTTGCTTGTTTTTGGTTTTGGTAGGGCACTTGGTTAGCTAATGGAAATCGATTACCTATACTTTGTGACGCAGCGCGAGCGCAATGCGGCATGGAATCTTTTGTGTGCCAATCATGCCCCTGTGATTTTGACCTTTGTCCATGAGGGCTTTATCAAAAAGGGTCGCACTAGCGCCCCTGAAAGCGAGCTCGTGGAGATCTTAAAGGACATCATCTATCAGATTAATGGCGGCAAAAAACGCTATGAGCAGGAAGTGCTCAAATTAGATAGCCTTGAAGATGGTGTAGGCGCGGGCTCCGATGCTTTCGGTGCAGCAGGTAGCGTTGGCGCACGTAGCGCTACCGCGGAGATCGATAATGACGATGCTTTGATGCGCAACGATCCTATGAACTACTTGCGCTATTGGTCGTCTGAAAAGACCCGCTATTTCCGCTGCTCGTACTTAGGCCCTTCTGATAGCGAGCCTTACTACGACATCACCCCTGAGCTGCAAAAGGCTTACTCCTTCATCGTCGGCATGAACGAGAGTCGTAACTTTGTGCCAACAGAGTCGCGCTTTAAAGAGCTGTTAGAGATCTTAAAAGAAGTGCAACTTAGCACCGAGGGTAATGCTCAGCTCTACCTAGAGGATTTGCTTGCTAAGCGTGAAGCCTTAGATGCCGAGATCGAAAAGGCTAAGCGCGGAGAGATCGCCACCTTATCGGCCGCACAGATTCGCGAGAAGTTCTTACAGTTCCAGCACGATGCTATTGAGCTGGTTGATGACTTCCGTCAGGTTGAATACAACCTAGGCAATCTCGATAAAGAGATTATGCAAGACATCCTCAATTGGACTGGCCCACGTGGTGAGCTCTTAGACAAGTACTTCGATCAAAACGCCTATATCGAGAACACAGATCAAGGCCGCTCAGTCAAAGCCTTCTCCCGTTTGCTCTTAAGCTCGGCTGACGATGAGATTATCGTCAAGCGCATTGAAAACCTCCTCAACCGTGAGGAGATTGCCTCTTTGCACAAAGACGAGCGTATCCACAACATCCATGATCAGTGGTTATCGCTGCGCCTTAATATTGAGCGCGTCATGGGTGCCTCCACTAAGCGTATTAAGAGCTTCTTACAGCCAGCAAACTTAGATGCCAACCGCTTCTTAAAAGAGCGCATCAAATCGATCACCGAGAAGGTGGTAGATCTGACAAACGAAAGTGGTGTTTCTCAGCTCCCTGATAGTGTTATCACCTTAGAAATTCCACGCGCTGAGATCAATCTGCCATATGACAGACCTTTAGCCACCGTCTCTGATCGCTTAGAGTTCGACACCAACACCAAGAAAGACGACTTTGATGTTGATGATCACAAGCTCTTTGAGCAGGTTGTGGTTGATCCGCTGCTGCTGTATGCCCGCATCGAAGACGTTATGGCTAATGCTGACGAGGTGGATCTTGCTGACATTGTGGCGAAGTATCCACTTGAGCATGGTATTGCCGAGCTCACCACCTACGTCAAGCTCGCTTTATGCGACTACGAGCTGATCGAAGATCCCGTAAAAGAAGATACCTTTAGATGGCAGGCGCTCGATTCTGAGGGCAATTGTGTCGCCCGTGTGGCTACCATCAAGCACATTACCATCAAGCGCTCATAGCTTGCGCTCACACGATTTTTGGAGAGGAACACTTCCATGTCCTTAAATGACGACGAACAACAAGCGCGTGCGCGCAATAGCGCCGCCTTTAACGCCTTATTTGGTGATGAAGGCAGCAATGAAAGCTCTGATGCTCAGGGCACGGGCCATGGCCAAGGCTCTGGCTCCGTGAATGTCCCTGATGCCATGCTAGGTGAGATTACGGCCGAAGGTGATGTGGCTTTAGATGATGCCAACGCGGACAGTAATGGTGCTGGCGCTGGTGCCGACGAGGACAACAGTGGTGCTACTGCGCGTGGTCGTACCCGCGTGATGCGCTTAGTGAGCCCTGGTACCTTAGTGGTCAATTTGCTTAAGGGCTACATTGACCGTGAGGACAACAAAGTTCTCTTTGAGTCCTTAGTCAGACAAGAGCTTGAGGTCTCAACTCTCTGCCGCACGCTGTTCTTACGTTTAGTGATCGACCATGAGGCGGGATTTGCTTATGTGCGCTCATTAAGCGATGAGGAGATGCCTTCTGATGCTGGTCAGCGTCCACCACGTCTGCTCTCCCGTAAGCCTCTGCCTTTTTATGACAGCTTGATCTTGATCTTATTGCGTCAGCGACTTTTGGACTTTGATATGTCCGGTCAGTTTGGTCGCTTGGTGTTAGAGCGTGCTGAGATCTTGACCATGGTCAAGACCTTTATCCGCAAAGTCAACAACGACAAGCGCTTAGACGACAATCTCAATCGCGCTATCGACAATCTCTGCTCCTTAGGTCTGTTAGGTCGCAACAAGAGCTCCAAAGACGTTAAGGATACAGCCTTAGAGCGTATCGAAGTGCGTCGTATCATCGGTGTGATCGTCACCCCAGAGATCTTAAAGCAAGCTGACGAGACGTTAGCTGCTTACGTCAAGAACATCAGAGAAGGTGGTCGCTCTAAAAACAAGCTCAGCGGTGATTTAGACAACTTAGCCTTAGATGGCGACGATGCTGCTGAATAACATGCAGGCACAGGTAACAGAGGTTACAGGTTAAAACTCATGCAAGAGCAAGAAAACAAGTTAGAACAACTAACAGGCACTGCTGCTGCAGCCACTACCGCCGCTACCGCGCCTGAAGTCGCTGGTAGCGCCGCCGCAGTCGCCGCCGCAGTCGCCGCAGCTGATGCTGGGGCAGCAGAGGCGGGCGCTGCTACTAACGCTGCCACTAGCGCAGCTAGTGGTGGTGAGGCTCAGAGCCTGATTGATTTGGCTGCTAGTGGCGATGCAGTGTCGCTGTCTGCGGTGGATTTGCAGCGCTTAGCTCGTCGTGATGAGAATTACGATGGCTTTAGATTAGAGCGTGTTGACGTCTACAACTGGGGTAGCTTCAACAACAACGTCAAGTCGGTGTACTTTGGTGGTCAAAACGTGCTGATGACTGGTGATAATGGTGCTGGTAAGTCATCCATTATCGATGCCATCACGGTGCTGCTCTATGATGTCAAAAAGGTGGTCTTTAATCAGGCTGCCGGTGCCGAAAAGAATGAGCGTAATCTCGCTAGCTATGTCTTAGGTCTGTACAAAAACGACAACAGCTCAGGCATCAAAACCGAGATGGGCTTGCGTTCTAAAGACAAGGCAGTGCTCTCGATCATTATGGCTGCCTTCTACAACCGCAAGTTAGATGAGAAGGTGATTTTAGTACAGTGCATGGTGATGCTCAAAAACAAGAGCGCCCCAGCCCGTTACTACTTCATTGGCGATCGCGACTTTAACTTGCAGCAAGACGTGTTGCCAGTCAACGATATGCGCGAGTTAGGCCAAAAGCTGCGTAAGATCGGCTGTACCCGTTATGAGCATTTCTCGGAGTACTATGCCCAGATGCAGCGCGCCTTTGGTATCGAAGGCACCAAGGTCTTAGATTTGTTCTACAAGACCATTTCGATGAAGTCGATCAGCAACATCTCTGATTTCGTACGCAAGCAGATGTTGGAAGATGGCAATGGCGATGAGCTGGTGGAGCAAATGATCGACCGCTTCAACGACCTTGACGCTTCGTACAAGAGTGTGGAGGAAGCAAGAAAGCAGGTTGAAGCCTTAGAGCCAATTTGCGAAAAGGGTGAGCAATACCAAACCCTGCAAAAGCAAATCGATTTCTTAAGCCGCTGCCAAGACGGTGCTAACCCATACCTGTATCAGCAAAAGGCCAGTCTCATCAAAGTGGAGCTTGACCGCAATGTACAGCGTATGGACGAGCTTGAAGTCCAGATCCAAAAGATCAAGGATGATCTTGAGAACGTTAATACCAACATCCTCTCCACCCGTGATGAAATCAATCGTCAAGGTGGTAATCGTGGTGACTTCTTGCGTCAAAGCATTGCTACCGAGCAAAAAGAGCGTAACCGCATCTACGCTAGCTTCACTAATCACGCGAGCTTGTTGCGTAACCTCAATTTAGATCCAATTGAGGATGAGACTAGTTTCAACCGCCTCAACAAGAAGTTGGTGGCGATGGAAGAAGAATACAAGGGCAACCTTGATCAGTACCAAGACAACATCGTCAAGAAGTCCACTGAACAAGAGCGTGAGCAAGAGAAGATCAACGAGATCTCTTCTGAGATCAAGTCCTTAGAGTCGCGCAAAAACAACATCCCAAGCCGCAACATCCTTGTGCGTGAGCGCATCTGCCAAAGCATTGGCTGTAGCGAAAATGAGCTGCCATTCGTCGGTGAGCTGTTACAAGTCAAGAACGAAGAAAAGGGTGTGTGGGAATACGCCATCGAAAAGGTGCTGCGTAACTTTGGTCTGACCATGTTGGTACCAGAGCAGTACTACCGCGATGTTGTGAACTACGTGCACCACAACGACTTGCAGATGCTCTTAGTCTTCGAGCGCATCAAGGAAAATGACTTTGATGCTGATGAGGGCGGCAATCGTGTGGGCAACAACGCCTTTGCTTCAGCATTGTCCGGCATGTCAGGGTTAAACCGTGCTCGTGTCACGGCCTCGTCGCTGCCACGTAAACTTGAGATCAAACAAGATCCAATGTTCTACAACTACATCAAGCAGCGTTTAGAGCAGCAGTACAACTTCGTTTGTACTGAAAACCAAGACGAGTACCGTCAAGAGCGCATGGCACTGATGCCTTCGGGTCTTAACAAGCGTGGTGGCCGTAACGAGAAGGACGACCGTAAGAGCCGCAACAACGACTACATCTTAGGTTGGACCAACGAGGAAAAGATCGCTGCTCTCAAGGCTGAATTGGCTCAGCACAACTCGGTGGTGGCTAATGCTAAGGCTACGATTCGCAACCTGCGTCAAGCTTGCAGCACCATTCAGTCACACATGGCCGCGATCACCCGTCTCCTTGAGATCAAGAGCTTTGCTTATATCGACTACAAGCGCTATGACGAAGAGATTGCTCGTCTCAATGCTGAGTTAGAAGAGTTTAAGCGCTCAAGCAACATCATTGAGACCTTGGAGAAGCGCCTTGAGGATTACAAGAAAGAGCACAAGGTCTTAGAAGAGCGCCGCGACAACTTCTTTAAAGAAAAGGGCCAAGTCGAAAACCGTAACAACAGCCTGCGCTTAGAGTATGAGCATGCTGTGGACTTAGGTGCTCCTGCTCAGTACTTAAGCGCTGAGATTGTGGCCGCCATCGAGAAGATGCGCGATGAGGCGGTAGAGCGTCTGCACTTTGCTCACGTCAACTACGAGCACATTGAGCGTATCGCCAGCGAAATTGATGGCTACTTAAAGCGTGTTATCAAGCGTCTCAAGGATAGCGAGACCGCCTTGTCTGAAGAGTTAGTGAACCTGCAAAGCAAGTTTACCCAGACCTTCGTGGTGGCAGGACGCAACTTAGACGCTACCCGTGCCATGGCTTGGGAAGGGTTTAAGGCTTTCTTAGACAAGCTGCAACAAGACGATTTACCACGCTTTGTGGAGGCCTTTAAGGACAAGCTCAACCGCGAGACCATTGAGCAGTTTGGCTCGCTGCACGCTGCATTGTTGTCGCAAAGCCGCAAGATCAAAGAGCGCATCGCCGACATCAACACCATTATGAAGGATGTGGACTTTAATCCAGATCACTACATCCAGATGGTGGCTACTGAAAGCCCAGACGTGGAGATCAAGCAGTTTAGAAACGATTTGCGTAACTGCACGAGCAATATGCTGGTAAGCGAGTGGTCGTTTGCTGAGGCTGATCGCAAGTTCCACGAAGTTAAGGCTTTAATTGACCGCTTCAAGGGCGAGGTCAATGGTGCTGATATCGACGGTAGATGGCGTAAGAAGGTCACTGACGTGAAGCAGTGGTTCGAATTTTCGGCCTCTGAACACTCTCGTCAAGACGATAGCCAAGTCGATTACTACGAGGACTCTGGTGGTAAGTCTGGTGGTCAAAAGGAAAAGTTAGCCTATACCGTGCTTGCTTCGTCCTTGGCCTATCAGTACCGCAGTAAGGCTCGTAAGCTCAATGAAGAGGCTCCAGACTCCATCAACAATGAAGTTGTGGCCAACATTGAGGTCGGCCCAAATGCCGCCACCCTGTACCATAACTACCACGATCGCTCGTACCGTTTCGTCATCATTGACGAGGCTTTCGGTCGTGGCTCGCCACAGTCGGTGGATTATGCCTTAACACTCTTTAGCAAGTTTAACTTGCAGCTGTTAGTTGCCACCCCAATGCAGAAGCTCGATATCATCGAGAAGTACGTCAACCACGTGGCCTTTGTCTACCGTGATGAAGACACCCACGAGTCGACCGTGGTCAACTACGACCTCATGGACTACATCCTAAAGCGCAAGCTCAAGGAGCACTTAGCAAAGGCTCCACTGCGTGCCGTCCTAGGTGGTAATGCCACTGCTGCAGCAGGTACTGGTGCAGGGGCAGGTGACGAGCAAAGTGGCAATGATCCAATCAATGCGTTGAGCACTGATAAGACTAAGGAGCTGGTAGCTAAGCTTGATCAGCGTATCCGCGAGGAGCAAGGTAAGTTCTCGGGCCCAACCTTAGGTATCAACGAGGCTCCAAAGCCAACGCGTAAGCGCAAGAGTTCTGAGCAGGCTGCCACTGCCGCCGCAGCTACAGACGACGCTGAAGCTCGCGAGACCCAAGGCTCACTCTTTGGTGATGCTGAGGAGGCGGCTGCTGAGACCAAGCCAGAGGCAAAAGCCGAAGCAAAGGCTGAGGCTAATGCCGAGACCAAAGCCGAGACCAAAGCCGAGACCAAAGCCGAGACTAAGGCTACCTTGAAGCGTGGTGCTGGCTACACTACCGGCTATGCCCAAGAGCTTAGTGCTGAGATGATTGCAGAGTATAAGAGCTCTGGTGAACTCTTTGATCAGATGGTAAGCACCGAAGCTGAGGTTGCTGGTTATGGTTCAGCTAAGCTGATCACTGAGGATGAGGATGGTGTCGCTGTAGAGTCTACAGCTGAGGCTGAGGCTGATGCTGAGTCTGAGGCAGAGACCGAGACCGAGGGCAAACCAAGCAGCAGTGATGATAAGACCGAGGATCTGCATCTCAAAGACGAGTTTGGTAACTACTTTAGCCCTGAAGAGTACGCCAAGAAGCGTGACGAAGAGCGTAAGCAGTATCAACAACAGCGTACCGATGAGGCGCTCTCTAAGCTCGACTTCTTAGACTCGCTCTTTAATGGTACTGATGAGGCTGAAGATCAGGTTGTGCCTGTGGTTGATGTGGGAGAGACTAAGCCTCAAGCTCCAAGCCTCGCTGACGAGATTGAGTTAAGAGAGGTCTTAGCTTCAGCTCAAGGCGCAGAGGCGACCGAGAGTGCACCTGCACCTAAGGCTAAGTCCAAGTCCAAAGCAAAGAAGAAGGCTGAGGAAGAAGAGCCGAAGTACACAAGTTCGCTTGAGGACTTGCTCTTAGATGACGACGAAGAGTAGGTACAGTAGAGGCAAGTAGCTTCTTTAGCCAGAAAGCACGGCTGCCTTTCTGAGGTCAATGACCTTGGAGAGGTGACCGTGCTTTTCTTTAGCTTTTTAGTGAGGAACTTACAAGCGCAGGTTCACAGGGAAATTTCGGGAAACCTAACATAGTCGTATCAAAACTAATTCATCAGAATGAAATATACATCACTAG